>JAXIPI010000158.1:0-6506 GCA_045403015.1 Gaiellaceae bacterium | reverse complement strand
GCGCGCTTGCGCCTCCTCGACTGGAACAACTGCTGCGACACCTTCTTCGACGGCGACCTCGCGCTCTTCGCAGAGGCGATCGGGGAACAAGCGGACGTCACCGACGGGGACCTGATCTACCGGGGGCAGAGCCAGTGGTGGATCACCGTCGAGAACGGGGTCGTGACCGAGATCGAGGAGCAGTATTCGCCCTAGGCTCGTGGTCAACCTCCGGCGCACCGATCGATGCGGAGATACTGGCGGCACTCCTCATCCGTCAGTGACCTGGTGACGTTCCGGCCGGCGATCTCGAGCAAGTCGTCGATATCGAGCGCCCAGATCCGGACGCCGCCGCACGTCGTCGACGCCAGCGTGGTTCCGTCTGGACTGAACGCCACCTCGTCGGCGCTGCAGCCGGAACCCCTCAGCACGAGTCGTTGCGAACCGGTCTGGCCGTCGAACAATCGAACCGTTCCGTCGAGTCCCGCCGTGGCGAGGAGCGATCCGTCGGGGCTGTAGTCGAGGGCGTTGAGACCACCCGACCGCCCGGCGAGCTCCGCTACCCGCATCCCGGTGTCGATGTCCCAGATCTCGGCCAGGCCTTCGGAGCTGACCATCGCGATCCGAGAACCTGTCGGGTCGAAGCTGACCTTCTGTGCCTCGCGCCTGATCGTGCGGACGACATCCCCTCGCTCCCAATCCCAGATCTTCACGCGACCCGTCCCTGGCTCCCCACGGCCGAAGAAAGCTGCGATCGCAACCCAGTGTCCATCCGGGCTGAACTGGACAGCGTTGATGGTGTTGAGCTCGCCCTCATCGAGGACGCGGACGACCCTGCCGGAGCGATCTACGATCTTCGCCGCCCCGTCCCATCCGCCCGCCACGACGTGATCCCCGTCCGGGCTGAAGGCCACGTCAAGGACGTCGAGATCGTGTTCGACCCTGTAGAGCTCTTCTCCAGTGCGGATGTTCCACGTCCTGGTCGCCTCGCCGCCGAAGCCGTTGTTGGACCCATCGCCTCCGCCGAGGACGATCGACCCACTGTCCGGACTCACGTCCAAGGATGCAAACCAGAAGCCGTCCGTCGCTGGCCCGAGCGTTCGGAGTCTCCGTCCGGTGTGGGGTTCCCAGATCGACACCGAACGCTCAGCGGCGAGGACGACGCCACGACCGTCCGGCGTGAACTCGACCATCCAGCCCCACCGCGCCCAGGCGATGTTCGCCCACTCCGCATCGCCGTCCGGTCCCACGTCCCAGACCTTCACCGCCGTGATGCCTGCATCCCCGGCCATGACCCGGGTCCCATCGCGGGAGAAGGCCACGCCGACGATCCCGCCCTGGGTCTCTTGTGCCGAGAGCGCCATGAGCTCGATCGCTTCCTTCGAGTCGACGTCCCACACGCGCGCGGTCCCATCCGATCCACCGCTGACCACACGCGTCGAGTCTGAGCTCCATGCGACACTGAAGACGGGGCCGGTGTGGCCGAGCAGGGTCGATCGGAGTCGCCCCGTGGACGCGTCCCAGACGCGAACGGTGTCCGAGTTCGTGGTGGCGATCGAATGGCCATCCGGACTCCATGCGACGCCCCTCGAATCCGGGAAAGAGCAGCAGTTGAAGGCTGTCAATCGGAAGACCCGATCTCCCGTCTCGACGTCAAAGACCTCGCCGCCCATGTTCCAGAACGACATGACGGCGATGTGTTCCCCGTCCGGGCTGACGGCCGTGTCGATGGCGCCCGCCACGCGGAAGGCCGCGACGACGTCCGCATTCGACGTCAGATCCAGTACCCGGACGGTGGCTCCGTACGATCTTCGCTGAACCCAGGCGCCCGCAACCAACGAGCCATCGGCGCTGAAAGAAGGACCCCACACCTCACCCCCGGCCAACCGACTGGTAAGAAGGGCGCCCGTGTCGGGGTTCCACACCTTCAGCCGGCCATCGTCGCCTGTCGTCGCGAGCTTCGAGCCGTCAGGGCTAAACGCGAGGTCGTTGATGTCACCATCGTGACCCTGGAACGACAGCACGGTCTCTCCCGTCTCGTCGTCCCGGATGTCGATCACGCCGGCCCCCTCGGGACCCTCGCTCACGAAGACACCCTTCGGGCTCCAAGCCAGAAGTCCGCCGATCCCGGCGATCGACTTCACGACCCTGGATGCCACCACGGCACGATGAAGCGCCTCCTCCGCCTCCGGCAGCACGCTCCCGTCGACCGATCGCGTTCGATCCACCGCCTCGGTCGCCAAGAGGATGCTGAGCTCCGGATCGGTCTCGAGGTTCGCGACGGCCGCGGCCGAGAGCGCCCGCGCCTGGGAGATCCGCGCTTCGTCCTCGGCTTTGCCCCGCTGCGTGACCGCGATGACCGTCAGGGTCGTCGCCACGAGGGCCGCGACCAGGCCGACCGCGACCAGGGACCGCAACCTGCGGATCGATCGGCGCTCCAGCGCGCGCTCGCGCTCTCGGACGGTTCGCTGAACGACGGTGCTCTCCTCCACGTAAGCTCGGTCCGCATCCGAGAGCGCGAGGGTCGTCGTTCCGGTCCATGCCTGGACCTGCTCCAGCCGAGACCCGCCGAGGAGGAAGCTCGGGTCACGGTCGGCGGCTTCCCATTCGGCGACGGCGATCGCGAGCCGACGCTGCGTGCGGATGTCGTCCCGCGCCTCGTCGATCCAGCCCCGGAGTCGATCCCACACCCCGAGCAGTGCTTCGTGGGCGATCTCGACGGTCGGCTCCCTCGTGACGGGGTCGCGGTCGAACGACAGGAGCCGGTGACGTCCGAACGCTTCGATCACCGCGTCTGTCGGGACCGGATCGGCGGTCGCGAGCTCGGATCGGCGCATCCGCCGCCGCGTGTCCTGGGTACCCTCGCCGAGGGTGATGAGTCGCAGGAACAGCTGGCGGCAGGCGACCTGGCCCTCGTCGTCGAGCGCGTCGTACAGGCGCTCGGCGCGCCGTGCGAGCGCTCCCGAGACGCCACCGATCCGCCGGTACGCATTGAGTGTGAGCGAGCTCACGTCCTCGCGGTCCGCGAGCTCGGTCAGCGCGTATTGCAGCAGCGGCAGTGCGCCCGGACGATCGATCACGTCGGCGACCATCGCGGCGACGAGCCCGGGCTCGACGTCTAGGCCCACGCGCTCCGCCGGGCCCACGATCGCGCGCTCGAGCTCCTCGGGAGACATCGGCGTGATGGCCTCGTTGCGAGCCGCCAACAGGTCGCCGAAGCCACGGACGGACAGAGGCTCGTCGTAGAAGTCGGCGCGCAGGGTGGCGACCACGCGGACCCGGCTCGCGGGATCGGAGGCCGCAACGCGGAGGCTCTCCAGGACGTGGACGCGCTCGGCGTCGCTCTCGACCATCGTGAAGAGCTCCTCAAGCTGGTCGAGCACGATGAGCAGCTCGGCGTCGGGATCGGGCAGCAGCCGGTCGACCGCCCGTGTCAGCCCGAGCTCGTCCCGCTCGAGATCGTCGAGCAGCGACGGCGGAGGGTCGACACCCACGCCGAGGAGTACTCGCTCCAGCTCTTGCATCGGATGCGCCCCAGGAAGCAGGTCGGCGACGTACCAGCGCTCCGAGCCCGGGATCACCCCGCGTCGGATCGCCGGCACCAGCCCCGCCCGAACCACGGACGACTTCCCCGACCCGGACGGGCCGACGACGCACAGGAACCTCGGCGCGCCCGTCTCGGCCACCCGCTCGATCAGCCGACGCGTGATGAGCTCGCGTCCGAAGAAGTCCGCGCTGTCGGCCTCGAGGAACGCCCGGAGGCCCTTGTACGGGTTGCGCAGCTCGCCGGGGATGAGGACCCGTGCGCTCGTGCCTTCGACCGCGCCTCGGTAGGCTGCGCAGAACTCGAGCACGTCGTCGAATCGAGCCTGCGGATCCTTGGCCGTGGCCCGCGCGATCGCCGCGTCGACCGCTGGGGGGATCGTAGATCGCGTCTGGCGGACGGACGGGATCGGCTGGTTCAGATGCTGGTCCAGGAGGACGTTCAGCGAGGTACCGGGGAAGGGGTGCTCGGCGGTGAGCATCTCGTACAGCACCACGCCGAGGGCGTAGGTGTCCGAGCGCGGTGACGTCTTCTCGAGCCGGATCTGCTCGGGGGACAGGTACGCGGGCGTTCCGCGGATCATCGTGCCGGCGGTCTGCTCGGGGGCGCCGGTCTCCAGAGCGATGCCGAAGTCGGACAGGTAGGCGTTGCCTTCCTCGTCCAGGAGGACGTTGCCGGGCTTCACGTCTCGGTGGACCACCCCCTGGTGGTGGGCGGCCGCGAGCCCGGCCCCGATCTGATCGAGGATCCGCGCCGCGCGATCGAGATCGAGGGGCCCGTCGCGCAGGAGATCCTCGAGGTTCCCCCCGCGCAGGAAGCGCATGATCAGATAGGCGGCGTCCGGCTCCCGCCAGTAGTCGTACAAGGGAACGATGTAGGGGTGCTCGAGGCGTGCCACGAGTTGCGCCTCGCGCTCGAAGCGGCGGACGAAGTCGGGCTGGTTCGCCAGCTCCGCGTGGATGGCCTTGATCGCGACCTCGCGCTCGACCTGAGGCTGGATCGCGCGAAAGACCGAACCGAACGCGCCCTCGCCGATCTTGTCGAGCAGCCGGTAGCCGCGGAGCGCTTGGCCGGGCATCTGCAGGGACTCTTCCTGCCGCAGCACCCGCTCATGGAGATCCAGGAGCTCGCGGGACGGGTCGATCCCGAGCTGGTCCGCGAGGATCCCGCGCGCCCGATCGAACGCTGCAAGGGCCTCCGCCTGGCGTCCCGACCGATACAGGGCAAGGATCAGCTGCCCCCACAACCGCTCCCGTAACGGATGTGCGGCCGTGGCCGCCTCGAGCTCGGCGATCACCTCGGTGTGCTGTCCGAGCTCGAGTCGGGTCGCGATCCGTTCCTCGATCGCCGCGATGCGCAGCTCCTCCAGCCGTGCGATCTCGCCGAGCAGTGAGGGCTCGAGCGCGAGGTCCGCGAGCGCCGGACCGCGCCATAGACCGATCGCCTCATCGAGCGCGTTCAGTGCCTCCTGTGGTCCGAGACCATCGTCGCGTGCCTCCCGAAGCAGCGACTCGAAGCAGAACGTGTCGAGCTCTTCGGGATCGGCTCGGAACCGGTAGCCCGGCGTCGTGCCCTCGATGGCCTCGGTTCCGAGGACGCTTCGGAGCCTCGAGACGTATGTCTGGAGTGTCCCGCGAGCGGTCTCCGGGGTCTCCTCCCCCCAAACGGCGTCGATCAGGTGGTCCGCCGGGACGGTCTGGTTGACGTTCAGGAGCAGGTGGGCGAGCACCAGCCGCTGCTTTGGACCCCCGATGGCGATCGGGCGGTCGCCATCGGTTGCCGTGAGTGGGCCCAGAAGCTGGAAACGCATCGGCGAACGGTACCTCCGCGGCCCATGGCGGGAAACCCCTGGCGCTGGTGCCTGCGTGGTGGTCATGGGCTAGAGGGTGCCCCGGCCTCCTTGCAAGGCGCTTGCACCAGCCGCCCGTGCAAGCGAGCTGCAAGGGATGCGGGGCGGCTGCGATCGAGCGCACAAGGCCCAGTGAGGCGGGTCGACCGTGCCCGCATGCACACGATCATCGGCATCGAGGTCGAGGTTGCGCTGATCGGCGCCGGCGCGCTCGGCTCTCTCGCAAGGGCCGATCAGTCAATGGTGGTCTGGCCCGACGTTCGGATCTACGGAGCGACCGCGGAGCGGATCGACCTCGGCCGGTGGGCGGTCCGTCGGTTCCAGGACGCCGGCCTGGATGCTCTTCCCGCCTTCATGCGGATTGCAAGGACCGCCCGGCAAGCTTGCCCGGTCCGATCCGGTCTAGGGAGGGAGGACATAGTGAGGAAGCACACGAGGTGGGTGATCGGCGCGGCGGTCGTGGCTGCGTCGATGGCCCTGACCGGCGTGGCGATCGCGACCGGGCCGACCGGCTCGGTCGTGACCGCGGTGATCGGCGCGGGCTCGATGCCGAATGGAGTCGGCTTCGCCGCCACGCCGGGAACGAACACCGTCGTCGCGAGCTCCACGTTCGGGCCGAACTCGTCCAGCGGATGGCACACGCACCCGGGCAAGACGCTCGTCACGGTGAAGTCCGGCACCTTCACCGTGTACCACGCCCGGGACTGCGAGCCCAGCGTTTACGGGCCCGGCGACGCGTTCGTCGAGCTGCCCTCGACGGTCCATATCGGCCGCAACGAGACCGGCAACGTCGTCGAGCTCGGCGTCGTCTTCTTCGGCGTGCCGGTCGGTGGAAGCCCTCGGGTCGACCAGCCACAGCCGGAGGGCTGCGCGATCACGTAAGGCCCAAGCGACGAGACGACCGGTGGGGGCGGGGACGCCTCCACCGGCCCGTTCTTCTTGGGATCCTCACACCCAGATTGGCGAGCAAGACCCAGCGGGACTCGCGGTGGCGTTCGAGCTCCTTACCGGGACCCCGGTCCCGCACCCCCTGAACGTCTAGACGAAGTGGCTCGGGTCGGGCTGGGTTCCCTCCGGCCACCCGGGGTAGTCGTCGCCCGGGTACTCGAACGGGTCGCCGTAGCAGCCGTCGAA
>JAXIPI010000197.1:0-16409 GCA_045403015.1 Gaiellaceae bacterium | reverse complement strand
CGGCCTCTATCAGGGCCTGGACAGCACCGGTGTTCCCGTTGTCGGCATCGAGCCGACCCGCGTCGAGCAGAGCGCGATTCCTGTCTTCCAGAGCTACGGCCTGTCGACGGTCGACGGGATCGACGACGAGCTCGGGCAGCTCGCGCTCGTGCTCCTCCTCGCCGGCGCCGACCCGGGCGACTACGGCGTGCGCGACACCGCGAAGAAGGGAATCCTGCCGCCGATCGAGCCGTTGCCCGCCCCGGCGGGCGGCTGAGTGAGGGACGGCCTCACGATCCTGGTCGCAGCGCGCGACGAGGAGGCGCGGATCGGGACGACCGTCGTCGAGCTGAAGCGCCAGTTTCCCGACGCGGAGGTGATCGTCGCCGACGACGGCTCGCGTGACGCGACCGCCGAGGCAGCGTCGGCAGCCGGCGCGTGGGTGCTCCGGCTCCCCCACCGCGGGAAGGGCCAGGCGCTGACGATGGCCGAGCGCGCCGCTCCTCCCGGTGCGATCCTGCTCTGCGACGCCGATCTCCGCGGCGACCTGACACCGCTCCTCGGCGGCGACGGCGACCTCACCGTTGCCGCGTTCGCGCGGAAGCAGGGCGGCGGCTTCGGGATCGCGAAGGAAGCCGCGCGACGCCTGATCGAGCTCGCGTCCGGCTACTCGGCGCAAGAGCCGCTCTCGGGCCAGCGGCGCCTCACCCAGAAGGCGCGTGACGCCGTCTTCCCGCTCGCCGCAGGCTTCGGCTGTGAGTCGGCGATGACCGCAGATGCCGCGAAGTCGGATCTCGCGATCGGCGAGGCCGAGCTCGAGCTCGAGCACCGGGCAACAGAACGCGACCTCGCCGGCTTCGTCCACCGCGGCCGCCAGCTCCGCGACATCGCCCTCGCCTTCGGCCCGCAGGGCCGGAACCACCGCGGCCTGCGGCTGCCGCTCGTCGGCTGGGTGGTCGGAATTGCACAGCCCGCGGTCCTGCCCATCGCAGCTCTCGGCGCCGCCGACGACCTGTGGAGCGGGGAGGAGCGCGGCTTCCGCAAGCACCTGCGCTCTGGGTCGACGACGGGCGTCCTCAAGCTGGTCGGGATCCCCGCCTACGCGCTCCTGCGCACCCGCTCGGTCTCCGGCGCGATCCTCGTCGGGCTCGCGGCGAACATGCTGAACCAGCTCGACACGAAGCCCGGACGGGCGTTGAAGGCCTACCTCGCGGCGTCGATTCCGCTCCGCGCGCCGAAGGGCATCGCCGTCCTGCTGCTTCCCTACGATCTTCGAGAGATGGCCATGCTCGGTGACTCCGGCTCGAATGCGCTCGGCGCCGTGCTAGGTTTACGGTCCGTGAGCAAGTTCACGGAGAGGCAACGCTGGAGCGCGATCGCGGCGCTCGCGGGCCTCACCCTCCTCGGCGAGCGCCGCTCGCTCGGCGCCTGGATCGAAAGCACGCCGGTGGTTCGGACGCTCGACGCCTGGGGCAGGCAGGGAACATGAGCACGAGCGCCGAGAGCGAGACCAAGTACATCTTCGTCACGGGCGGCGTCGTCTCCGCGCTCGGGAAGGGCATCGTCGCGGCCTCGCTCGGGCGCTTGCTGAAGGAGCGCGGCCTCCGCGTCCAGGCGCAGAAGTTCGACCCGTACCTGAATGTCGATCCCGGCACGATGAGCCCCTTCCAGCACGGCGAGGTGTTCGTCACCGAGGACGGCGCCGAAACCGATCTCGACATCGGCCACTACGAGCGCTTCATCGACGAGAACCTCTCACGGAACGCGAGCCACAGCGCCGGAGCGATCTGGGACGCGGTGCTGCGCAAGGAGCGGAAGGGCGAGTTCCTCGGCGCCACCGTGCAGGTGATCCCGCACATCACGAACGAGATCAAGCTGCGCATCAAGCGCGCGGCGAAAGCGGCACCCGCCGACGTCGTGATCTCGGAGATCGGCGGCACAGTCGGCGACATCGAGTCGTTGCCGTTCCTCGAGGCGATCCGCCAGTTCCGGCGTGAGGTCGGGCCGGAGAACGTGATGTACCTCCATTGCACGCTCGTCCCGTTCATCGAGGCGGCCGGGGAGCTGAAGACAAAGCCCACGCAGCATTCGGTGAACGAGCTGCGCCGCATCGGTATCCACCCGGACGTGATCGTCTGCCGCTCCCACGAGGAGCTGTCGCAGGACATCAAGGACAAGATCGCCCTCTTCGCCGACGTCGACATCCGCTCGGTGGTGGCGGCGCCGGACGTCGCGGACGTCTACCTCGTCCCTGCCGTGCTGCGGGACGAGGGTCTCGACGAGCTGGTCTGCAAGCAGCTCGGGATCGATGCGCCGCCGGCCGGCCTCGGCGATTGGCAGGAGGTGATCGATCGGATCGGCGAGCCCAGGGAGCAGGTGACGATCGCCCTCGTCGGCAAGTATGTGAAGCTCCACGATGCGTACCTCTCGGTGCACGAGGCGCTCAAGCACGCGGGGGTCCAGCAGGGCGCGTCGGTTCGCGTGCAGTGGGTGGACGCTGAGAACATGTCCTACGAGGAGACGGCCGACCTGCTCGAGCAGGTCGACGGCGTCCTCGTCCCGGGCGGCTTCGGCTCGCGCGGGTGGGAGGGGAAGATCCTCGCCTGCCAGGTTGCGCGGGAGCGCGGCATCCCGTATCTCGGGATCTGCCTCGGCATGCACGTCGCCGTGTCCGAGTACGCGCGCAACGTGGCCGGGCTCGACGGAGCGAACTCGACGGAGATGGATCCGGAGACGCCCTACCCGGTGATCGACCTGCTTCCCGAGCAGAAGGAGATCGAGGATCTCGGCGGCACGATGCGGCTGGGCGCACAGGCGGTCGAGGTGGCCGAGGGGACGCGGACGCGCGAGGTCTACGGCGACGCCGTCGTCCACGAGCGCCACCGCCACCGCTACGAGGTCAACAACCAGTACCGCCAGCAGCTGATCGACGCGGGTCTCGTCGTCTCCGGCACGTTCCAGGAAGGGCGGCTCGTGGAGGTCGTCGAGCTGCCTGACCATCCCTGGTTCGTGGCCAGTCAGTTCCACCCGGAGTTCAAGTCGCGCCCCACCCGGCCGGCACCGCTCTTCCGGGAGTTCGTCGGCGCCGCCATGGAGCGGGCCCGGTCTCGGACCGGGCTAGCTCAGTCGGCGGGCCAGCACGTGCCGATGTAGACCAGCATCCCGCCGACGGTGGTCTGCGAGGCGCGAAAGTGCATCTCGATCTCGGTCCCGTCGCTCCGGCGCAGCCTCGTGATCCCGGTCTGGGAGCCCTTACGCTTCATCCCCGCGTAGCCGGCCTGCCCGTCCGGGTCGACCGCCACGTCAGGAACGCGGAGCTCGAGCAGCTCCGACCTGGTGTAGCCCAGGAGCTCGCAGGCGTAGGCGTTGACGGCGAGGTGGCGGCCATCGTCGTCTGCGACGAAGACGGCGACGGGACCATGTTCGAGCGCCTCTCCGACCAGGCTCTTCTGGACCAGCTCATGGGTGACGGCACTGGCCACGGCATCCACATTGTAGAAGAAATAGACAACTTGGCGGAGGATTTGGTGACGCTGCGGTGCGATCTAGGATCAGTCCACGTGTCCTCGACGCTCGACCTCTTCACGGAGCTGTGCGCGATCCCGAGCCCGCCCGGGAACGAGCGCGCGGTCACCGATCGCGTCGCCGCCGAGCTGCGCTCCCTGGGCGTCGAGGTCGAGGAGGACGACGCCGGCGTCCGCATCGGCTCCAACGCGGGAAACCTGCTGTGCCGGCTGCCGGGACGGCTCGACGGCGGGACGCCGATCTTCCTCTGCGCGCACCTCGACACCGTGCCGCCCCACGGCCCGCTCCAGCCCGTCGTGGAGGACGGCGTCGTCCGGAACGCGGCAGGCACCATCCTCGGCGCGGACAACAAGTCGGCCGTCGTCGCGATGGTCGAGGCCGCTCGTCGGATCGTCTCCGAGCGCAAGCCGCATGCCGGCGTCGAGCTGCTGTTCACGCAGAAGGAGGAGGTCGGCCTCCTCGGCGCGGGCGCATTCGACCACACGAAGCTCGAAGCCGAGGTGGGCTTCGTCTACGACCAGGCGGCACCCATCGGCGACGTGATCATCGGCGCGCCCTACCAGCGCTCGCTGGTCGTGCGCTTCCACGGCCGCCCCGCGCACTCCGGAATGGTTCCGGAGGAGGGCCGCTCCGCGATCGCGGCGGCAGCACGCGCCATCGCGGATCTCCGGCTCGGCCGGATCGACGACGAGACGACCGCGAACGTCGGCACGATCACCGGCGGCAGCGCCCGGAACATCATCCCGGAGTGGTGCGAGCTCGAAGCTGAGGCTCGCTCGCACGACGCCCGCAAGCTCGCCGATCTCGTCCAGGAGATGCTCGACACCTTCGCGTTTGCCGCGAGCGTTGCCGAGTGCATGGTCGAGACCGAGGTCAGCGAGACCTACCAGGGCTATCGCTTCAAGGAGAGCGACCCGATCGTCCGCCTTGCAGCCACCGCGCTCGAGGCGTGTGGCTACGAAATGGTGCTGACGCTCACCGGCGGTGGCGCGGATGCGAACGTCTTCAACACCAAAGGTCTGCCCTGCCTCAATCTCGCGAACGGAATGGCGGAGATCCACACCGCCGAGGAGCACATCGCGGTCGACGATCTGGACGCGATGGTCGACGTGACGCTGGCCCTGGTCGACGCGGCTCGAGATGCCACTCAGCCTTAGGCGCGGCACGGTCACCGCGATCGGCGAGCGGGTCGACCGCCTGGTCCGGCTGGAGGTCGACGGAATCGCGTGTGTCGCCTACCCGCGGCTGACCGGCGAGGTCGAGGTCGGCGACGAGGTGCTCGTCAACGAGCAGGCGCGGCTGCTCGAGCTCGGGTCCGGCGGGTTCGACGTCATCTATGCGAACCTGACGCGCGGGTTGGGACTCCAGGCCGAGGAAGGAGCGCACGTGATGGCGCTTCCATACACGCCGGGACAGGTCGCCCTCAGGCGCGGGGAGGAGGACGGCGTGCTCCCCGAGACGCTCGACGCGATGCCGGTCGTCCTGTGCACCCTGCACAGTCAGGTCGCTCCCGTGTGCGCCGCGCTCGCCGGAAGACGCGTCGCCTACGTCCAGGTGGACGGAGGCGCGCTTCCCGTCTCGTTCTCGGACGCGGTGCGGGTTCTCAAGGAACGTGGGCTTCTCGGCATCGCGATCGCAGTGGCACCGTGTCTGGACGGCGATGTCGACTGCGTCACGACGGCGGCAGCATTCGTCCTGGCGAGGCGGGACGACTACGACGCGGTCGTCTGTGCAGTCGGCCCCGGGATCGTCGGCACGGGCACGCAGCTTGGTCACGGCGCCCTCTCGCTGGCAGACGCGGCCAACGTCGCAGCGGCGCTCGGAGGCCGGCCGGTGCTCACCGTCCGTTCGTCCGAGGCCGACCCGCGCGACCGCCACCGCGGCGTCTCGCATCACACGCAGTCGGTCCTCGACCTGTGCCTCGGGGAGGTCGTCGTCGCCTGGCCCGACGAGGTCGAGACCGACGGCTGGGAGGACGCGTGCGCGGCTCTGCCGCTTCGTCACATGGGCCGCGGGCCGGACGAGGATCCTGCATTCTTCCGCGCCGCGTTCGCTGCGGGCGTCGTCGCGAGCGGGATGCTTGCCTGATGGAGGAGCGGCGCCTTGGACCGGTCGTCGGCCTCGGCACGTGGAACACGTTCGCCGGCGACGAGGCGCTGGCGCGAAAAGTGGTCGACGCGGCGCTCGCAGCGGGCAGCCGCTGCTTCGACTCCTCGCCGATGTACGGCGGCGCTGAGCGCGCTCTCGGGGCTGCGCTCGCCGGGCGTCGCGACCACGCGACGGTGTTGACGAAGATCTGGACGTCGTCTCCCGAGGAGGCGCGGAGCCAGTTGGCCGATCAGCTCGAGTGGTTTGGCCACGTCGACGTCCAGCAGGTGCACAACCTCGTTGCCTGGGAGCGGCACCTGCCCTGGCTCGAGGCCGAGTGCGGTGGCGGGGGGATCGGGAAGCTCGGCGTCACCCACTACTCGCCGTCGGGGATCGACGAGCTCGAGCGCGCGTTACGAACCCGACGCCTCGACACGGTTCAGGTGCCGTTGAATCCGCGCGAGCGGACGTGCGAGCAGACGCTCCTTCCGCTCGCGGCGGAGCTCGGAGTCGCCGTGATCGTGATGCGGCCGTTCGGCCAGGGCGCTCTGCTCGCCCACGAGCCCACGCCGGAGGAGCTGAGCCCGCTGGCCGAGTTCGGCGTCAGAACCTGGCCGCAAGCGCTGCTGAAATGGGCGTTGTCCGACGAGCGCGTCGATCTCGTGATCCCCGCGACGCGGCGCCCGGAGCGGGCAGCCGAGAACGCGGCTGCCGGGGAGCCGCCCTGGTTCGGGCGTGAGGAGCGCGCGTACGTGGAGGGCCTCGTGCGATGAGGGTCTGGGAGGGACGCCGGTTCGCCGTCCTCGTCGAGGACGGCTACGAGATCGCCGACACGCCCGACGCCGTGGCGATCGTGGCGCTGGACGCCGAGGAGCGCGTCGTCCTCGTGCGCCAACGCCGCGTCGCGATCGGCGGCGAGCTGCTCGAGCTCCCCGCAGGGCTGATCGACGAGGGGGAAGAGCCGCTGGCGTCGGCGCAGCGCGAGCTCCGCGAAGAGACAGGGCTGCACGGTGGGAGCTGGCGCGAGCTCGCGTCGTTCTGGACGTCACCGGGATTCGTCAACGAGCGGGTGACGGTCTTCGTCGCGACCGGGCTGGAGGAGGGGGAGCCGGAGCCGGACGAGGGAGAGGAGCTCGAAGTCGTTCGCTGGACGCTCTCCGAGGTCGAGGCGCGAATGCACGAGCTGGAGGACGCAACGACGCTGATCGGCCTCCTGCTCTACCTGCGTGGACCGGCGTAGGGGTATCGTTCCGCCGCTATGCGCATCGGCGTCGCCAAGGAGATCAAGCCTCAGGAGTATCGCGTCGCGCTGACGCCGGCCGGTGCGCGCGAGCTCGTGCGGCTCGGTCACGAGGTCGTGGTCGAGACGACCGCGGGCATGGGCAGCCAGTTCGAGGACGCTCAGTACGAAGCCAACGGCGCTCGTGTCGCGTCGGCGGACGAGGTGTGGGAGAGCGCGGAGCTGCTGCTGAAGGTGAAAGAGCCGATCGCGGCCGAGTACCCGAGGCTCCGGTCGGGACTCGTGCTTTTCACCTACCTCCACATCGCCGCCGACGAGCTGCTCACGCGGGCCTTGGTCGAGAGCGGTGTTACGGCTGTTGCGTACGAGACCGTCGAGACCGACGATCGCCGGCTGCCGCTGCTGGCGCCGATGAGCGAGGTCGCGGGCCGGCTCGCCGCGCAGGCCGGCGCGCACTATCTCGAACGCCCGAAGGGTGGGCGGGGGCTGCTGCTCGGCGGTGTTGCGGGCGTCGCCCCGGGCAAGGTCGTCGTGATCGGCGGCGGCATCGTCGGCTACAACGCCGCGGTGATCGCACTCGGGCTAGGCGCTCAGGTCACGATCCTCGACCGTTCGGTCGACCGGCTGCGCCATCTCGAGGAGACGCTCCACGGACGCGTCAGCCTCGTGATGTCCTCGACGCTTCAGATCGAGGAGTCGGTGAGCGACGCCGACGTCGTGATCGGCGCGGTGCTGATTCCAGGTGCGTTGGCACCGAAGCTCCTGACCCGGGAGATGATCGCCGGGATGAGGACCGGCAGCGTCTTCTGCGACGTCGCGATCGACCAGGGCGGCTGCTCGGAGACGTCACGTCCGACGACGCACGACGATCCCGTCTACGAGGTCGACGGCGTCATCCACTACTGCGTCGCGAACATGCCCGGAGCGGTGCCGATCACCTCGACGAAGGCACTCACGAACGTGACGCTGCCGTACGTCGAGGAGATTGCCGAGTACGGGCTGGCGATGGCCGTCGCACGCGACAAGCCGCTCGCGCGCGGCGTGAACGTGATCGACGGACGGATCACGTACGAAGCGGTGGCCGACGCGCACGGACTCGAGTCCACGCCCCTGGAAGACGTGCTCGGCGCCTCCGCGGTCTAAACCGTCCTAGCTCGCGGCGTTCTCCGCGGCTTTCTTCCGCGCTTCCAGCTGCTTCTGGCTCTTGGACGGGCTGAGCTTGACGACAACCCAGGTGACTGCGGCCGCCAGCCCGACGATGAAGACGATGTAGAAGGTGAGGCCGATCAACCCGAGGACAGTGTCCATGCGCGCCGTACAATAGCGGCGTGCCGCGGGCGTGCGTAATCGTGCTCGACGCCGTTGGCGCGGGAGAGTTGCCCGACGCGGCCTCGTACGGTGATGAGGGGTCGAACACGCTCGGCAACGTCGCCCGCGCCGTCGGAGGTCTCGACCTGCCCTCGTTGGAGGCGCTCGGCCTCGGCAACGTCATGCCGCTCGAGGGTTGCCCGCCTCAGCCGGGGGCTCCTGCGGTCGCCGGCCGCCTGCTCGAGCGGTCGAAGGGGAAGGACACGACGACCGGCCACTGGGAGCTGATGGGCGTGGTCACGCCGACCGCCATGCCCACCTACGCACACGGCTTCCCGCACGACGTGATCGATCCCTTCATGCACAAGACCGGCCGCGGTGTCCTCGGCAACAAGCCGGCCTCGGGGACGGAGATCATCCAGGAGCTCGGCGAGGAGCACCAGCGGACGGGGAAGTGGATCGTCTACACGTCGGCGGACTCCGTCTTCCAGATCGCCGCCCACGAGGAGACGATCCCGCTGGAGGAGCTCTACGAGGCCTGTAAGTCGGCCCGCGAGATCCTGACCGGCAAGCATGCCGTCGGCCGCGTCATCGCCCGGCCGTTCGCCGGCGCCCCGGGCAGCTACGAGCGGACGCCGAACCGGCATGACTACTCGCTCGAGCCGCGCCGTCCGAACTACCTGTCGCTCGTTCGCGACACCGGCCAAAGAGTGCACGCGGTCGGAAAGATCAGCGACATCTTCGCCGGCTGCGACATTGACGAGTCCTTCCCGACCAAGTCCAACGTGGACGGGATCAACAAGACCGTGGAATTGCTGCACCAGCTCGACGACGGGCTCGTGTTCGTGAACCTCGTCGAGACCGACCAGCTCTGGGGGCACCGGAACGACCCGGTCAACTTCCATCGCTGCCTCCAGGACTTCGACCGGCGGCTCGAGGAGATACTCGAGGCGCTGCGGGCCGGAGACCTGCTGGTCATCACGTCCGACCATGGCTGCGACCCGACGACGCCGTCCACCGACCACTCGCGCGAGCATGCGCTCCTGCTCGCCTACGCGGCCGGCCGCAACGCGCAGGGTGCCGTGCATGACGGAGAGTTCGCAGACGTCGGCGCGACCGTGAACGCCTGGCTCGGCGGCAAGTCGCCCGGACGCGGCATCCCCGGCCGTCCGATCATCGACCCGTGAAGCTCGACAATCCGCTCGTCGTCCAGTGGGAGTACGCGAGCGAGGAGCGGCTCGCGAAGCGCAACCAGACCTACCGCGAGCTGACCGAGGGTGTGAGGCCGGACGACGCGGTCTTCGAGGCCATCCGCGAAGCGGCGCCAGAACGCTTCCTCGACGTCGGTTGCGGGATGGGCGAGCTCGCCGACCGCGTTCAGAGGGAGCTCGGCGCGGAAGTCGTCGCCGTCGACATCTCGCCGCGCATGGTCGAGCTGACCAGGGCCCGCGGGGTCGACGCGCACCTGGCCGACGTGCAGAGCCTTCCCTTCGCAAACGGTGTGTTCGACTGCGTCGCCGCCAGCTGGGTGCTCTACCACGTCCCCGATCTCAATCTCGGCTTGAGCGAGCTGGAACGAGTCATCCGCCGTGGCGGTCGCCTGGTGGCGGCCACCCTCGGCGACGCCAACATGCAGGAGCTCTGGGACCTGCTTGGCGGACAGGTGACCGCGGGCCTCTCCTTCGGCTACGAGAACGGGGAGGTCGCGCTGGCCCCGTACTTCACTCAGATCGAGCGGCGCGACGCGAACGGAACGGTCGTGTTCCCCGATCGCAGCTCGGTGGTCGACTTCGTCGCGGCGACGACGACCCGCTCGCACCTTGCGGACCTCGTCCCCGAGCTGACCGAGCCGTTCCACACGCGCTCGACCCATTGCGTCTTCGTGGCAGGCAAGTCGTGATCCGCCCGGCCGAGCTGATCGAGCGGAAGCGCAACGGCGAGGAGCTCCCGGCGGAGGAGATCTCAGAGCTCATCCTCGGCTACGCCCGGGGCGAGATCCCGGACTACCAGCTGGCCGCGTTCTGCATGGCCGTCTACTTCCAGGGCATGACCGCCGCGGAGACGTACGCGCTCACCGACGCCATGATTCGGAGCGGTCGCACGCTCGACCTCGGCGCAGCGCTCGGACGGAAGGTCGTCGACAAGCACTCCACGGGCGGCGTCGGCGACAAGACGACGATCGCCGTTGGCCCGATCGTCGCCGCCTGCGGTGTGCCGGTTGGAAAGATGAGCGGGCGAGGTCTCGGCCACACCGGCGGAACGCTCGACAAGCTCGAGTCGATCCCCGGCTTCGACGTCGAGCTCTCGGTCGACCAGTTCGTCGCCCAGGTGAAAACTGTCGGGCTCGCGATCATCGGCCAGACCGGCGATCTCGTGCCGGCGGACAAGCAGCTCTACGCGCTCCGCGACGTGACCGCGACAGTGGACATCCTGCCGTTGATCGCATCCTCGATCATGTCGAAGAAGATCGCGGGCGGCGCCAACGCGATCGTGCTCGACGTGAAGGTCGGCGACGGTGCGTTCATGAAGACGCTCGACGACGCGCGCGCCCTTGCCCAGACGATGCTCGAGCTCGGCCGGCACGCCGGACGCGAGGTCGTCTGCCTGCTCACCGACATGGATCAACCGCTGGGAGCGGCTGTCGGCAACTCCCTGGAGATTGCGGAGGCGCGCGACACGGTGCGCGGCGAGGGGCCGCCGGACTTTACGGAGCTCGTGCTCGATGCGTGCGCCCGGCTGCTGTCGCTCTCCGACCTCGGCGTCAGCCTCGAGGAGGGGAGGGTCGCTGCCGAGACCGCGGTCGCAAACGGCACGGCCCTGGAGGTCTACGAGCGCTGGATCCGCGCTCAGGGCGGCGACCCCGACCCGGCCGCGCTGCCGCAGGCGCCGGTTGTCCTGCCGGTGAACGCTCCTCGCGCCGGCTCGGTCACGAAACTGGGTGCGATCGCGGTCGGGATGGCGGCGCTACACCTCGGCGCGGGGCGGCGGACGAAGCAGGACGAGATCGACCACGCTGTCGGCGTCGTCTGCCACGTCAAGCGCGGCGCCAGCGTCCAGGAAGGCGCACTCCTCGCCGACGTGCACGCCCGCGACGAGGCGAGCGGGGCGGAGGCGGTCAAGGCTGTTCTCGCAGCCTACGAGCTCGGCGACGAGCCGCCCACGGAGCATTCGATCCTGCTCGACGTCGTTGCCTGAGCTTCCCGAAGTCGAGACCGTCCGAAAGAACATCGCGCCCGCGCTGGAGGGGCGCCGCCTCGAGCACGTCGAGATCAGCGACATCCGGCTGACCCGGCCGGAGGATCCCCTCATCGTCGCTTCGGAGCTGACCGGGGAGCGCGTCGAGCACGTCGACCGGCGCGGCAAGTACCTGATCGTCCGCTTCGCCTCGGGCCGGGCGCTGCTCATCCACCTGCGCATGACGGGCTCGCTGCGGGCCGACGCCCTCGAAGGAGATGCTTACCGGCGCGCGCTGCTGACGCTCGACGACGGCAGGGAGGTCGCCTACCGCGATGTCCGGCGCTTCGGCACGTGGCTTCTGCTCGAGCCGGGCGAGCTCGAGCCGTACCTCGGAGCGCGCCTCGGCGAGGAGCCGCTCGTTGCCGCCTTCACGGCGAGGGGCCTCGGCGAGCGGTTGCAGGGCCGCCGCGCCGCGCTGAAGGCCGCGCTGCTCGACCAGCGGACGCTGGCGGGGCTCGGGAACATCTACGTGGACGAGGCGCTCTGGTACGCGAGGCTCCATCCACAGCGGCCCGCCGGCTCGCTCGATCGCGATGAGCTGCGCCGGCTTCACCGGGCGATTCGGAAGGCGCTCGAGCTCGGCATCGCCCGCCAGGGCTCGACGCTCACCGACTACCGGCTCCCGGACGGGAGCTCGGGCTCAATGCAGAAGGAATTCAAGGCCTACGGACGCGACGGTGAGCCGTGCGACCGCTGCGGAACGCCGCTCGCGAAGACCCGGGTCGCGGGCCGCGGCACGTGGTTCTGCCCGAACTGTCAACCGCTTCTGTAGAGATGCAACGAGGGGCCTGGCCGCCGGGCAGGCCCCTCGAAGATCGACCGGGCGAGGGTTACTTCCCCTTGCCCTTGCCTTTCCCAGGGTTCTCGCCCTTCGAGGGCTTCTGGTTCTCCTGGGTCTTCGTCTTCTCAGCCTTCGCCTTCTCAGCCTTGGCCTTGGCAGCCTTGATCTTGGCAGCCTTGATCTTCGCGGCCTTCGCCTTCTTGGCCTTGGCGGCTGCGCACGTTCCGACCGTGTCGTGGTGGCGCAGGTGAGCCGGCAACGCCTTCTTGCTGACGGTGATCGTCTTGCCCTTGTGGCAGATCGTCACCTTCTTGCCGTACTGGCCCTGGGCGGCGTTGACTGCGCTCTGCGCAACACCGACCCCCCCGAGTGCGGCGAACGCGGCCAGCATGCACGCCACAAGCGCCGCGGCGGCGGCGATGCGAGGCACCTTCCATGAGTTGTTCAAATTCGGCTCCCTTCAACGTGACTGCGTGCGGACATGGTTCTTCTGCCTGAGTTGATGCGCCGGAACGACGACTCAGGCGCTTTCGTTCGTTAAGGTTTTGTTTGGAGATCATCGACCTCCGGGCTCAAGGGATTGAGCCGTTTCGCTTCGGCGAGCGCGCGCTCCTGCTCTGTGCCGCGGCTCGCAACCGCGAGATCGAGCCACGTGCTCCAGTTCTCCGGGTTGAGCTCGAGTGCACGTATCAGGCTCCGGCGGGCCGCGGCGTCATCTTCGAGCACCAACTCGGCCTCGCCGCGCAGCTGCCAAGGCTCTTCCGACCACGGGGCCCACTCGATCGCCCGCCGGGCTTGCGCGAGCGCACGTGCGGGCTCGCCGGCGTCGAGAGCAGCGACGCTTGCCGCCGACGCACGGTTGCCAACGTGCATCACAAGCGCGACAGCGAGCACGGGCGCCGCCAGGGCCAGGACGGTGATGCGGCTCCTTCCCGTCAGCAACGCGGATCGCTGCGAGGCAAGCAAGGCGGCGGCACAGAAGAGAGCGGCCAGCGTCACCGCCGGAACCTCCCAGTCCCAGTCGACTGAGGCGTGGAGAAGGAAGGCAACGAATGCACCGGCGGCAGCCGGCCCGAACGGAAGACGGCGTGCCTGCGGGAGAGCGATGAGCGGCAACGCCAGCGTGCCGAGAAGCAGAGCCAACCCGAGCGCACCGAGCTCGGCGAGGGTCTCGAGATAGAGGTTGTGTGCGTCGCGGGCGTGGAATGAGATCGGGCGATCTCGGAGCCAATGCGCCTCGAAGCTGCCCGCGCCGGTGCCGTGCAACGGCTCGGCGCGAGCCATCTCCCAGGCGACGTGCCAGTAGTCGCCCCGCCCGTTTCCGGAGACGCTCAGCAGGCGACGCTGAAGATCGCCTTCACCTGCCGGAAGTGGCTCGGTGAAGGAATCGACGGCCCGTTCGACCACGGTGACCGGCCCTCCCGCGGCGACGAGCGCACCCACCGCCACGATGCCTGCGGCCGCGACAGTGGCCGCGACGAGGACGGCACCAGCGCGGTGCGGCAGCCGTAACCGCCGCTCGGCGAGGTGCAAGACGATCATTGCCGCCGCCGCGACGAACGCAAGCACGATGAGCCTCCGTGTGAGGTGACTGCCCTCGGCCTGCGCCGTCTGCAAGGTCGCGCCGGCCGCAGTGAGTGCATGCAACCTCGAGGCCTCGAGCACACCGAGCGCGGCGGGCACGCCGGCGACGAACCCCGAGACGAGGAGCCGGGCGCGGCGCGGGTCGAGAGCGGCCTGCACGACCGCGCCGCCGGCCAGCGCGATCAGCGCGCCGCGGCTGAACGTGAAGTAGAGCGTCGGGAGGAGAATGACGAGCGCGACCGCCGCGAGGGCGCGCGTCGCGACGTGACCGTGGGCGGCGAAGCCGAGCGCGAGCAAGATCGCGAGTGCCGTCAGCAGACCGAGCGCGTTCCAGTAGCCGATCGGCTCTGCCAGCTGGTAGCCGCTCGATGGGTCGTACGCCCCGCCGACGTGACCGGGAAACAGCCTGGTAGCGAGTGCGTAGAGCGAGACGAGGACGGCCCCGGCAACGACACCGCCGAGGAGCCCAGCGGCGGCCTCGCGAGTGGACAGGAGCAGTAGCGCTGCTGCCGTCGCCGCGACGTAGAGGATGCCGCGCTCCGCCTCGAGCACGGGGGCTGCTGCGCCGGGAGACCAGAGTGCGGAGAGTGCGGCCCACCCGGCGAACAGGGTCAAGCCGCCGAGGAACGCGAGCTCGAGCCCGGCGGGGCGGGATGCATCGGTGACCAGGACGAGAGTGACGGCGATGAGCACGAAGCCGAGCGTCGCGAGCCCCCAGTCGCTCGGGAAGTACCCGCCGTCGGCGGCCCCGAGCCCGGCCACCGCGACGAGGGCGGCCAGGAACGGCGCCGCCATGCGTGCCGACCGAGACAAGAACGCGGCGTCCGTACTGGGAAGTCTAAGCGGCAGGCCGCTTGTCGGACGCCGTCTCTAGACTCGAAGCATGGCCCGGACCTACAAGACAGAGGCGGTCGTGCTTCGCTCGTTCCGGCTCGGCGAGGCCGATCGCGTCCTCCACGTCTACACGGCCGACCGGGGCCGCGTCGGTGCCGTCGCCAAGGGCGTGCGCCGGACGAAATCGCGCTTCGGCGCGCGGCTCGAGCCGCTCTCGCACGTCGAGCTGATGCTGCATCAGGGCACCGGGGAGCTGCAGACGGTCACGGGCGCCGACCTGCGCGCGTCCCACCACGAGACGAGAGAGGATCCGTACCGGCTCGCCGTCGGCCTGATCGGAGCGGAGGCGATGCTGCGCCTCTTTCCGGAGCAGGAGGCGAACGAGCGCGCGTTCACCGCGCTGACCCGCTTCCTCGATCGCCTCGACGAGATTGCGCCGCGGGCTCCCGCGGCGCCGGCGCTCGACCCGCTCGGCCTCTCCTTCCAGCTGAAGCTGCTGTGGGTGTCGGGCTACCGGCCCCACCTCGAGAGCTGCGTCGAGTGCGGCGCGGTCGAGGGGCTCGTCGGCTACCAGCCGGCTGCCGGAGGCGCCGTCTGCCGCGACTGCGGGCCAGGTTCGATTGCACTCACGCCGGCGGGAGTACGGGCGATCCAGACGCTCGTCGCCACCCCGCTGGCCGACGCGGGGGATGCCGGGTTGACGGCCGGCGGCGCCCGCGAGGCGCTGGCGATCGTGCGGGCTTCGTACGAGTACCAGGGCGGCTTCCGGCTACGCACGCTGTCCGCGTGAAGAAGCAGCTCCCACACGGCTACGAGCTCGACGACGACACCGCACGCATCGACCGTGATGCCGTGCACCGGTTCATCGCAGAGGAGTCGTACTGGGCGTTCCGCCGTCCCCGAGACGTGATGGACGGACTGATCGACCGGGCTGCTCGCAACGTCGGCCTGTACGCACCGGACGGGCAGCTGGCCGGCTACTCGCGCACCGTGGACACGCCGGACGCGTTCCTGGTCTACCTCGCAGACGTGTTCGTGCTGCCCGCGCATCGCGGGCACGGGCGTGGCGTCGAGCTCGTGCGGTTCACCGTCGACGAGGGTCCGTATGCCTCGCGGCGCTGGATCCTGCACACGGCGGACGCGCACGGCCTGTACGAGAGGTTCGGCTTCGCGCCCGGCGAGCGCCTGCTCGAGCGGGCAGCGCGCTAAGAGACTTTGGGGGAGCGCCAGTCGGCGGCAAGCAGCTCGGCGACCTTCTGCCGTGCGCCGCCGATCGAGATCCGCTCCTGCGCCAGCGAGTCGCGGTCGCGAACGGTCACCGTGTCGTCGGCGAGCGTCTGCTCGTCGATCGTCAGGCCGTACGGCGTCCCGATTTCGTCCTGGCGCCGGTAGCGGCGGCCGATCGCGCCGTTGTCGTCGTACTCGACGCTGAAGTGACGGCGAAGCTCCTCGTAGAGACCGCGAGCCTTCTCGACCATCGCCGTGTCCTTGCCGATGAGCGGCAGCACCGCCGCCTTCACAGGCGCCAGCTGCGGATGCAGACGCAGGACGGTCCGTTCGCGCTCGGCAACGATCTCCTCGTCGTAGGCGTCGACCAGGAACGTGAGCATTGACCGGTTGAGCCCCAGCGCCGGCTCGATCACGTGCGGCACATACCGCTCTCCCGTGCTCTCCTCGAACCACTCGAGCTTCGTTCCCGACGCCTCGGTGTGCTGGGTGAGATCGAAGTCGCCACGGTTCGCGATCCCCTCGAGCTCCGACCAGCCGATGGGAAAGAGGTACTCGATGTCGCTGGTCGCGCTCGAGTAGTGCGAGAGCTCGTCCGCCTCGTGC
>JAXIPI010000445.1:0-11063 GCA_045403015.1 Gaiellaceae bacterium | reverse complement strand
CTTCACGGCCGAAACCGACGCCGCGGCGGCGGGAAGCTGCGGCACGCGCGCCTGGCCCTGCGTGCGATCCGCGCCGCGCGCCGCTTCCGCCCGGACGTCGTCTACGCCCACTTTCTCTTCCCCACCGGGCTCTCGGCGCTGCTCGCCGCGCGCGCGTCGCGCGCTCCGCTCGTCGTCACGGCGCACGGCCAGGACGTGGCGAACGTGACCCGGTATCCGTTCGTCCGGCGGCCGACTCGGAGTGTCGTCCGGCGAGCCGCCGAAGTGATCGCCGTCTCGGAGTGGCTGCGAGCCGAGCTCGAGCGCGGCGTTCCCGACGCGGCCGGCAAGACGGAGGTGATCGACTGCGGCGTCGACCTCGAGCGGTTTCAGCCCCTGGACCGTGTCGGCGGTCCGAGCCCTGCCTTCATCTGCGTCGGCTCCCTGATCGAGCGCAAGAACGTCCTCCGGCTGGCCGACGCGTTCGCCCGGCTCGGCGAAGGGACGCTGACGTTCGTCGGCGACGGGGAACTACGGCCAGAGCTGGAGAGGCGCGCAGGCGTCACGATCACCGGTTACGTCGCCCACGACGCGGTGCCCGGCTATCTCGCGGCCGCCGACGTGCTCTGCCAGCCGAGCGTCGTCGAGCCCTTCGGCCAGGCGGCGCTCGAGGCCCTCGCCTCGGCCCGCAGCGTGGTCGGAACCCGTATCGGCGGGCCGCCGGAGTTCGTCCCCGAGGGTGCCGGGGTGCTCGTCGATCCGGAGGATGAGGAGGCGCTCGTCGAGGCGCTGCGCGCGGCGGCCGCCCTCCCGGTCCCGAACCCGGCCGCGCGCGCGGCGGCCGAGGCGCACGACGTCAGGGGGCAGGCGGCTCGCGTGGAGGCGGTTCTCGAGCGAGCCGTTCGAGGTCGGCCAGCCTGAGCTCGACGAGCGGCCGGACCGCGTCCTCGATCCCCGCCTCGCGCGCGAGCTCGAGCGCCTGCTCGTAGCTCTGCCGGACTCTCTCAGCGTCGACCCCCTGTTTGAGACGGTTGTCGCCGGTGACGAGCAGCCGCTGAATCTTGGCCCTCACCTCATCGCCTGGGGGGTTCACTTTCGTAGCCTAGCCAGGCAAGATCGGTGTGTCGTCGGGATGAAGAAGCGCAAGCCGGGTCCGGTTCGGGTGCTGATCGCGGATGATCACCGTTTGTTCGCGGAGGCGCTCGAAGCCGTGCTCTCGACCGAGGAACGGATCGAGGTGGTCGGGCGCGCCGCCGACGGCGGCGAGGCGGTGGCGATGGCCGAGCAGCTCGAGCCGGACGTCATCGCGCTCGACATCAGCATGCCGGTCCTGGACGGCTTCGAGGCGGCCGTCCAGCTCGAGAAGCTCGCGCGTCCGCCCGCGATCCTGATGCTCACCGGCTCGAGCGCACCGGAGGACATCGATCGGGCGCGGCAGGTCGGCGCGAAGGGCTACATCACGAAGGACGCGATCGCCGCGCGGCTCGTGGAAGCGATCCTCGCTGCTGCCGGCGCTCACGGTTGAAGCTCACCGAAGCGCTGCTACCCTCCAGATCGCGATGCTGCAGCTCTCTGCCATCTTCCAGGTGATCGTTTCGGTCGCGCTCCTGGCGCTGATCCTGATGCACTCCGGCCGCGACGCGGGCCTCGGCGGCATGGGCTTCACGCCCGCCTCCCAGGGCGGCACGCACATCGTCGAGCGGAACCTGACGAGGCTCACCGTCGTGGTCGCGACGGTGTTCTTCCTCAACAGCGTCGTGCTCTACAGACTCCTCGCCTGAGCAGCTGAGAGGGCGCGGCTACACTGTTCGTCCCCGCGCTGGTGGCGGAATTGGTAGACGCGCAAGGTTGAGGGCCTTGTGGCCTTAGGGCCGTGGAGGTTCAAGTCCTCTCCAGCGCATGCGGGAAAGCGGGACGCCGGCAGCGGCGTCCCGTTCCATTTCAGGGGCGGTAGGGTCGCGGCGATGCGCTCGCGGCGGATGATCACCGTCGTCGGCTGCCACGCCGGCGGTGAGATCGGAAACGTCATCGTCGGCGGTGTGCTGCCGCCCCGGGGCGCGACCGTCTTCGAGCAGATGCAGTCGCTTCAGCGCGACCGGGACTCGCTTCGGCGCATGCTGCTCCGCGAGCCGCGCGGGAGTGTGGCGGCCCACGCGAACCTCGTCGTGCCTGCGACGCGGGCGGACTGCGACGCGGGGTTCATCATCATGGAGCCGACCGAGTATCCGGCGATGTCCGGATCGAACACGATCTGCACGGCGACCGTCCTGCTCGAGACGGGCATGGTCGAGATGCGGGAGCCGGAGACCATGCTCCGGCTGGAAGCTCCGGGCGGTGTCGTCGAGATCCGTGCCGCGTGCCGTGATGGGCGCTGCGAAAGCGTGGAGTTCACGAACGTCCCGTGCCTCGCCGACCGGCTCGACGCTCCGCTCGAAGTCGAAGGCCTCGGAACGCTGACGGTCGACGTCGCGTACGGCGGCATGTGGTACGCGATCGCCGACGCACGAGCACTGGGCTTCGTGATCGAGCCGCACGAGGCACGCGATCTCTCGCTGGCCGGAGAGGCGATTCGCGCCGCCGCCCGCGAGCAGCTTCCCTGCGTGCATCCCGACAACCCGGAGATCGCAGGCGTGAGCATCGTGCAGATCGCGGCACCCTGGCAGGGCGTCGGCGCGGTGACGAAGAACGCCGTCGTCGTCGCGCCGGGAAGGCTCGACCGCTCCGCGACCGGAACCGGCCTCTCCGCCCGCATGGCGGTGCTGCATGCTCGCGGGCTGATGGCGGTCGGCGACGGCATGACGCACGCCTCTGCGATCGGATCGACCTTCGACGGCCGCATCGTCGAAGAGACGCAGGTCGGCGACCGGCCGGCGATCGTCCCCGCGATCCGTGGCAGCGCCTGGATCACCGGGGTGACGCAACACTTCCTCGATCCCGCTGACCCTTTCCCGGACGGCTATCTGCTTGCGGACACCTGGGGCGTAAGCGGCGTCGACATTCAGGACTGATAAAGGCTCGCGAGCTGCGCGGGACTGATGTTGCCACCGCTGACGATCAGCGCGACCCGCTTGCCGTGCAGGTGGTCTCGGAGCCTCAGCGCCGCAGCGAGCGGAGCGGCGCCGGCCGGCTCGACGAGATTGCGGGTGTGCTCGATCATCAGGCGGTTCGCCTCCCGGATCTCGTCCTCGCCGACGAGAACGAAGTCGTCCAGGTGCTCCCAGAGGATCTGCTGGGGAAGCTCGAACGGGACGCGGGTCGCGAGGCCCTCGGCGAATGTCGCGTTCTCGCCGTCCAGCAGCGTGCGGGCCTGCCAGGAGCGAAAGGCCGCCGGGGCCGCCTCCGACTGCACGCCGATCACCTCGATCTCAGGCCGGATTGCCTTGGCGACGATGCACGCGCCGGCGGCTCCGCTCCCGCCGCCGATCGGCACGATGATCGCGTCGACGTCGGGGCGGTCCTCGATGAGCTCGAGCGTCTCGGTCCCGACGCCCGCGATCAGGAGCGGCTCGTTGCCGGAGTGGACGTAGCGATAGCCGTGCTCGGACGCGAGGCTCTCGCAGTTTTCACGGGCCTCGTCGAAGTCCTTCCCGTGCACGATCAGCTCGGCGCCGAGCGCGCTCATGGCATCGAGCTTGACCGGGTTGGCGTTCTCGGGGACGCAGATCCTCGCCGCGACGTTGAAGAGGCGCGCCGCGTAGGCGACGGATTGACCGTGATTGCCCGTCGACGCCGCGATCAGCCCGCGCGACCGCTCGTCCTCGGAGAGCTGGGAGACGAGGTTGATCCCGCCTCGAACCTTGAACGCCCCAACCGGCTGGTGGTTCTCGTGCTTCACCCAGACCTCGGCACCGAGCAACTCGTCGAGACCCGCATACGGATAGAGCGGAGTCGCCCGGAGATGCGGGCTGATCCGCCGGCGCGCCTCGAGGACGTCGGCGAGGGTGATCGTCGGCCAGTCCACGCTCTCTCACCAGTCTCGCACCTTCCTTGACGCCGTCCGGAAGGATCTCTACCCTTCAGAGCGAACACACGTTCGACAACTCACGGAGGCCCAATGTCTGCCGCACCCCAGCTGACCGCACGGCAACAGGAGATCTGGCAGTTCCTCGTCGACTACGTCGACCGGCACGGCTATCCCCCCACCGTGCGCGAGATCGGCGAGGCGGTCGGGCTGGCGTCGCCCTCTACCGTCCACGCGCACCTGGCGAACCTCGAGCGTGCCGGCCTCCTCCGGCGCGACCCGACGAAGCCGCGTGCGCTCGACCTGATCGGCCACCGGCGCGAATCGCGCGGCTTTGACGAGAACCGTGCGGAGCCGGCTGCGATCGAGCAGCAGAAGCTGCCGCTGCTCGGCCAGATTGCGGCCGGTAGCCCGCTGCTCGCCGAGGAGAACATCGAGGACGAGCTGGCGGTACCCGAGCCGCTCGGCCGGAGAGCCGACTTCCTGCTCAGGGTCAAGGGTGAGTCGATGATCAACGCTGGGATCCTCGACGGCGACATCCTTGTCGTCCAACGCAGCCAGGACGCCCGCGACGGCGAGATCGTCGTCGCGCTCGTCGGCGACGACGAGTACGCGGACGAGGCGACGGTCAAGACCTTCTACCGCGAGGGCAATCGCGTTCGCCTCCAGCCGGAGAACGACTCGCTCGAGCCGATCTATGCCGACTTCGTACAGATCCTGGGCACGGTCACCGGAGTCTTCAGGACGCTCTGATGACGGTCGCGTTTCTCAACCGCACTCTCGACCAGGAGCTGGCGGCGATCGCGCGCGGCGCCAGCTTCGAATGCCTCGTCTGCGGCGAGTTTCTCCTCAAGCGACCCGTCGCGTACGCGTGCCTCGAGTGCGGGACGCTGCTCTGCGACGGCCTCGAAATTCCACAATCCGAGCTAGAATTCGTGGCGCAGGCCGGGTGACCGCGTTGTCGCTGGAGACAGCGGCGCCGAGGAAAGTCCGGACACCACAGGGCAGGACGCTGGGGAAATCCCAGGGGGCGAAAGCCGACGGAAAGTGGAACAGAAAGCAAACCGCCGACGGAGCATTCTCCGGAGGTTCCGGCGGTAAGGGTGAAACGGTGGGGTAAGAGCCCACCAGCGTCGTGGTGACACGGCGGCTCGTCAAACCCCGTCCGGTGCAAGGTGAAGCAGATCCCGTTGAGGCGGCCCGCCGAGGGATCGGGTACACCGCTCGAGCCGTGAGGCAACTCCCGGCCTAGAGGGATGGTCACCCTCGACAGAATCCGGCTTCCAGGCCTGCTAAAGGAAAACCCTGCGGTTTGCAGGGTTTTCCCACTTCTGGGTACCGTATGGATTCCGGGTGTGTGCATCACCAGTGCATCACGATCCTCCGCAAACGCGCGTCTGAGAGCTCGCTAGCTCGCCCGGCGTTCGTTGCGAACGGCTTGGTTGAGCCGAGGTCCAGCAATTGCCCTCCCTGCCGCCGGCAGCTTAGAAAGGCGCCTGCTTACAGACGGCGGAGGACGGATCCCCTCCGCCACGCTCCGACGGCAACTCCTTCGTCGGTGGTGTTGAGCGGAGAGCGCGTGGCGCAACGGTCTAGGCCGTGCCCGCGTGAAGCCGTCGTCTCGTGCGAGCATCGGCTTTCGTTGCTTGAGCGGCGAAGTCCTGAGACCGTCCCGCCCAGAGGGAGAACACACTCGGGAGGTGCCACATGGCCACGACGCCGTTCCTCATCACGTCAGAGGTCCCATGAGAGTTTCGGCCGGGGCAGATCCACGGCGGGGCGGGGTGGTGGGCTCACGTCCTCCTGATGACAGCGCCCAGCGCAGGGGCCAGGTCACCACGGTCGCCGACCTCGATGTCGCCGAGCCCGAGCCACCCGGCGAGGTCGCGCAGCTCCAGGGCCAGCTCTTCCACGGTCTGGGGCGGCGCCCAGGGTTCGGAGTAGGCCGCCTTGACCAGGAGCACGCGTGCCTTCCGGTCGGCCTTCAGGTCGACGCGACCGACGATCTGGTCGCCGAGCAGGAAGGGCAGCACGTAGTAGCCGAACTGCCGCTTCGGCTCGGGCACGTAGATCTCGATCCGGTAGTGGAAATCGAAGATCTGCTCGGTGCGCTCGCGCTCCCACACGACCGGGTCGAAGGGGCTCAGCAGAGCGCGTGCGTCGACCTTGCGCGGCTGGGCAGCGTCTCGGTGCAGCCAGGCGGGGCGCCTCCATCCCTCGATGGCGACGGGCAGCAGCTCGCCGTCCTCCACCAGCTCGTCGATGGCGTCCTGGGCCGCACGCGTTCCCTCCCCACGCTGGAGCTGGAGCCGGTAGTAGTCGACCAGGCAGCGGACCGTCGCCACCCCATGACTGCGGGCCGCGCGACGGATCAGCTCCTTGGTCGCCTCGGACTGCTCCGGAACCGCAGCGGACAGCACCGCTGGCGGGAGCACCCGCTCGGCTACGTCGTAGACCGGCTCGAACTGAGCGTTGCGACCCGCGATCGCGAGGTCGCCGGTCAGGTACAGGTAGTCGAGGGCCTTTCGCGCTTCCGACCAGTTCCCGCCCCAGTCGACCTTGCGACGCGGCCCACCGTCGTCGAGGTCGCGGGCCGTCGAGGCGCCCTGGTCGCGCACCTGGACGAGGACCTTGTCGACGAGTCCCGGGTTGGTCTGCAGCCAGGCTCCCCACCGCGGGCTCTCGCGGAACGCCTCCATGCGGTGCTGCATCACCGGCCAGAGGTCGACCGGCATGAAGGCCTGCACGTGCGCCCAGTACTCGACCATCCGACGTGGTTTCCGCTCCGACGCCCGCTTGAGCATGTCGATGTCGTAGGTACCCATCCGCGAGAACAGCGGCATGTAGTGCGCCCTCTGGAGCACGTTGACCGAGTCGACCTGGAGCACGCCGGTGCGTGACAAGGTGCGCGAGAAAGTGCGCATCGTCGGCGTGGTGTGGCGGGGGTCGCGGAACCCCTGGGCGACCAGGGCGATGCGGCGAGCCTGCGCCCGGGACAGCTGCTCGTTCGGCACCGCGCCAGTATGACGGCGGCCACCGACAGCTCTTGGGGCAGGTCGAGCCCCTACGGGATGTCGAGGAGCTTCTCGCGGACGGCGTACATGACGGCCTCCATCCGCGAGTGCAACTTCTCGTTGGTGAATGGTGAGTGAATGGTGAGTCAAGGGCTTGCTGTGGGTTGGTGAGCCCGTCGTCAACCGGCAAGATTCGCCTCAGTTGACCAATGCACACCACTCCACACCACGTCTGCCCTAGATGGTAAGGAGGGAGTCGACGGTTCGAGTCCGTCAGAGGCCTTAGGGAATTGCCTGTAAATCACCCGTTTTTTGCGATTTCTGTTGCCAAGTCTGGCGCGGAGAAATCACGCCAACGGAACACTAGGGAACATTTCGACCCCTTCCTTGATAGCGAGGTGATCGACGTCCCAGCGGCGAGCGGGATCTCCGCGCTCCGACCCGGCTGACAGTGGCACTGGTAGCCGTGAAGGGCGCAGGCGCCAGAGGAAGCCGAGTTGCAACGGTTACCAAGACCGTCATCGCCCGTATTGGCGGAGACCTTGGCGAGCCTCAAACCACGACGGAGGGAACAGAACCCGCGAAACGTTCCCGCCGAAGCCAGGCGCGACGTCAGGTGCCGCCGGAGGCTCCGGGACCCGATGACACGCCGTAGCGGACGCGGAAGTTCTCGTCTCGCGCGAGGCGCGGAGCTCGTTGCGGCGGTTCCGCTCGGACTTTTAATCCCCAGACCCGGCCCGCTGAAGAGGCTCCAGTGCACCTGCAGCGCGGCGGGGGTACGCGCGGCCTTCCGCTGGCGCATGTGGTGGCGCCCGGAGCGCCCGAAACCGCATCCGGCGGCGTTCTCCGGCCCGGGCGGTTGCATCACCCGTGCATCACGAAAAACGCTTCGTACCTCTGGTCGCCAGATGCGCGCCACTCATCCGTTGGCGTTGTTGGCAACGGCAACAGCGGCTGTGCATCACCCGGGCATCACCGGGACGTCATTTGGCGGCTCCCGACGGAATCGCGGACCGCCGCGAACCGGCATGGTTAAGCCAAATCTGGCGATTCGACGAGGCCTGGGACGAAGAATCCGGCTTAGAGGCCTGCTAAAGGAAAACCCTGCGATTTGCAGGGTTTTCCCACTTCTGCGTTCCGGATGGGTTCCGGGTCTGTGCATCACCGGTGCATCACAATCTTCTGCGTGCGCGCCTTCTGAGAGCTCGCTAGGCGGCCCGGCGTGCGTCGGAACGGCTTGGTTGAGCCGAACTCCAGCGATTGCCTTCGTTGAGAGCGCCCAGCTCAGAAAGGCGCTTGCTTACAACGTTCTCGCCGTTACTAGGCGGCTAGCTCCTCGGGCGCCCGCGCGTGCGCCGGCCGTTCAGGGAGGCGAGCGAGTCCGGCATCCGGAGTCGGTTTCGCAAGCAGAAGTGCGACGCCCGCGGCAACCCCGACTACGGCGGCGCCGGCGAGCGCGTCGAAGAGGAAGTGGTTGCCGGTCGCGACGACGATGAGCAGCACGAAGAGTGGATAAGGAACGCCGAGGAGACGCACGGCCGGTCGGCGCCCGTACCGGACCAAGCTAGCTCCGACGACGAGTGCGTATCCGATGTGCATGCTGGGGACGGCGGCGTAGGGGTTGTAGAGCGAGCTGACGAGACCCGTGTTGAGGTCGACATGGCCGCCGGAGATGGTGTCGGCGATGCCGATCCCGGCTGAGCGAGGCGGCGCGGTCGGGTAGGCGAGGTAGCCGACGAGGGCGAGTCCGCTGGCGACGAGGAGTGTGGTGCGGACGAACGGGAAGGCGGCGGGGCGGCGCTGGTGGAGCCAGAGCAGTACGGCGAGGGTGCCGGCGAGGTGGAGGGTCAGATAGGAGGCATTGAGTACGTGGATCAGGCCCGGGAGGGCGTGGGCGGTGTCCTGCACGCGCTCCTCGAGGAACAAGCCCGTTGACCGCTCGAGGGCGACGATCTGGCCCGCGTGGCGCAGCGCGTCAAGCCTGTCGCCGACGACAAGCCCGCGCGCGAGCTCGTACAGGCCGTACAGGGCAAGAACAACGGCCGCTTCCGCGGGCAGCGAGTGCCGCACGGACAGCCAGCTGCGGAGGCGGCCGGCTGTCCGCGCGGTCATTGAGGCCGCGGCGGTCGTCACGCGGCGGCGTCGAGGTCGTCGCTTGCGGTGCGTCGGGCGACGGCCGCCAGTCGCCAGCGGAGTTGCTGGAGCGTGCGCTCCTTGGCGCGAAGCTCCGGGGTGCCTTCTTCACGCCGCCGGAGCTCCTCAAGTTCGAGAAAGAGCACCTGGATCCGGCGCACGAGCCGAACGGCCTCACCTCGCTCGCGGGCGCGCGGCTCGTACGGGTTCACATTGCGGGTAGTCATTGTTCATTCCTCCTTCGGAGACGGACGTGGACGGGGGGTCGTTTGTGGGGGCGCCTGGTGGGCTCCCCCACGTGTTCAGGCGGCGAGGGCTGGTTGCTCGTCACCCGCTGCCGGCTCGGGCGAGATCGCGCTCTCGTCGTCGGCGTCGAGATGGAGGTCTCGCGCTCTGATGAGGACGAGCGATAGGGCGGCGCCGACGAGTGCCGTGACTCCCGCGATCAGGAAGATCTCGTTCAGTCCGGAGAGGAACGCCTCTCGGGCCGCATCGGCCAGGAACGCCTGCGCCTCGGGCGGTGCCGCCGCGATCGCGGCCTCCGCGTTCCCCGAGGAGACGGCGGGTGCAAGCTCGCCCGCCTGCCCCTGCAGCGCCGGCGGCCCGCTGTCCGTGCGGTTATCGAGGCTGCGGCGGTCGTCACGCGGCGGCGTCCAGGTCGTCGCTTGCGGTGCGTCGGGCGACGGCCGCCAGTCGCCAGCGGAGTTGCCCGAGCGTGCGCTCCTTGGCGCGAAGCTCCGGGGTGCCTTCTTCACGCCGCCGGAGCTCCTCGAGCTCGAGAAAGAGCGCCTGGATCCGCCGCACGAGCCGAACGGCTTCACCTCGCTCGCGGGCGCGCGGCTCGTACGGGCTCACATTGCGGGTGGTCATTGTTCATTCCTCCTTCGGAGAGGGACGTTGGGCGGGAGGTCGTTTGTTGGGGGAGCCTGGTGGGCTCCCCCAACGTGTTCAGGCGGCGAGGGCTGGTTGCTCGTCGCCCGCTGCCGGCTCGGGCGAGATCGTGCTCTCCTCGTGGGCGTCGACGTGGAGGTCTCGCGCTCTGATGAGGAGGAGCGAGAGAGTGGCGCCGATGAGGGCGGTGACTCCGGCGATCAGGAGGATCTCGTTCAGTCCGGTGAGGAACGCCTGCCGGGCCGCATCGGCGAGGAACGTCTGCGCCTCCGGCGGTGCCGCTGCGATCGCGGCGTCGGCGTTCCCGGAGGAGACGGCGGGTGCAAGCTCGCCCGCCTGCCCCTGCAGCGCTGGCGGCCCAGTCGCGAGCAGATCGCCGAGCTTGGACTCGACCCTCCCCTGAAAGACGGCGCCCAGCGCGGCGATCCCGACCGCGACCCCGACCTGGCGGAAGGTGTTGTTGATCGCCGCTCCCGTGGCTGCCTTGGCGGCGGGGACGACGCCGATCGCGGCCTCTGAGACGGTCGGGTTGACGAGGCCGATCCCGGCGCCCATGAGGAGCATCCCGGAGAGGAGCGCTGTCCACTCGGAGTCGGCGTCGAGGCCTCGCGCGACGAGCAGGCCGACTCCCGCCACCCCGAGGCCGACGCCGATCAGCGCCCGGAGCGGAACTCGTTCCGAGAGCCTCGCGGCAAGCGGCGAGAAGACGAAGGCCATGGCCGTGATCGGTAGGAGCCGCACCCCTGCCTCGAGCGGGGAGAGTCCGAGGACGTTCTGGAGGTAGAGGACGATGTAGAGGAGCATCGAGAAGACGGAGGCGGCGACCGCAAAGGACGCAATCGAGGCTCCGGCGAAGGCGGGGACGCGGAACAGCCGCAGGTCGAGCATCGGGCTGCTCGAGCGCAGCTCGATCGCGGCGAAGGCCGCGAGCAGGGCGGCACCGCCCGCAAGGCTGCCCATGATCTCCGGGCTCGACCAGCCCTCGCTGTTGCCGCGGAGGACGCCGAAGATGAGCAGGAAGAGCGCCGGGGAGAAGGTGCCGAGCCCGGCCCAGTCGAGCCGTCCGGGGCTCGGATCGCGCGCGT
>JAXIPI010000448.1:0-9186 GCA_045403015.1 Gaiellaceae bacterium | reverse complement strand
CTGAAGGCCCACCTCTCCGGCGCGACGCCGCGCGAGCCTGCCGAGACGTGAAGGAAGGCCCCCGAGCGGGCCGTCCTTCACCGATTGCCGCTACTCGCTCTAGTCGTTCGAGTTGGTGAACTCGTGCGCGAGCACCTGGTGGGCGGTCTTCTTGCCGATCTCGACCCCGTCCTCGACCGCGGAGCGGAAGTGGATGCCGCCCCAGATGCGGGCGTTCGCAACCTCGTACTCGAGGTCCTTGGCGCTCGCGTAGTGACGGTCGCCCAGGCCCGTCAGGCTCGGGATCGTGAAGTCGATCTCCGGCGTGCCGAGGAACTCGGCGACGACGATCCCCGCCGCCGGCGTGACGCATGAGTGCGCGCTCGGGTATTCGGGATGGTTCGGCGTGCCCGCGAGCAACGTGTTCCAGGTGGGATCGCCGACGGTTGCGTCGTTGCCGTCTGTGCCGCCGGCGCGGATCGCGGTGATCGGCCTCCAGAACGCGTAGTGGTATTTCGCGTCGAAGCAGGCGATGAGCGCGTCGGCATAGGTCACCTGGATCATGGCCATGAACCGCGCCGCATCGGCGACGTCCAGCTGATGATCGAGGATGAACTTGCGGAAGGCGCCACGTGCCTGCTGTACCGGCGGCTCCGCCCAGAAGCGGGCGGCCAGCGTCTGGTCGGGCGTCCGGATCGTGCTCGGGGTCGTGCTCGAGCCGATCTCTTTCACCTCGTTGTACTCGCGCGCCCACTTCTTGCTGTCGAGCGCCGGGGGTCCACCGGGTCGGAACTGGTCAGCGGAATCGAGACTGAACGGCCGCATCAGCCCGAGGTACGGCCCGATCGGCGGCGTCGCCGCAGTCGGGATCCAGACGCCCGGGATCGGCGGGCTCGGAGGCGTGTAGGTGACCGATGCCCGGAAGCCGTCGCCCGAGCGCTGAGCGATGAGCAGCCGGGCGACGCTCTCGCCGACGGCGATTCCGTTCGTCTTCGCCTGCCCATCCGGAATCGTGGCCAACGACGTCACGTACGCCGGATCGACGATCGCGGCCGCCTGGGCCGGCAGGTAGTGAGCCAGGATGTAGTGCGCCGCGGCCGCGACGGCTGCCTGCGGCGAGGCATCATCGACGTCGACGTCGACCGCGAACGGCTCGTACCCGCCCTCGATCGCCATCACCGAGTCGTACACTGCGATCGCCACGTAAGCGAAGAGCGTGTGGCCCTCAGCGGGCGTGAGCGCCGCCGCGGTAAACGCCTGGGTACCGACGGCGTCCCAGCTCGTGACGTAGGTGTCGGGTGGGCCAGGCGGTTGAGGATGGGCGCTGCTCTTGGCGACTCCGCCGAGTACGACGACTGCGGCGATCGTCGACGCAAGAGCGAGCAATCGGACTGTGGTCATGATGTTCCCCTTTCGTCTCTGGCGTCTTGTCGAATCCGATGGTCGACTCGGTCGGTTTCAGGCCCGTTTCAGATGAGCAACGGCTTGGGATCGCTCGCGGCGTGGAACGAGGAGTGACGTATCCCTGGGCGGGCGTAAGTCTTCGCCTCAACGCGCGTCTCTCGGTCGCAGGACCTCGAGCCGGCCGAGACGTTGGCGGCGCGTCCGCGAACGCATCGCTCGACTGACATCCAGAACGTGACGGGCCGCCGGTGGGCGACGCCATTGATCGCGCCGGGGACAAGGCTTACCCGCCGGGCGCGTACTTGCCGAGCTTGTACTGGCGGTTCAGTGCGTCGCTGCGGATCATCAGCGCGCGAAGCCACGCGGGCTCACTCGCGCCTGCCGCATTCCGTGCATAGGGGCCGAGCCCGTACCTACGGTTGAGCGCGTCGCTGCGGATCGTCAGCGCCCGCTGCCAGGCAGCCGCTGAGTTCGTACTCGCGGTGCTCCTTGCCTGCTCGCCAAGCCTGTACTTCTCGTTGAGCGCCACGCCGCCAAGCGCAAGAAGCGCGGCGGCGAATACAGCGAGAGCGAGGAACCGGCGTCTCACCACGTGAGGCGCGCGAATGTCTCGATATCCGTGCATCTCTCTCTCCCTTTCAATCGCTATCTGAGCTGAAGAAGCCCGCCGCGAGCGCGACGAGCACGGCATGTCGAGCTTCATACGCAGCTCCATTTCGGGAGACTCGACTGTCGATCCGATCGACCCGGTCCGTTTCAGGTCCGTTTCATGGCTCGCCGACGGATGGATGTCCACAAGATCCTCCTTCGCTGCTGTCGGGTTCTTGGCCTGAAGGCTTCTCGGCCACGTCCGCCAAGCTACGCCGCGTTGGCCTGGGGATCACCCGGAAGGATCCCCTGACTTGTTCGGGGCCTCCCCGGATCTCCTACGTCCACCGATCCGTCGCAACTCAGGTTGCGTGCAGCCGGTTCTGGTCTCGGCGCCGGAGGGCGTGGGCGCGAGACGACGTTCCAGCTACGGAGTAGCGCACACTGGACAACCGCGCCATAGTTCATCGGTGATGGTCGCCGAAGGTGCGAGGCGTGCAACCGTCGGGCGCGGTGCCGAGCTGGAAACGATCCACGCCTTGGTGGCGTCTCTTAACGATGGCCCGAGGGCGCTCTTTCTCCGTGGCCCGCCCGGAATCGGCAAGACGCAGCTCTGGGCAGAGGGGGTCGGACTGGCGCGGAGGCAGGGGCTGCGTGTGCTGACGACTCGGCCTGCGGGAGCGGACGCACGGATCGCGTTCGCCGGTCTCCGTGATTTGGTTGGTGTCGCCGCCGATGAGGTGCTGCCCGAGCTCCCGGCGCCGCAGCGGCGCGCACTCGCGGTCGCCTTGGCCCTCGAGGAGCCGGACGCGGTAGGTCCCGATCCAGGTGTCCTCTCCGCATCGTTCGTTGCCTCGCTCCGATTGCTCGCGCGGCCACAGCCCTTGTTGCTGGGCGTTGACGATGCTCAGTGGCTGGACGCTTCCTCGCGTGCGGTGCTGGCCTTCGCTCTGCGCCGTCTCGAAGAGGAGCACGTGGGACTGCTTGCGACCGTGCGGGCGGAAGGGTACGTCGAGGTGGACGACCTCCTTGGCGCGTTCCCGGAGGCGCTGACCGATCGCTGCGAGCTGGCGCCCCTCACGATCGCCGCGCTCTACGAGCTCGTTCATGACCGGTTCGGGTTGTCGCTGGCGCGGCCGACGCTCGTGCGGCTGCACGAGCTTTCCGGGGGCAACCCGTTCTTCGCGCTCGAGCTCGCGCGGAGCCTGGCGGAGGACGATGAGCTGAGAGTTCCGCGCGAACTCTCGGAACTGCTCCGTACCCGGCTGTCCGCCCTGGGGGATTCGACACGTGCTGTGCTTCTGGCGGCGGCAGCGCTTGCCCAGCCGACACGGCAGAGGCTGGAGCGGGTCTTTGGAGATGTCGATGAGGCGCTCGAGGAGGCGATCGCAGCGGCGATGATTGACGCAGGGTCTGACCCGATCCGTTTCACGCACCCACTGCTCGCGTCCGTGCTCTATGAATCCGCGACTACGTCAACGAGGCGCACAGTGCACGAGAGCCTCGCGGAGGCTGATCTCGACGCCGAAGAGCGAGCGCGTCATCTGGCACTCGCGGCTGCCGGTCCGAGCGAGAAGGTCGCGCAGGAACTCGACCGGGCGGTTGAGATCGCGAGCGGGCGTGGAGCGACGGCTTCCGCTGCAGAGCTTGCCGAGCTCGCGCTGGCGCTAACGCCCGCCGGCGGCGCGAATGCTCATCGACGATCGCTGCAGGCAGCGAAGCTCCGTTTCTCGTCCGGCGACATTGCTCGCGCGCAGGCGATGCTCGAGGAAGCGTTGGAGTCGGCGACGGACGATCACCAGCGGGCGGAGATTTTTCGGAAGCTGGCCGAGCTTGCGTATGAGAGTGATCACGTAGCGTCACTCGAGCTCTTCCGCTTGGTGCTGGAGCACGCCGGTGACGACGACCGACTGCGCGTTGACGCCCTCTATTGGCTTGCATCGGGATCCTTCGCAGCCAGGGTCAGCTCGGAGGAGGGACTCGCGCTCGCCGAGGAAGCGAGTCGAGTGGCGGAGCGGACGACCGACGCGCTCACTCTGGCCTTAGCCCTAATGGCACTGGCGGTCGCCCGATACTTCGTAAACGGAGAGATCCTGACGGAGGTGTCCGAGCGCGCGGCCGCGCTCGCAGAGTCTGTCGGGGACGACGGCGCCGCATCGCAGGCGGCCTTGGAACATGCCTTCGTCTTACTGGATTCCTGGGAACTCGATCGGGCTCGCGAGACCCTTGAGCGAACGATTGCTCGCCAGCGTGCCAGCGAGGACTCCGAGGTGTCGGGCCAGCTCGAAGCGCTTGCATTCGTCGAGCTGGGGGCCGGGAACCTCGATCGCGCCGCAGTGCTCGCGGAGGAAGCCGTAGCGGTCGCTGCGCAGGGAGGCCGCGTCAATTCCGAGATGGTGGCGCTCTTCCGGCTTGGCTGGGTCGAGGCCATCCGTGGCGATCTCGAGAGAGCGCGGAGCTATTGTGCGCGCTCGCTGCGTCTCGCCGAGCAGGGCAGCGGCTCCGTTCGAGGCGCGCGGTTGACGCTCGGGTATCTCGAGAGCGCGCTCGAGAACTACGAGTCGGCCTGGTCGTACCTCGACCCAGCGAACCCACTAACCGGATCGATGCCACCGGGGCGCCCTGTTGTTCACGTGCCCGAGTCGGTCGAAGTGCTCGTCGCGCTGGGGCGTACTGGGGAGGCCCGGGAGCTCCTCGAGCCGTTCGAGGAACGTGCGAGTGCGCTCAACCGTGTCTGGGCGATCGCCGCGACCGCTCACTGCCGCAGCCTGATCCTGGGCGCGGAAGGGGATCTCGAGGGTGCGGAGGAGGCGGCGATACAGGCGATCGCGATCACCGAGGCGAACGGTTGGCCGCTCCAGCTAGGGCGTGCGCTTCTCGCGCGCGGAACCGAGCAACGGCGAGGACGACGGAAGGGCGAGGCGCGCGCAACGCTGGAGCGTGCCGTTGCAGTCTTTGAGGAGATGGGGGCGAAGGTCTGGCTCGAGCGTGCACGGCACGAGCTGCGCCGCATCGGCGGTCGAAGCGCTCCCGCCGGCCACGGGTTGTCCGAAACCGAGGCGCGAATCGCCGAGCTAGTCGCCGCCGGCAAGACCAACAACGAGGTCGCGCAGACACTCCACTTGAGCCGTAAGACGGTCGAATGGAACCTCTCCAAGATCTATCGCAAGCTTGAGGTGCGCTCGCGAACCGAGCTCGCAGCAAGGTTCCCAGAACACTAGCGCCGCATCGAGAGGAGCTCCGCCCACTCGTCACCGGCGAAGCTCCTCTCGAACAGCTGGGTCGGCTAGCGGCGGGCCAAGGCGACACCGTGTGCCCTTCCGACGTAGCTGAGCGTTTGGACGACCTGGTTTCCAGCCGTGTGAGCGATAACCGCTACGCCAGGATGGGTTCCTGCGGGCGAAGTCTGGTTCGCCTGGTCGCCCGTGCGGAAGAAATAGCCGGCCTTTGCAGCCCCGCATCTCGCTCTGCAGGACGGACGTCGCGTGGAGAGACTCGTTGCGTGATCCGACACCATTCCCGCTACACGCCCACTACACGGGCTCTACCGTGTGGCAGCCGGTTGTAGCCGGTCACACCGGTTCGAGCCGAACAGGAAACGCCTGCTCTAGCCCATAATTCAGGGTGGAAGCCGGCTGTGCCGGTTGAGGCCGTACCGGCCTGTCACGCCGGAGGTCGCGGGTTCGAGTCCCGTCGCTCCCGTCTCTTGAAGTGCCTGCAAACGGGCTCTTCATGTTGTCTGCCCAGGCATGATGTGTTGCTCCGTGGCCCAATCGTGGCCCGTTGCACAACACGCCAAATACCTGCAAATGGGGCTTTCGGCGTCGAGCTTGTAGCCGGTCGCACAAACCAAACCGACTCACCGAAGGGCAACGAGGCGCCGCGCGAGCCAATGCGCGCGAACAGCTCGCGCGGAGCCCTCATCGCGCTCTGGACGAGTACGGCAGCAAGTGTGCGCTCCTCGCCGGTGGTCAGAGTCTGGTGCCGCCGATGAATTTCCGGCTTGCCAGGCCCGAGGTCCTCGTCGACCTCGACGGTCTCGAAGAGCTGCGCGGGATCGAGGTCGGCAACCGCGGCGCCATGATCGGTGCGATGACGAGGCAGTGCGAGATCGAATTCTTCGAAGAGCCAAGCGCGGCCGTTCCCCTCCTCGTCGAGGCGACGCCGCCGATCAGCCATTTCCAGATCCGGAGCCGGGGCACGATCGGCGGCAGCGTCGCCCATGCCGACCCGGCCGCCGAGTATCCGACGGTGCTCGTCGCCTTGACTGGCTCGGTCGTCCTGACCAGCCGGGCCGGGAGCCGGGGTGCGGCAGGGGCCTTCTTCCGCGGTCCGTTCATCACGGCGCGCGAGCCCATCGACCTGGTACAGCGGTGCGCTTTGCGCCACAACCGTCGGGGCGGCGCGGCGTCGCCTTTCTCGAGTTCACCCGCAGTCATCGCGCCCCCGCCCTCGCTGGAGCGGCGACGAAGGTCTCGATCGGGCCCATGCAGGCGTCCGGGCGAGAGAATGAGGCATGGCTGCGAGCTCCACGCCATCCGACGAGCGGATTGCGGCCGGCGCCGCTCCGGGAGACCCGAGGGAGCCGATCAACCGGCTGCTGCGCGATCTGCGCTCGCGGCCGGAGGGGCTCTCGAGCAGGGAGGCCGAGCGCCAGCTGGCGGCGCAGGGGCCGAACGAGCTGCGAAGACGAGGTGGCAGACGGTGGCCGCGCCAGGCCGCCAAGCAGTTCATCCACCCACTTGCGCTTCTCCTCTGGCTCGCCGCTGCGCTCGCCTTCGTCGCCGGGGTGCCGACCCTTGGCGGCGCGATTACCGCCGTCATCTTCCTCAATGCTCTCTTCGCGTTCGCGCAGGAGCGGCAGGCGGAGCGAGCCGTCGAGGCGCTGGCTCGCTACCTACCGCAGCAGGCCGCCGTCCGTCGTGATGGGAAGCGCGCGGTGGTCGACGCGCGCCGGCTCGTTCGTGGCGACGTACTGCTCCTGGCCGAGGGGGATCGGATCTCGGCCGACGCACGCCTGCTGCAAGGTGCGATCGAGGTCGACATGTCGACTCTGACGGGCGAGTCGCAGCCGGTCTTTCGCTCGGCCGAGTTCGCGGACGCGACCGGTCCGCTGCTCGAGGCGCGCGAGTTGGTCTTCAGCGGGACGTCCTGCGTCGGCGGAGAGGCGGAGGCGCTCGTCTTCGCCACCGGCATGCAGACCGAGCTGGGTCGGATCGCGGCCCTCTCCGAGCGGGTCGAGGCCGAGGAGAGCCCGCTCGAGCAGCAGGTCCGGCGGGTCGCCTGGCTGATCGCGCTCGTCGCCGTCGCCGCCGGCCTCGCCTTCCTGCCGATCGGCTGGCTCGCCGCCGGGCTGCCGCCGGAGGACGCCTTCACGTTCGCGGTCGGTCTGATCGTCGCCAACGTGCCCGAGGGGCTGCTGCCGACGCTCACGCTCGCACTGGCGGTCGGGGTGGCGGGCCTCGCTCGCCGAGGCGCTCTGGTCAAGCGCCTGAGTGCTGTGGAGACGCTGGGATCGACGACCGTCATCTGCACCGACAAGACGGGCACGCTGACCGAGAACCGGATGCGCGCAGTGTGGATCTGGACGCCGCTCAGCGAGCTCGACCTCGAGGCGAACATCGACATGGAGGCGGCGGTCGGAGCCGACCCCGTGCTCGGACTCCTCGGGCGAGCGATCGCGGCCTGCTCGACCGCCGAGCTTGCTCCCGAGCTGGCCGGGAAGTCGCGGGGCGAGGCCACCGAGATCGGGCTGCTCGAGGCGACGCGAGCGCTCGGGATCGACGTCGCCGTCGCCCGGCGCGAGCACGAACGTCGCAAGCTCTACCGCTTCGATCCGAAGCTCCGCCTGATGTCGACCGTCGACGAGCGGCGGGACGGGGGCCTCACAGTGCACGCCAAGGGGGCGCCCGAGGCGGTGCTCGAGCGCGCGACCATGATCGGCGGGCCCGACGATCACCTTCCGCTGCGCGAGGCCGACCGTGCGACCGTTCTGGCCGTGCTCGAGCGCTACGCGGCGCAAGGGCTACGCGTGCTCGCGGTCGCCCGGCGCCGCCTGCCCGACGGAGCGCAACCGCCGGCGCGGCGCGAAGAAGCCGAGCGCGACCTCGTTCTCCTCGGACTCGTCGCCCTCTTCGATCCGCCGCGGCCGGAAGTGGCGGATGCCGTCGCCGGCTGCCACGCGGCGGGCGTCCGCATCATCGTCGTCACAGGCGACTATGGATTGACCGCGGCCGAGATCGCGCGCCGGGTCGGGATCGCCCGTGACGGCGGTGCTGTCGTCACCGGCGAGCAGCTCGAGCGGATGAGCGAGTCCGAGCTCGACCGGACTCTGCGTGAGGGCGAGGAGTTGATCTTCGCGCGGGCCTCACCGGAGGCAAAGCTGCGCATCGCGGACGCACTGCGCGCGGAGGGTCACGTCGTCGCGATGACCGGTGACGGCGTCAACGACGCGCCCGCCCTGCGCCGCGCCGACATCGGGGTCGCAATGGGCCTGACGGGGACGGACGTCGCCCGCGAGGCCGCGACGATGGTGCTCACCGACGACAACTTCGCCACCATCGTCGCCGCCGTCGCCGCGGGCAGGCGCGTCTACGACAACGTTCGCAAGTTCATCCTCTACATCCTCGCCCACACAACGCCCGAGGTCGTGCCCTTCCTCGTCTTCGCACTCTCGGGCGGCGCCATCCCCCTGCCGCTGACCGTGCTCCAAATCCTCGCCATCGACCTCGGCACGGAGATCCTGCCCGCGCTCGCGCTCGGCCGCGAGCCCGCCGAACCCGGCCTCATGGAGCGGCGGCCCCGCCCCCGCTCGCAGGGGGTCATCGATCGGTCGCTGATCTTCCGGGCCTGGGTGTTCCTCGGCCTAATCGAGGCCGCCCTCGTCCTCGCGGGCTTCTTCTACGTGCTCCTGCAGGCGGGCTGGAGCCCCGGAGACGAGGTCGGGACGGGCTCGCCGCTCCACCACGCCTACCTGCAAGCGACCACGATGACCTTCGCAGGCATCGTCACCTGCCAGGTCGGGACGGCCCTCGCCGCCCGCACGGAGCATGCCTCCCTGCGCTCGGTCGGCCTGTTCACCAACCGGCAGCTGCTCTGGGGCCTCCGCTTCGACCTCCTCAGCGCCGCCGCCCTCGTCTACGTGCCATTCCTGCAGGACGTCTTCGGAACGGCGGCGCTCGGCCCGGCCGAGCTCGCGCTCCTCGCGAGCTTCCC
>JAXIPI010000326.1:0-3375 GCA_045403015.1 Gaiellaceae bacterium | reverse complement strand
GTTGCGGGCGTCGTCGCCGACCGGATCGACAACCGCAAGCTCGTGATCACGACCCAGAGCGTCTCGATGACCTTCTCGGCAATCCTCGCCGTGCTCGTCCTCACGGGCTCGCAGACCCTGTGGCTCGTCTACGTGCTCGCAGTGCTCTCCGGTATTGCCCTCGTCTTCGACGCGCCCGGCCGCCACGCACTCACCTTCCAGATGGTCGGCCGCGACGAGCTGCCGAACGCGGTCGCCCTGAACGCCAGCCTCTTCAACGCCTCGCGTGTCGTCGGCCCCGCAGTCGCCGGCGTTCTGATCGCCGCGTTCGGCGTCGGGGTCTGCTTTGCGATCAACACGATCACGTTCCTCGCCGTGCTGGCCGGGCTCCTGCTGATGCGGAAAGAGGAGCTCGTGCCGCTCGAGCGCACAGGCGAGCCGCCGCCGACGATGATGCGCGGCATCCGCGAGGGCTTCTCCTGGGTGCTCGCCTCGCCACAGATGCGGCTCGTGCTCCTGGTCGTCACCGTGGTCAGCACGGTCGGCTTCAACTTCCACGTGCTCCTGCCGCTGCTCGCCTCGGACACCCTGGACACCGGACCCGAAGTGTTCGGCATCCTCTCCGCCTGCTTCGGCGGCGGGGCGCTCGTCGGCGCGCTGTTGTCGGCGGCAATCGGCCGGGCGAGCTGGAAGGTCCTCGTGCTCGGCACCGGCGGCTTCAGCCTCTCGCTGCTCGCTCTCGCCCCGATGACGACAGTCTGGGCGTGCGCCGTGCTGCTGTTCATCACCGGCACCTGCTTCACGCTCTGGACCTCGAACGCGAACTCGATCCTCCAGCTCAACGCGCCGGATCACCTCCGTGGGCGAGTCGTGAGCCTCTATCTCTGGGCGTTCGCCGGGTTCGCACCGGTCGGCGGTCTCTTCGCCGGCTGGCTTGTCGATCTCGGCGGCACCCAGCTCAGCTTCACAGTCGCCGGTCTGACCGGGCTCGCGATGACGCTCCTCACCGCGCGGCAGCTGGTGAGCATCCGGCGCGAGGCAACGGCTATGGCGTAGGCGCGGCCTCTGTTTCTCGTCTAAAACCGGTGTTTTTACACCGCCATTACACGGAGGGCACGACACGGTGACGAAGGTCGGCAACAATGCGCGCATGAGACCGAGACGATCGAAAGCGCTCTGGGCCGTCGCGGCGCTGCTGCTGGTGAATGCGGTGCTGCTCGCGGCGCCGGCGGGCTTCGCGCTTCCGAATCCGCTGGGGAGCTATCTCTTCGGTCCCAAGCTGGTCCGCGCCGACGTTTTGATCAAAGACGGCGGCGTCCTCCACCTCTACCGGGTCGACCGCGGCTTCATCCGCAGCAAAGCGAACGGATCGCTGGTGCTGCGCGAGCGCGACGGCAGTCTCGTGACCATCGCGGTCGCGCCGACCGCGGCGATCACGGTCCACGGACAGCCGGCGCCGTATTCCGCTCTGCGGAAGGGCATGGCGGCGACCGTGATCCGGGACGGCGACGCCCCGGCAACCGAGGTTCGCGCCGGCAAGGGATGACCGCGACGGAGCCGGCGGGGTCGAACACTGCGGCCGCGCCGGGCGCGCAGCTTCTGCTCGTCGAAGACGAGGAGTCGATCGGCTCCCTGGTCAGGGCCTATCTCGAGCAGACCGGCTACCGGGTCGCGTGGGCGCGCTCCGGGGAGGACGCACTCGCAACGCTCGACCAGATCCGCCCGAGCGTCGTGATCCTCGACATCGGACTGCCCGGCCAGGACGGATTCGACGTCTGCCGCGGCATCCGCGCGCGCTCCACGGTGCCGATCCTGATGCTGACGGCGCGCGACGAGGAGGCCGACCGCGTCGCGGGACTGGAGCTCGGCGCAGACGACTACGTGGCCAAGCCCTTCTCGCCCCGCGAGCTCGCCGCTCGCGTCAAGGCGCTGCTCCGCCGAAGCCAGCCGGCGACGCTGTCGGCGACTCTCGAGCTCGGAGACGTCGTCGTCGACACGCTCGCCCGTGAGGTGACCGTGTCCGGCGAGCCGGTCGAGCTGACCGGCAAAGAGTTCGACCTGCTGGCGTACCTGCTCGAGAACGCAGGCATCGTCGTCTCCCGCGATCAGCTGCTTGATCGCGTCTGGGGCATGACCTACGCCGGCGGGACGCGCACCGTCGATGTCCACGTTGCGCAACTGCGCCGCAAGCTCGGCCGGCCGGACGCGATCCGCACGTTTCGGGGGTCGGGCTACAAGGCCATCCGCCCGTGAGCCTTCGGTCGTTGCGTGCGCGGTTGTTCGCGGCGATCGCGCTCGTCGCGCTGCTCTCGCTCGCGCTCGCGCTGGCGATCGGAGCTGTGCTGACGCGCCGGGCCGTCGAGCGGAACACGCTGCAAGACGTCTCGGCGCAGCTCGACCTGCTCGCGGAGCGCGAGCGTGGCGCGATCCTCCCCTTCTCGCGCCTCCGCTCGTTCCAGGAGTTCCTCGATCGCCAGGACCAGAAGGTCGTCCCCGTGGCGCTGGATGGATCCTCTCCGTTCCTGCCGCCTGACCAGGCCGCGCGCCTGCGTCGTGGCGCCCGCCTCGAGGGGACGATCCGTTCGGAAGGCACGCGGTACCTGTACGCGGCCCGGCTCGTCGGCGGGAAGGGGTTCATGCTGCTGCAGCCTGCGAGCTCGACGACCTCCGCCTGGCGGCCGCAGGTGCAGGGCCTGATCGTTGCGGCGATCGCGACCTCCGCGCTCGCGGCGCAGATTGCGTTCCTGCTCGCGCGGGCGATCGCGAGGCCTGTCCGGCGGGTCGCCGAGGCAACCCGCGGCCTTGCAAGCTCGACAGACCGACCGCCGCTCGTGCCGGTCGAAGGCCCGCGGGAGCTCGCGCAGCTCGCGGAGAGCTTCAACGACCTCGCCATCGCTCTCACGAAGGCGCGGGAGGCCGAGCGAGCCTTCCTCCTCTCGGTCAGCCACGAGCTGAAGACGCCGCTGACCGCAATCCGCGGCTACGCGGAGGGGTTGCAGGAAGGAGTGCTGCCCCCGGAGGAGGCGGCCACGACGATCGTCGGCGAGTCACGGCGGCTCGAGCGGCTCGTGGGCGACCTGCTCGACCTCGCGCGGATGAACAAGGCGGAGTTCAGTGTCCGCCGCGAGCCGATCGACCTGTCCGAGATCGGACGGGAGGCGGTTCGCCGCTACGAAGGACAGGCGCGCGGCTTCGGCGTGACCCTGGAGCTGGTCACCTCGGCGGACGCGCCGGCGGTCGGCGACGCAGACCGCGTGCTCCAGATCGTCTCGAATCTCGTCGAGAACGCCCTTCGCCTGGCTCCGGCCGGCGGCAGCGTCCGCATCTTCACGGCTCCCGGTGAGCTTCGCGTCGAGGACACGGGGCCTGGTCTGAAGGCGGAAGAGCTCGAGCGGG
>JAXIPI010000218.1:0-4107 GCA_045403015.1 Gaiellaceae bacterium | reverse complement strand
GCCCTCGACGAACGAATGCACACGCTCACGGTGCGCCCGGGAGATCAGCGAGCCCATCTGCGTCTCGGCGTCCAGCGGATCGCCCGTCTTCAGCTGGCCGGCCTTCTCGGTGAACGCGATCACGAAGTCGTCGTAGAGCGGCTTCTCGACCAGGACCCGCGAACGTGCTTCGCAGCTCTGGCCGGCCGAGTAGTAGATCGACCAGACCGCGCTCGGGATCGCCGAGTCGAGGTCAGCGTCCGCGAAGACGAGGTTCGGGCTCTTGCCGCCGAGCTCCAGCGTCAGTCGCTTGATCGGCTCCGAGCAGAGACGCATGATCTCGCCGCCCGTCTTCGTGGAACCCGTGAACGCCACCTTGTCGATCCCGGGGTGGCGGACGAGATAGGCGCCGGTGGTGGGGCCGTCGCCGGGGACGACGTTGATCGTCCCGGCCGGGAAACCGACCTCGGTTGCGAGCTCCGCCAGCCGGAGCGCCGTCGCCGGCGTCTGCGGGTCGGGCTTCAGGACGACCGAGCAGCCGGCTGCGAGCGCCGGCGCAAGCTTCCATGTCGTCATCAGCAGTGGGTAGTTCCACGGGACGATCTGGCCGGCGACCCCGACCGGCTCTTTCAGCGTGTACGAGAGGATCGAGCCGCCGATCGGGTTGGAGCGGCCGGCGATCGTCGCGATCGCCGAGGCATAGAACCGGAAGTGCTCGACGGCGCCGAAGAGCTCCGCCTTCGTCGAGGAGATCGCCTTGCCGACGTTGCGCGACTCGAGCTCGCTGAGCTCCTTCCGGTTCGCGGCAACCGCGTCTGCAAGCGCGTGCAGCAGGCGAGAGCGCTCGTTCGCGGGCGTCTTGCCCCAATCGCCTGCGAGCGCTGCGCGCGCGGCGTCGACTGCGTGGTCGATCTCGGCCTCGCCGGCGAGCTGTGCCGTCGCGAACGGCTCGCCCGAGGCAGGTTCGGTCAGATCGCGGGACGACGAGCCCTCAACGGTCTCGCCGTTGATGAAGAGCCCGTACTCGCGTCCAGTCGCAACAGCCATCGGCAGGAATCTAGCTCTTCACGTAGTCGAGCCGGACCGGCTCGGGAAAGGCGCCGATCGCATCGCCGCGGCCGAGGAGCTCCGCGACGGCCTTTCGGCCCTCGTCGCCGTAATCGCAGGTCAGCTCGTTGACGTACATCTCGACGAAGCGGTCTGCCGTCTTCACGTCGATGCCGCGACCGAACCGCATCGCATAACGCATCGCCTCGCGGCGGTTCGCCAGCCCGGCCTGGATCGAGTCGAGGAGCACGGCCGAGAGATCGGGTAGGCGGTCGCCAAGGTCACGGCGGGCGACGTTGACCCCGAGCGGCAGCGGCAAGCCGGTCTCGAGCAGCCACCACTCGCCCAGGTCGAGCACCTTGTGCAAACCCGCCTCCTCGTACGTGAGCTGGCCCTCGTGGATCACGAGGCCGACATCCGCGCGGCCCGAGGAAACCTCGTCCAGGATGTGGTCGAAGGGCAGCTCGCGGTGCGCGAAGTCGCCGAGCGCAAGCCGTAGCGTCAGGAACGCCGTCGTCATTCGGCCGGGGACGACGATCTCGGCCGACCCGAGCTGCTCGAACGTGAGCGGCTCGCGCGCCACGAGGATTGGCCCGTAGCCCGAGCCGATGCTCGCCCCATGCGGCAGTAGCGCGTACCGATTCTGAACGAACGGGTACGCATGGAGCGAGATCGCGGTCACCTCGAGCCGGCCCTCGAGCGCCCACTCGTTCAGCGACTGGATGTCCTGCAGCACCTGCTCGAAGCGGAATCCACGCGTATCGACGGCGCCGGCCGCAATCGCCCAGAACATGAAGGCGTCGTCGGGATCCGGGCTGTGACCGAGCTTGATCAGCACTCCGCGAGGCTAGCACCGTCCCGGGCCGCGGCTCCTACACTGCAGGCGTGACCAAGGTCGACCTCAGCGACGCGATCCAGGACTACCTGAAGGAGATCTACAAACTCGGGACGGAGAGCGAGCGCGTCTCGACGTCCAGCCTTGCGCGCCGCCAGCAGGTGTCGCCCGCCTCGGCGAGCGCCATGGTCAAGAAGCTCGCGGCTCTCGGGCTCGCGGAGCACACGCCGTACCGCGGCGTCACGCTCACCCACGCCGGCGCGCAAGTGGCGCTCGAGGTCATCCGGCATCACCGCCTGCTCGAGCTCTATCTCGCCGAGACGCTCGGGATCGCCGTCGACGACGTCCACCAGGAGGCAGACCGGCTCGAGCACGCGCTGTCCGAGGAGCTCGAAGCGCGCATCGACAAGGCGCTCGGCTTCCCCACGCACGACCCGCACGGAGAAGCGATCCCGAATGCGAAGCTCGAGTGGCCGAAAGAGCCGGCCTAGCGTTTGCCGAAGAAAAACCTCTCCAGGAGCGGTAGTACCTCTTTGCGAGTGAAGGGCTTCACGCTTTCGGTTGAGCCGTCGTCCTCGAGCACGCGCGCGTCGTCCTCGAGTGCGCCGTTGGCCGCCTCCAGGGCGTCGCCGAGCTCGTAGCCCTCGAAGAGATAGTCGTCCCGCTGCGGCTCGTCGCTGCGCCGGTGCTGAGGGTTGACAGCGCGGCCGACTGCCCAGACGCCGCCTTCCTTCCGCTCGACCCAGATGACGACACGTTCGTCGCGTCCCGCATCGTCGACCCCACGAAGCATCCGCTCCGCGCAGCGACCCTCGGACGGGTTACGACGCATGAAAGGAGGATACAATCGCCCGCGATGGCGTTCCGGAACCTCTTCTCGTTCCTCTTTCAACGCTCGTCGGCGGAGGAACGGGTCGCGGCTTATGTGATCCGCGAGCATGATCGGGGCCGCAACCTGGCCGAGATCCTCGAGGATCGCTACGTGAAGAACCGTCTCGGCCCGCAGCAGATCGCTCGCCTGCTCGACCGGCCCGAGGTGATCAAGGCGATCGGGAACGACACGATCTCTGACGCCCGCTCGGCGATCGAGGTCTAGGAGGGTTTGGCGAAAGATCGGCTGAGCCGCTGGGCCGCGCTGCTCGCCCCGAGGCCGCGTCCTCAGTCGCGCCGATAGCTTCCGCTATCGACGCTCCCTGCGTCCTGGCCTCGGACCGAGCATCGCACCCCAGCGACGAGCGACCTTCCACCAAACCCTCCTAGAGCTCCCGGCCCACGCCGTGGGCGCCCGCGCGCCCGACCACCGCGGCGCCGATCGCCACGTCCCAGGCGGCGAGCCCGTTCGACTTGAAGACGACGATGTCCGCGTCCGACTGGCGGCCGGGCAGCTCGCCGGCGACGACCTCCTGCAGCTCGTGCACCTCGAGCCAGTCGAGCACGCCGCTCCCGACGGGCTCGATCAGATCCCCCGACTCGAGCTGCGCTTGCTCACGGGAGTCGCAGCAGACGAACGTCGCCCGCTCGAGCACGACGTTGTCGAGCTCCCTCGCCCGCGGGCGATTCGCACCCATCGCGCAGACGAGCGCGCCCTCGCGAAGCCACTCGCCACGCAGGACGGGATCGGGGGAGCTCGTGGCCGTGACGACGATGTCCTGTTCCGCCGCGTCCCGGTGGCTCTCTCCAGCGTCGGCGCCGGTCGCGGAGCAGAACGTGCGCAGCTTCTCGGGAGTCCGGCAGTAGGCGACCACGCGCTCGATCGTCGGCACGGCCGCCCGGATCGCGCCGACCTGAGCCTCGGCCTGCCAGCCGCAGCCGATGATGCCGAGGCTGCGAGCGCCGGCCCGCGCGAGGTGCTTCGCGGCAACGCCACTCGCGGCCCCGGTACGCCGCTGCCCGAGCGCGTCCGCCTCGATCACCGCCGCGAGCGTTCCCGTCTGGAGCTCGAAGAGGCAGACAACGAACGATGCTTTCCCGGCAACGGCGGTGTAAGCCTTCACTCCGGCGTAGCCCAGCTCGCGGTCGACCGCGGACATGACGGCGAAGGCGCCGTCGTCGAGCTCGAGTCGCCGCCGCGGCACGTTCTCGACCGAGCCCGAGGCCATCCGCAGGAAGCACGCCTCGATGACAGGCACCGCATCGCCCGCGGTGATCAAGCCCTCGACGTCGCTCTCGGAGAGATAGAGAGGCAAGCCCCGGAGTCTACGAGGCGGTCTTCGGGGCGAGAGGACCGCCCAACCAGGTACGGCGAG
>JAXIPI010000289.1:0-2059 GCA_045403015.1 Gaiellaceae bacterium | reverse complement strand
ACTGCCGCGCCCACAGACCCGCCCGTCGCTCGACGGTTCAAAACGTAACGGACAAATAGGGCAGGTTCTGACCTCAATCTGTGGCTGCGGGTGCGGTCGTTCTCCAGGTCGTGGCCGGTCGTTTACTACCTCGACGCGAGGCTTCGCATCACGCCGGGCGAAGTGGATTCCATGCAAGATCGACCGGATCTGCTCCTTGCCGAGCTCCACGCGCATTCGAGGTGGAGCGACGGCTCTCTTTCGATCCCGGAGGTGGTCGACCTCTACGGCGAGCATGGGTTCGACGTGCTCTGCATCACCGACCACGTGCACCCACCTGACGACCCGTGGGCGCATCTGGGCGTGCCGGCCGACAAGTTCGGTGAGTACGTGGCGGAGATCGAGCGCGAGGCCGAGCGGGCGCTCGAGCGCTACGCGATGCTGGTGGTGCCCGGCGCCGAGCTGACTGTCAACCACGCCGAGCCGGACCTCGCCGCGCACGCCGTCGCCGTCGGGCTGCGCTCGTACGTCTCGCTCGCGGAAGGCCTGGAGCGCGGGCTGACGGCCGCCCGGATTGCGGGCGCGGCGCTCTTCGCGGCACACCCTTCCGGGGCGCCGACGCCAGACGAACGGGCTGGCGCGACGCGGCGTTTCTGGCGGGAACTGGACGAGCTAGGGGGTCTCGTCGACCGCTTCGAACTGATCAACGGGCACCGTGCTTATGGTTGGGTCGCCGAAGCCCAGCTGCCTGCGGTCGCGGCCGGAGACTTCCACCGCACTGAGCATCTCTTTGGCTGGAAGACGCTGCTGCCCTGCGTGATGGACGAGCAGGAGGTCGTCGCGTGCCTCCGCTCCGAGGCGAGGCTGCACCTCACCCCGTTCAGCACGCCCGTTGGTCTCGCCTGCCTCGCGGCTTAGCCTCGAGCGGCAAGCGACGTGCAAGACCGCTACCAACGGGCAACAGAAACATGCCAATTTGCAGCGATTTTACGGGAGTGACGGGACTCGAACCTGCGACCTCCGGCGTGACAGGCCGAATCAACGGCGACGACGCACGGCGACGAGTGCCTCCAAACGGGCTTATTTGCAGGCATTTTTCACCCGGACGCCGACCCCGCTCTGCATGGTTGAGCCAATCGTCCAGTCGACGTTTGGGCCACGACCGGGCCACGAAATCTTGCCTCTATAGACAACGCTGCGGTTCGGCAGGCGGGGCGTCGCCGACGCCGCGTGCTTCGCGGAGGGCGATTCGTAGGTCGCTCATGCCTTGCCCGCCGAAGCTTCAGGAAGCGCCAGACCCAGCTGGCTCCGCGAAGTGATCCCCAGCTTGGGAAAGATCCGATACAGGTGCGACTCGATGGTGCGGTGGGAGAGGTACAGCTTCTGACCAATCTCGCGGTTGCTGAGCCCGGTGGCCGCCATTTCGGCGATCTGAAGCTCCTGTGAGGTCAACCGGTCGCGTGCGTCGGGCGTCCGCTGTGAACTCGTTTCGCCGGACGCGCGGAGCTCGCGTCGCGCCGTCTCGGAGAGTCCATGGAAGCCGAGCGCGTCGAAGCTCTCGCGGGCCGTCCGAATTGGCGCGCGTGATTCGGCGACTCGGCGCTGCCGGCGAAGCCACCGGCCGTAGCTCAGCAGCAGGCGGCCACGGAAGCATGGCCAGCTTCGGAGGTCGCTGCTCAGCGCCGCTTGGTAGAGCGGCTCCACTTCGTCCCCCTCGGCGGCGATGGCCCGTGCGTACGCCAGCGTTGCGTGCAAATAGGAGGCGGACATCTTCGCCGTGAGCGACTCGAGGTGCGTGAGGTACCGATGGGCCTCCTCGCGCTTGCCTATGTGAACGGCCGCTTCGATCAGATCGGCGAGCGCCCAGCCGCCGACGAATGGGTGATACGCGACGTCGCTGGGTTCGAGCACCCGTCGCAATTGCTCGTAGCCGTCGTCATAGCGCTGGTGCGCGACGGCGCCTCGCCCTCGGGCAAACTGAACGAGGGCAAGCATCGGCTGCGCGCCCATCGGAAGGAGAATGGCCTCGGCTTCCTTGGCAAGCGCCTCCGCCGCCTCGAGGTCGCCCCGCTCACCGGCG
>JAXIPI010000382.1:0-8394 GCA_045403015.1 Gaiellaceae bacterium | reverse complement strand
CGCTCGACGACGGGCCGGACCGGAAGTTGGCCCACTCGGACAGGTTGGCCTTGCCGATGATGATCGCGCCGGCGGCCTTGAGCTTCTTCGCGATGAAGGCGTCGCGGGGCCTGCTGCCGGCGAGTGCCCAGGAGCCGGCTGTCGTCGGCATGCCGGTGGTGTTGACGTTGTCCTTGACGATGATCGGAATCCCGAGCAGTGGACGGCGGTCGCCGAATCTCCGCGCCAGGTCAGCCTTCAGTGCGTCGAGAAAGGCCGTCGGGCTAACCGTGATCACCGTGTTGAGCTTCGGGTTGAGCTGGTGGATGCGCCGGAGATAGAAGCTCGTCAGCACGACGGAGCTCAGCCGGTGCGATTTCATCAACTTCTGGAGCTCCGGGATCGTCGTTGTGTCGACGTCGATGCCGGCGACCCTGGTATCCGGCGTGGCCGCGAGGCTGGACTGCGCCGCGGCGCCGGACACCCCGAGCAAGAGGGCCAGCAGGCTGATCAGAACAAGGGAACGCCGAAGTCGGCTGCCCATCGTGTGACCTCCTCGGTGGATGAGGTGGAAGCTGGGATCGCAGGGCTGGGCCGGCGATCTGAGGGCGGAGCTTACAAACGTCCCGCGGTCAAGGCAGCGGGTGTATCCACCACGCCGAACGGGCGAGCCTAGTGTTTCCATTCCCCCTTCTTCTCTGGTCGCTATCCCTCCACCGTGAAGGACCGGACGAGCTCTGCACTCGAGCTGTCGCCGGCGTAGACGTCGATCTGGCCCGGCTCCACGACAAACTTGCCGCGCTCGTCGTAGAAACCGAAGTCGCTCTTGTCGAGCGTGAACGTGACGCTCCGGGTCTCGCCCGGGTTCAGCGTCACGCGCTCGAATCCACGTAGCCGCCGGATCGGCTGCGAGATGCTGGCCACTGGATCGTGGATGTACAACTGGACGACGTCGTCGCCCTTGCGGCTACCCGTATTCGTCACGCTCACCGAGGCACTGAGACTGCGGTTGCGCGACACGGTCGAGGAGCTCAGCTGGAGGTTCGAGACCTGGAAGGTCGTGTAGCTGAGCCCGAAGCCGAACTCGTAGAGCGGCGAGCAGCTCGGGATGTCACGGTGGCGCGAATTCCACTTCACGTCCGGGTTGCACGGCCTTCCCGTCGGCTCGTGGTTGTAGTAGATCGGCACCTGGCCGAGCCGGCGCGGGAACGACACGGGCAGCTTGCCGCCCGGATTCACCTTTCCGAAGACCACGTCGGCGACCGCGTTGCCGGCCTGCACGCCCGGGAACCACGCCTCGAGGAGTGCAGGCATATCGCCGACCACGTCCTCCAGCGCGAGCGGACGGCCGTTGAAGAGAACGACCACGAACGGCTTCCCGGTCGCCTTGATCGCGCGGATCAGGTCCTCCTGCCTGCCCGGAAGGTCGAGCGTGCTGCGCGCTGCGGCCTCGCCGCTCATCTCGCGCGTCTCGCCCAAGGCGAGCACGACCTGGTCCGCCGCTTGGGCGACAGCCACCGCTTGGGCGAAGCCGGCATCGGTGCCGCAGCCTTCGGGATCGGTGTGCGGCGGCTCGGTGTTCGAGAGCTTGCAGCCCTCGGCGTAGGTCGCGCCGGGACTCTGCGTGTTGATGCCGCCGAAGACGGTCACGGCGTCGCTGTCGCGGCCGACCCCCCACCACGGACCGAGCACGTCGTGCTGGTTCTTCGCGAGAGGGCCGATCACCGCCGTCTTCTTGGACGGATCGAGCGGCAGGATGCCGCCGTCGTTCTTGAGCAGCACCATCGAGCGGCTCGCAGCGTTGCGCGCGGCCGCCACGGCATCGGGCCGCAGCATCTGGGCCTCGGCCTCGGCGGGCGTGAACGGCGCGTACGGGTGCTCGAACAGGCCGGCGCGGAACTTGACGCGCAGGATCCTCCGCACGGCATCGTCGATGCGCTTCATCGAGATCCGGCGTTCTTGCAGCAGCTGCGCACCGAAGTCGCGGATCAGCGTGCTGGTCATCTCGGAGTCGACGCCGGAGTTGAGGGCGAGTGCCGCGGCGCCCGGTCCGTCGGCGGCGACTCCATGTCCGCATTCACCGGCATCCGGTGTCTTCGGCGGGCAGGCGCGCATCTCGGCCACGGCCGTCCAGTCGCCCTCGACGAAACCGTCGAAGTCCCACTCGCCCTTCAGGACCCCGTTCATCAGCTTGTCGTTGCCGCAACCGGGCACGCCGTTGATCGCGTTGAACGAGCACATGGCCGTGTCGGCGCCGGCGTCGATTGCGGCCTTGAACGGCGGCAGGTAGAGATTCCGGAGCCGCTGCTCGGACATGTCGGTGGTGTTGTAATCGCGGCCGCTCTCGGGCTGGCCGTAGGCCGCGAAGTGCTTGGGGCTGGCAACGAGCTTGTCTGGCGCGCTGTAGTCCGTCCCCTGGATCGCCTTGACGCGCGCGGCCGCGAGCACCGAGTTCAGGTAGGGATCCTCGCCGGCGGCCTCGGCGATCCGGCCCCAACGCGGTTCGTGCGAAACGTCGACCATCGGGGCGTAGGTCTGCTTGAGGCCGACGACGGCCGATTCGCGAGCGCCGTACTTGTGGTCGTCGAAAGCCACCTGCGGGTCGAAGCTTGCGCCAGCGCCCAACGGGATCGGGAAGACCGTCCGGAACCCGTGGATGGTGTCGAAGGCAAAGAGGATCGGGATCTTGAGCCGCGACTCCTCGACGGCCATGCGCTGAAGGTCTCTGATCCTCTGAGGGTCGGTCACGCTCAGGACCGAGCCGAGGCCGGCGCGTACGCCTTCGTCGGTGACGAGGAAGTCGGGCAGAAGCTGGATCTGCTGCAGCTTCTCCTCGAGCGTCATCTTCGCCAGCAGCTCGTTCGCGCGCGAGTCGATACGGCGATCGGCGGGCTGCCGTGTGGGCTGGAGTGCCTGCTCGTCACTCGGCTGCGTCGCGGCGACGACGCCGCCCGCGATCGCCGTGCCGAGCGCCAGGATCAACACTGCGAGCCAAAGCCTGGGCCTGAACCTCGACATGGGTGTCCCCTTCCCCGTAGTCGGACTGGATACGGGCGAGCGTTACCCCCGATGTTGTGGGTGAAACTAGGAGGGTTTGGCGACTGACCTACGCGCGGCAGTGCGAGCGCGGGCGCTGCTTCCGCAGCCGCGCTGAGCGCCTCGAAGAGCTAGCTCTTGACATCGGACACTCGTGTCTGATTTACTAATCCAGACAGCATTGTCTGAAATAGAAAAGAGGACACGATGCACGGCAAGCCCTCCAAGCTCCATCCCGTTACGACGGATGTTCACTCGCAGCCCGCGGCAGGTCACGAGCAAGCTCCGGCCGACCGTGCCACCCGCTCCAAGTTCGTGCTCCTGGCGGTGCTGCTTGTCGCGCAGCTGATGGTGATCCTCGACATCACAGCGGTGAACATCGCGCTGCCGAGCCTCTCGCGCGACCTCGGCATCAGCGGCAGCTCGATCAGCTGGACGATTACGAGCTACTCGCTGATCTTCGGCAGCCTGCTTCTCTTCGGCGGCCGCGCCGCCGATCTGCTCGGGCGGCGGCGGATGTTCCTGACCGGCCTGGGTATCTTCACCGCATCCTCGTTCGCCTCGGCGATGGCTGGCACCGCCGGTGCCTTGTTCGCAGCTCGGGCGGGTCAGGGCTTCGGCGCAGCGATGCTCTCCCCGGCAGCGCTTGCGATCATCATGACCGCCTTCCAGGGCAACCAGCGGGCAAAGGCGCTCGCCGCCTGGGGAGCGGTTGGCGGCGCCGGTGCTGCGATCGGCGTCCTCGTCGGTGGCGTCCTGACCGAGTTCAGCGACTGGCGGATGATCTTCTACGTCAATCTCCCCGTCGCAGCCGCGCTCGCGATCGCCGCCCTGAAGATCATCCCGGCCGACACTGAGAAGCCGCGCTGGAATGGACTCGACCTCCGGGGTGCCGCGCTTGCCACCGCGAGCCTCGGCGCGATCGTCTTCGCGATTACTCAGGCTGAGGGTGCCGGTTGGACTTCCACCCAGACCCACCTGTTCGGCCTCGGCGGACTCGCAGGGCTCGCTGCCTTCGCGGCCTTCGAGCGGCGCACCGAGACACCGCTGCTTCGCGTCGAGCGGTTGGTCGATCGCGCGGTCGGCGGGGGACTGTTCCTGATGCTCGCCGCGGCTGGTTCGATCTTCGGCCTCTTCCTGCTCAGCTCGCTCTACCTGCAGAATGTCCTCGGGATGGGGCCGCTCACCACCGGTCTCGCCTTCGTTCCGCTCGCGCTCGCGGCGGGAGTCGGCGCCCACGCGGCCGGACACATCACCAGTAAGCACGGCGTCCGCGGCCCGCTCGCAGCGGCGTTCCTGATCGCGGCTGCCGGGATGACGCTCCTTGCCCACGTCGGCGAGAACGGCAGCTACGTCACTGACGTCCTGCCGGGCATGCTGGTCGCCGGGCTCGGGCTCGGCGTCGCCGTTGTCTCCGTCTCGATCGCCATCCTCACCGGCGCTCGCGATGAGGAGACAGGGATGATTTCCGGCCTCAACTCCACCGGCCACGAGATCGGCGGCACCGTCGGAGTCGCGATCTTCTCGACGATCGCCGCTGGAAGCGGCGCCATCGCCGGCCCACAGGCCGCCTCAGGAATCGCGCACGCCTTCGTCGCAGCCGGGCTGCTCGCTAGTGTCGCAAGCCTCGTCGCTCTCGCAGCCCTGCCGCGGTCACGCCACTTCGTCCCCAAGATGCGCCTCAGCCCGACCGCAATGCCGACCCACTAATGACGAAGAAGACGACAACCGCCGCGACGACCGCCCCCAAGCGTCGTCGCGCCGACGCCGACCGTAGCGTCGCCGCGATCCTCGACGCCGCCCTCGAAGCGCTGGCGAGCGATCCCGACAGCAGCATGTCGGAGATCGCTCGCCGCGCAGGCGTCGTCCGGGCGACGATCTACGTTCACTTCCCGACGCGAGAATCACTCCTCGACGCAGTCATGGAATACGCGGTGGGGCAAGTCGCGGAGGCGATGAGAAGCGCCGAGCCGCAGCGCGGCGAGCCGGTGGAGGCGCTGGGGCGAGTGCTCCGCGCCACCTGGCAGCAGCTCGCGCAGTTTCACGGTCTGCTCGCACTCAACACAGCGAGGCTCTCTGCCGAGGAACTCCGTCGGCGTCACGTCCCGATGCTCGACCAGCTGGAGCCCCTGATCGAACGCGGCCAGAAACGGGGCGTCTTCCGGAGCGATCTCCCCGTCTCCTGGCAGCTCGCAGTGATCCGCTCGATCGTTCATACCGCAAGCCACGAGATCCAAGGCGGCCGGATCCCGGAATCCGAAGTCGAGGAGACCATGATCAGCACCATCCTCGGCGCGATTAGCCGTAAGAGCGGTCGAGCGTGATCTGGCCACCGCGCTAACCCGCACCCAGCGGCCGCGCTGGACGCGTCCGCACTGACCAACCGCCCGGGTGCATTTCGTGCCACGGCGGCGGCAGGCCGAGCCCAGGAGCGAAGCGACCCTTCAGGGGTCTTCGCGCGGGAACCAACACCGCCGACAGAGTGAGCCCGGGAGCGAAGCGACCTTCAGGGGTCTTCGCGCGCGAACCAACACCTTCGACAGAGTGAGCCCGGGAGCGAAGCGACCCTTCAGGGGTCTTCGCGCGTCAGAAATCTGCTTCCGCAGATTTCTGACCTGCGCCAACAATGGAGCGTGCCGGGATCGAACCGGCGACCTCCGCGTTGCAAACGCGGCGCTCTCCCAGCTGAGCTAACGCCCCACGCAGGGGTTCAGTGTAGAGGCTCGTCCGGTATCTGGCCCCCGCGCAGGCCGCGTTCTTGGAGAGCGCGAAGCCCGGCGCTGAACGTCTGCGGTTCGGCTTCGCGCTTCCGGCCGCCCTGCTCGAGGCGGCGGATCCGGGCCTCGAGCGCTTCGAGATTCCCGGCCGGTGGCGCCTCCTTTGCGGCCAGCCCTCGCTCGCGGGCGGCGAGCTTTGCCTCCTGCTCGGCGAGCGCGTCGCTGCGCGCGGCGAGCTCCGCATGCGTCCGTGCGAACGCCTGCTCGGCCGACCGTAGCTCGGCGAGCTTCGCCTCGAGCCGCTCGAGCTCGTCCGGAGCTTCCGCCGGCTCGGGCTCCACAGGAGTCTCGGTGTCGACGGAACGGGCCTCGAGCGCCGCCTCGCGCCCGTCGAGCGCGGTCTCGCGCTCAGCCAGAGCGGATTCACGCTCGGTGAGGTCGGTCTGGCGTCGCTCCAGCTCTTCAGCGCGGAGGTCGAGCTTCCGCTCGCGCGCCTCGAGCTTCTTGGCGGTCGCCGTCGGCGCCTTCGGCTCGGGCTGCGGCGAGGGGTCGCCGGGCACCTGCCCCGCGAGCGCTTGCTCCTTCGCGGCCACCGCGGCTTCGCGGAGCTCGAGCTCTGCCTGGCGTGCCTCCAGCGTGCTCCGCGCCTCCTTCGCCTCGGCGAGCTTGAGACGGACCGACTCGAGCCGCGAGCCGCGGCCCTCGCCGGCGGCGAGCTTCTGCTCCCGCTTCTCCACCCGCGCCAGCGCTTCGGCCAGCTCCCGTTCGCGCTGCTGAACGGCCACGACCCGCTCGGAGACGGTGCGTTTCAGTGTCTCCAGCTCGGCTGCTGCCTCGGCGCGCTGCCGGCGCAGCGCATCGCGCTCCGACTCGATGTCGGAGCGCTCGTCTCGATCTCGCAACCCTTTCAGGCCCATCGTGGGCCGGATGGTACTTCAGCTACGCAGCTCTCTCCAGGCGCTCTTCCTGGCGAGCCCGGCGCACGATGTCGTCGCGCTCGCCGAAGCGGATGCGCGCGCGCTCGGCGCGGTGCTCGTCCCAGAGCGTGACCAGCTGCTCGTCGATGTGCTTGATCTCGTCCACGATCGCCTGCTCGCGGCCGTAGGAGAGGTTCTGCCACAGCTCTCCACGCACCTCGCTCAGGCGTTCGATTTCCGCATGAATCTCAGGGATCGTTCTCATGCTCGTTCAAACGAGCAGCCGACCTTCTTGATTCCAGCCCGAAACGGCTGAACGAAAACACAACAAATCACTCGTAGCCGAGGTCTGAGATCCGGTCCTCCTCGAAGCCGAAGTAGTGCGCCAGCTCGTGCAGGACCGTGATCCTGATCTGCTCCTCCAGCTCGGCCGGGTCGGGAAAGTCGTGCTTCAGCGGCCGCTGGTAGATCGAGATCTTGGCGGGCATGTACTCCGGCTGGTCGAAGAGCCCGTACAGGTCGGGCTCTTCGCGATTCTGCGGCTCGATCACCACTGCGACGTTTTCGAGCGCGGCTGCCAGCTCGGGCGGAAGCGAGTCGAGGGCGGCGAGAACATGCTCTTCGAAGGTCATCGTCAGTACACCGGAGCCAGCGGCCGTCGCTTCTGGAAGAGCTTAACGGTGGCGACGCCGAAGACGAAGCCGCCGATGTGGGCGAAGAATGCGACGCCGCCGCCCGCCTGTGGCTGGAGGATCGACGAGCTCCCCTCCAGCAGCTGGAACCCGAACCAGATGCCGAGAAAGAGCGCGGCGGGCAGTTCGCGGAGGATGAAGAAGATCACCGTCAGCACCTTGGCGTTCGGCAGCAGAACGATGTAGCCGCCGAGTACCGCCGAGACGGCGCCGCTTGCGCCGAGGTTCGGGATCGTCGCCTCGATGTCGTTTGCGAACATCAGGGTCACGAACGTCTGCGTGGCGGTCGCTGTAAGACCGCCGAGGAGGTAGAAGGCCACGAACCGGGCTCTGCCGAGAGCATCTTCGACGTTGTTCCCGAAGATCCAGAGGAAGAGCATGTTGCCCAGCAGGTGTGCCCAGCTGCCGTGCATGAACATCGAGGTCAGCGCGGTCAGCAGCCAGCCGTGCCCAACCTGCGGACAGGAGCCCTCGATCTCGCACGGCTGATAGGCGAGCGAGTTGATCGACCCGCTCAGATCGGGGAGCTGGTAGAGCACCCAGACGAGGACGTTCGCCGTGATCAACGCGACGGTGACGAGCGGGAACGACCGCGTCGGCACGTTGTCGCGGAGCGGCAGCACGCGGCGATGGTATCCCGTTAGAGTCGCGCGCATGGCTCCCTTCCCGGACGGTCTGAATGCGCAGGTCGGGTACGAGTTCGCCGCGTCGCAGCAGTACGTGGCGATCGCCGTCTACTACGACGCGCAGACGCTCCCGCGTCTGGCCGCGCACTTCTACCGGCAGGCGGTCGAGGAGCGGAACCACGCGATGATGATCGTCCAGTACCTGCTCGACGCCGACGAGCGCGTCGTGATTCCGGGTGTCGAGGCGCCGAAGACCGATTTCGCGGACGTCGTCGAGCCTGTACGACTCGCGCTCGAGCAGGAGAAGCGTGTCACCGACCAGATCTCGGATCTTGCGAAGCTCGCGCGAACGGAAGGCGACCTCGTGGGCGAGCAGTTCCTGCACTGGTTCTTGCAGGAGCAACGCGAGGAGATTTCGTCGATGGCC
>JAXIPI010000316.1:0-3856 GCA_045403015.1 Gaiellaceae bacterium | reverse complement strand
CCTCCGAGACCTTCACGGCGGCAGGATGCGCCCGTAGCTCGTCGACGAGCTCGAGGAGCACGGGCAGGCCGCTGCCGAGCAGCCGCCTCGACTCACGAGGGTCCTGGGGTTCCTCCCCGAGCGCCTTGAGGATCTTCTCCTCGCTCTTCGCGCCGAGGCCTGCCAGCGCGCGCAGCCTCTCCTGCTCGGCTGCCTCCTTCAGCTCGGCGAGCGTCGTCACACCGAGCTCCTTCCAGATCCGCCGCGCCGTCTTGGGGCCGAGGCCGGGCAGCCGCATGAACTTGACAACCTCCTCCGGCACGAGCTTCTTGCGCTTCGTCAGCGCCTCCATCTCGCCGAGCTCGACGACCTGGACGATCTTGTCCTCAATCGTCTTGCCGATCCCGGCGAGGCTCTTTGCCTTTCCCTCGAGTGCGAGCTGTGCGACCGGCCCACCCGTCTCCCGGATCCGCGTGGCCGCGCGGCGGTAGGCGAGAACCCGGAAGGAGTCCTCGCCCTCGAGCTCGCTCAGATCGGCCAGCAGCTCCAGCTGGTCGGCGAGCTCGTCGTTCCTCGGCAGTGTCTGTGCCACCGGTAGCGATGATACGGAGGTGAGAGCTTGTGTCTGCTTGCCGACCTACAACGAGCGCGAGAACATCGAGCCGATGCTGCGCGAGCTGGGCCGGGTTCTCGGCCCCGACGATCGTGTGCTCGTGATCGACGACAACTCGCCGGACGGAACGGGCCGGCGCGCCGACGAGCTCGCGCTGGAGTTCGACTACGTCGATGTGCTCCACCGCAAGCGGAAGGAGGGACTCGGCCCCGCTTACCTCGCCGGGTTCCGCCACGCGTTGGACGCGGGCGCGGAGCTGGTCGTGGAGATGGACTGCGACTTCTCCCACGACCCGAACGACGTGCCGCGACTGCTCGAGGCGGCCGAGTCGGCCGACGTCGTGCTCGGCTCGCGCTACGTTCCCGGCGGGGGCGTCGAGAACTGGGGCGCGGTGCGGCGATTCATCTCGGCGGGCGGCTCGTTCTATGCGCGGATCATCCTCGGCGTCCCCGTCCGAGACCTGACGGGCGGCTTCAAGTGCATCCGGCGCGCCGTGCTCGAGGGGATCGATCTGAACGCGATCCACACGCGCGGCTACGCGTTCCAGATCGAGCTGACCTATCGCGCGCTCCGCAAGGGGTTTCGGGTGCAGGAGCTTCCGATCCGCTTCGTCGACCGTGAGGTCGGGGGCTCGAAGATGTCGCGGACGATCGTGCTGGAAGCGATCTGGAAGGTGCCGCTCATTCGCCTCGCGGCACTTGGGGGACGGCTGTGAGAGAGGTGACGGACGCCACCTTCGAGGCCGAGGTGCTGGACGCGGAGGGGCGGACGATCGTCGACTTCTGGGCACCCTGGTGCAAGCCGTGCGATGCGATCGCACCGGTGCTCGAGGCGATCGCCGCCGCCCACGGGCTCGGGCGCGTCCGGCTGAACATCGACGAGCACGTCGGCGTGCCTTCGCGGTACGGCGTTCTCTCACTCCCGACCGTGATCCTGTTCGAGAACGGCGAGCCGCTCTCGACGGTCGTCGGGGCGCGGCCGCGTTCGCACTACGAACGCTCGTGGGCGACCTGGCTCAGCGCATCCTGAAGCGCTCCCTGAAATGTTCATAGCCGCGCAGGTCGTACGGCTCGCCATCGTGGAGTAGCAAGACGCCCTCTCCTGCCTCGCAGCGGCCGATCACCGGAAAGCCGAGTGCCAGCGCCTCATCCGGGACTGCCGCCAGCAGCTCGAAGTCCTCGCCGAAGCCGAGGTCCTCGAGTTCGCCGGAGCGCGGCACTGCGTCGAGGTCGATGACGACACGGCATCCGGAGCGCCGGGCGAGGTGGCCCGCGTCGACCGCGATCCCGTCGGACACATCGAGCATCGCCGTCGCGACAGCACCCAATCGCATGCCCTCGAGCGTCCGCACCGGCGGCCGTAGGAAGCGACGCTCGCGAAACGCCGCAGCCGCCCCACCGAGCGGGCCGGTGATGACGATCACGTCTCCGGGCCGGGCGCCGCTCCGGCCGGGCACACGCTCGGAGCGGCCAATGGCGGTCACGCTCACGACAGTCTGATCCGCACCCGTCGTGTCGCCGCCGCGCACCGGCACGCCTGCTTCGGCCAGGCCCTCGTAGAGCTCGACGACCTCCTCGACCTCCGCATCCGCCTTCAATGCCAGCGTGACGAGCAGCGCTTCCGGCCGGGCGGCGGAAGCAGAGAGATCGCTGATGTTCACAGCTGCCGCGCGGAAGCCGAGCTCGTGCCAGGAGATGCGGTCGAGCAGGAAGTGGACTCCTTCGACGAGGGCGTCCTGCGTGAGGACAAGCCCGCCGGGGAACTCGGCCGCGTCGTGCTCGATGCCGACGATCAGCGCGCGTGCCTCCAGCTCGCGCAGGAGACCGAGCTCGCCGGCCTCAGAGAGCTTCATCGACAGCCGCCCGGAGAGCTTCGATCTCGGCCACGGCGCGAATGACGGCAACGCCGGCGGCTCCTGCGCGGATGCACTCGGCAGCGTTCGAGGCGTCGATGCCGCCGATCGCCACGACCGGAATCGAGACCGAGAGACAGATGTCGCGGAGCCCGTCGAGCCCGATCGGCGGAGCCGCGTCGGGCTTCGACGGTGTGTCCCAGATCGGCCCGGCGCCGATGTACGTCGCGCCCGTGAACTCCGCGACCGCAGCCTCACGCCGCTTCGTGGCCGAGATCCCGAGCAGGAGTCCCGCCTCGCGCGCCCGGTCGATCCCGTCATCGCCCTGGCCGAGATGCACGCCGCAGCCGAGCTCGAGCGCCGCGTCGACGTCGTCGTTGACGACGAGTTGGACATCAAGGTCGCCGACGGCGCGGCCGAGCCGGACGACATCCTCGGTGGGCGCCCCCTTCAACCGCAGCTGGACCACAGTCGCCCCGCCGGCCGCAGCGCGCCGCGCGGTCTCCTCGTCCGACACGAGGGCGTGCAGCCTCACGAAACGTGACCTTGTGTTACAGAACCACTAAGTCGAACCGCGTGGTTGAGCGGAACGAGACGACCTTGTGTTACAGGAACACAAAGTCTCACCCCACGTCCACCTTGGCCCGTTGGGACAGGGTGGCCGGGTCGAGGGTGGCCAGCGCGTCGTAGAGGTTTACGTGGAAGCTGCCCGGGCCTCTGGCGTCCACGGCCGCATCCTCTCCCGCAACGCCGAACGCGACGAGCGCCTCCACCGCAGCCTCGAAACGGTCGTCCTTCGCGGCGAGGAAGCAGCCGGTCATCGCCGTCGACATGCAGCCGGTGCCGGTGATCGAGGCGAGGAGCGGGTGGCCGTTCGCCACCGCCGCCGACCGCTCGCCGTCTGAAACGTGATCGATTGGCCCCGTGACGGATGCGACCAGACCGAGTGTGAGCGCTGCCTGCCGGGCCAGCTCGGCTGAGTCACCCGCTGCTCCCACGGACTCGACTCCGCGAACTTCGGCCTCGACCCCGACGAGGGTCGCGACCTCTCCCGCATTCCCCCGCAGGACGGCGACGTCGACGGCGGCGAGGATCTGCCTCGCAGTCGCGGTGCGGTACGACGTGGCACCGACACCGACCGGATCGAGCACGACGGGAACGCCCCTTTCGTTCGCCACCGTCCCGGCTAGCAGCATCGCTTCGACCCACTCCTCGGAGAGCGTGCCGATGTTCAGCACGAGCGCACCCGCGAGACCGACCATCTCGCGTACTTCCTCCTTCGCGTGCGCCATCACGGGCAGCGCGCCAAGCGCGAGGATCGCGTTCGCCGTCTCGTTCATCACGACGTAGTTCGTGATGTTGTGGATGAGCGGCCTGCGCTCGCGGATGGCGCCGAGCGTGATGCCTGGATC
>JAXIPI010000121.1:0-2244 GCA_045403015.1 Gaiellaceae bacterium | reverse complement strand
CGCGCTCGCTCCGACGCGCCGCGGACCGCCTCGACCAGGCGGCCGCCGCGCCCAGCTCGATGAGCGGCGCACACCCCGGACGCGGCTTGCCGACGTCCGGGGTCAGTGGGTCCTGAGAAAACCCTCGATCAGCGCCCTCGCCCGCGGCGACTCCGCGACGAGAGCGACGCCGTGCTCGCCTCCCGGCAGGATCTGGAGCCGCTTGTCGGCCGCCGCCGTCGCCGCGTACATCTCGCGGGCGTCGCGGGAGAAGTCGTAGCCGGCGTTGTCGTCAGCTTCGGCGGCGAGGTAGAGCACCGGCACACGCAGCCTCGGCGCGGTCGCCGTCGCGTTCATCCCCATGAATCGCGCGGGCGCCGAGACGCTGACGACGCCGGTGACTCCGGGCTTCACGTTCGCGCCCGCAACAAGCGAGGCGATCCCGCCCATCGACGCACCGAGGAGAAACACCTTCCGCTTCCCTCGCGCTCGGACGAGCTTCACGGCGGCGTCGAGGTCGCGTGCGAGCCGGTTTCCGGTCTCTCCCGCGCGCGTTTGCGACAGACCGTGGCTGCGGAAGTCGATCGCGAGCGCCGTGTAGCCGAGCCGGGCGAGCCTGCGCGCATACGCGAGCCAGTCGCACAGGCTGCCGTTGGACTGGTGCCCCAGGATCACTGCCGTCGGCCCGTTGCCGAAGAAGTGGCCGACGAGCTTCGTCCCGTCCGCCGCCCGGAATGACACGTCCGGGCCGGCAACGCAGGAGTAGTCGGCCCGGTCGGCGGCTGCGTTTGCCGTCGAGGCAACTACGCCTGCAACCAGCGCGAGCAGCAAGACGCTTCGTCTCATCTGCCATGTGTTTAGCACCGCTAAATCCGCTTGGCAAGCTCGGCGGCCGGCGTTAGCCTGCGGGCGTGAGCCTGCTCGAGGAGCATGTCGAGCGCTTCAACCAGGGCGTTCGCAGCGGTGATTTCACCCCGATGGTCGCAGGGTTCGCCGAGGACGCCGAGCTGCATTTCGAAGGCGTCCCGGTCGGGCCGTTCATCGGCCGTGACGCGATCGACGCGGCCTAATCGCGAGCAGCCCACCCGACGACGAGGTGGACATCCTCGGCTCCGAGGTGCTGGACGGCATCGTCGTCGCCCGCTACGCGTGGTTGCGCGAGGAGGGCCGGCAAGCGGGCGAGATGCGGCTGACCCCGCGCGACGGCCAGATCGAGAAGCTCGTCGTCACCTTCGGCTAGCGAGCAAGGCGCCCAGCCGGACGCGCCGCTCCGCATACTCTTCGTTCGAAATCGCCACGACCAGCGGAGGATTGCACGCTATGGAACTCATCCACACCTGCTACCGGATCACCGACATCGACCGCTCGGTCGCCTTCTACAACGCGCTCGGCTTCGAGGAGCGCCGGCGGCTACCGATCCGCGAGGAGGCGATCAACGTCTTCATGGGCCTGCCCGGCGACGGGGAACGGCTCGAGCTGACCTACAACTTCGGCGTCGACTCGTACGAGCTCGGTACCGCGTACGGCCACATCGCGATCACCGTAGACGATATAGATGGAACTCTAGAGGAGCTGGCCACCCAGGGCATCGAGCCCGAGCGGCCGAAGTACCAGGTGAGCGAAGGCGGCTCCTTCATCGCCTTCGTCCGCGATCCCGACGACTACAGAATCGAGTTGATCGAGCGCAAGCGCGGGTAGGCCCGACGGTCGTCCACTTGGGGTGATGCGTGGGCGCGAGCCGCCTGAGATCGTCGGCGCATGGCCGACGAAGGCCGAGCACGGACGCTCGCCGCGGCCGCGAGGCTCGCCGGCGCAGGACTCCTGGGGCTCGTCGCCGCCCTCGCGCTCGGCTCCTGCGGCGGCGACGGTGAGGCGCTCGGAACGGGAACCGTGACCCGCTCGATCCCGACCACCCTCTCGACGTCAGCCCGAACCGAGCCCGCCGCGCCGGCGGTGACGATCACCGAGACAGAGGTGGTGACGGAGACCGTGACGGAGACGGTGACCGAGCCTGGAGCGGCCGTGGCAGACACGGCGCCCGCGACGACCCAGCCGGCCGCCCCGACTGTGACGGTGACGAAAACCGAAACGGAGACCCAGACGGTCACCGAAGCGGCGCCGCAGGTCGTGACGACGACGGTCACGACGACCACCGGGGTTTCACCGGGCGCCGCTGCTGCGGCAGGAGCCGCCGCCGCCTCGGACGAGGACGACGGGCTCACAAGCTCGGAGTGGGGCTGGATCGCGTTCGGCATCCTCGCTGCT
>JAXIPI010000170.1:0-4423 GCA_045403015.1 Gaiellaceae bacterium | reverse complement strand
GAGCGACGTCCACGCCTGGGCGAGCTCGACGCCGACGACCCCGCCGCCGAGGATCACGAGACTCTGCAGCGCCGTCTTCGCAGTCGTCGCCTCACGGTTCCCCCACGGCTTCGCCTCGACCAGACCCGGGATGGGCGGCATCACCGGCCCGCTCCCGGTCGCAACGATGACTGCCTTGGCGGCGACGAGGACGTCGTCGTCCACCACGACGCGGCGCTCGCCGTCGAACCGGGCGCTGCCGCGGACGAGCTCGCCGCCGCGCTCCTCGAGCCACGGCAGCTGGCTCGAGTCGTCCAGATTGTGGATCACCTCGTCGCGCCGCGCGAGCACGGCCGGCACGTCGAGCCCGTCGGCGCGGATACCGGGCACACGCTTCGTTTCCGCGAGCAAGTCACCCGGCCGGAGCAGCGCCTTCGACGGCATGCAGGCGTAGTAGGAGCACTCGCCGCCGACGAGGTGCTGCTCAACGAGCGCGACCGAGAGCCCGCCCCGGCCGAGCCGCCCGGCGGCGACCTCGCCGGCCGGGCCGGCCCCGATGACGACGACGTCGAAGCTGCGCTCGGCCACGCCCCGAGTGTTGCAGATGCCCGTTGTGCGACGATCGCAGCGTGAGCACGACGATCGACCCGCGCGAGCTGCGGCGGCTGATGTCCCACTGGGCGACCGGCGTCGCGGTGATCACGAGCCGCGGCGAAACGGGGCCGCGAGGCGCGACGACGAACGCGCTCACGTCGCTCTCGCTCGAGCCGTTGCTCGTGCTGGTGGCCCTGGATCGAAGCTCGAACACGCTGGAGGCGGTCCGGCACTCCGGCCGCTTCTGCGTCAACATCCTCGCGGCCGGCCAGGAGGAGCTCGCCCACCGCTTCGCGACGAAGGCGAGCGGCGAGGAGAAGCTCGCCGGCGTCGAGCACGAGCTGATTGACGAGGTCCCCGTGCTCAGCGGTACGGTCGCCTGGCTCGCCTGCGAGCTCGAGCAGGAGCTGGACGGCGGCGACCACGCGATCCTGATCGGCCGGCCGCTCGAGGCCGGCGCCGAGGCGGATGCCCGACCGCTCGTCTTCTACGGCGGCCGCTACCACGACGGCAGCCTCGACGGCCCGTAGCTCTCGCCGTGGCAGGCATCCGATGCGGCGCGATCCTCTTCGACCTGGACGGCGTGCTGATGGACTCGCGCGTGGCGGTCGAGCGAGCGTGGGAGCACTGGGCCGCCGGACACGGGATCGACCCGCTCGTGGTGCTCGCGGAAGCGCACGGCCGGCGGACGATCGACACGATCCGGGCGATCGCACCGCTGCTCGACGCCGAGACGGAGGCGCGCCTGCTCGAGGAGGCCGAGACGGTCGACTTCGACGGCGTGACGACGGTTCCCGGCGCCGCCTCGTTGCTCGAGGCGCTTCCTTCCGGGAGCTGGACGGTCGTGACCTCGGGCACCCGCGCGCTCGCCACGGGTCGGCTCGCGCACGGCGGTCTCCCGATCCCCCAGCAGCTGATCACTGCGGATGACGTCGAGCGGGGCAAGCCGGATCCCCAGCCGTACCTCGCCGGTGCCGCGGCGCTTTCCGTCGATCCCGCCGACTGCCTCGTGATCGAGGACGCGCCGGCAGGAGTCGAGGCGGGCAAGGCAGCCGGGATGACAGTGCTCGCCGTAGCGACGACCTTCGAGGCGGGCCTGCTCGCAGCCGCTGACTACGTGGTCGGCTCACTCGCCGACGTCGAGCTGGGGTCGGCAGCGGAGCTTCCCGGCGGCGGTTACGCGCTCGAGCTAGCGCTCGAGGGAGCTGACCATCTGCGGACGGCCGACTAGCACGGCGCTGGCGGCGGCGAGCGCCGGGACTCCGCAAGGGCACCCTGAAAAGCACCGCTCTTGATATAGGAGCATCGCTGGCCCATGCAACCGTTCTGGCCTGGCACCTACTCAGCGCGGCAGGCCCGTCCCGTCATGCCTCGAGCGCCTTCTCGAGCGCGTCTCTTCCGCCCTCGAGGACGGGGTTACCGTGGGCGGGAAGGACGATCGCGATCGGGAGGTCGAGGAGCGGCAGAAGCGCCAGACGCGTCCGCTCCCGCCCCTCGTCGTTCTTGTACCAGGGGGAAATGCGCAGTCCGCCGTGCTGGTCCCCGAGCACCGCATCGCCGAGGACGACGGCCCGCGCTCCCTCGAGCCAGAGCGCGACCTCCTCCTTGCGTGCGGCGTCGACGGCGCGCACGCCCTGAAGCTCGCCGCCCAACTGGGCGTCGTACCGCTTCGCGACTTCGTCGCGGCTGCGCGCGTGCCCGTGGATCGTGGTGAGGACGACCACCGGCTTCCCGGCCGCCTCGATCCGAGCATCGAGATTGGGCCACAACGAGTGGGGCACGAGCGGGTCGACAAGGACGAGTGCGTCCGGCGCGACGTGCAGCACGGAGGCGACGTCACGATAGGACTCGTCGAGGTAGTCCTCCTCGGGCTTCCACTCCGGGTGCGGTGTCACCCAGCGCGCCAAGCCGGGGCGGATGTCCTCGATCACGGGCTCTTGCGCCACTCGGCGCGACTAACGAGAACGACGAGGAGTACGAGGTGGTGCATGTTGCTGCGCATGGAGCGAGCAGCATCCGACGCTCCTATGCTTGTGTCAAGGCGCATGACGGCTACGTCCGAAGGAGGACGCCATGTATGCACGAGTCGCACGGTTCGAAGGTGGCGATGTGAGCCGCATCGACGAGGAGATCGCGGAGATGAAGCGCCAGATGGGTGCATTCCGGTCGGGCAACGTGCCCGCCGACGCGCGGTCGCCCGAGCAAGTACGCACGCTGATGGACACCGTGACGCGGTGGGTGGAACTCGTTGACCGCACGAGCGGAGCGTCGGTCGCGATCGCGTTCTGCAAGACCGAGGAGGACGTGCGACGTGCCGATGTTGCGCTCGACTCCATGTCTCCTTCGGATGACACGATCAAGCGAACTTCGGCCGGCATCTACGAGGTCGTCCTGGACGAAAGCTTCGACTAGTGGCCGTCCCCGCCTGAACCCCGGCACCAACACGCTCGACTGAGGAGGCCTCCGGGGCCTCCTCTTTTCGTTCTGTCCTATTGATCCTTCCTACTCAGCGCGATGGGCCTGGCTCTCGACTGCGAGTTGCATGGGACGCGCCTAGGCGCGCGACGCGTACTCGACGCGGGCGAATGGCCAGTCGGATTCGAGCCACTCACTCACAGCGCGCCAGAGCGGGTTGTCCAGGTGCGCGTGGCTCTCCCGCACCCAGGAGAGCGCGCAGGCGTCGTAGTCATTGTTGGGCAGCGGGTAGATGTAGACGCACCCGATCACGTCGCGGCTTCCGGGATCGAGCACCGTGTACGTGAACCCCTTCCGGGTGCGGAAGTCGTCGGCGTGGCGCTTCAGGTCCGCGCGGTTCTCGTCCCGCGTCATCTCGCGCGGCCAGGAGCCGTCGGGATACCCGGGCGTCGCCGCGATGTGCTCCATCGACGACGTCCAGGCGTCGTAGTCCAGCTCGTTGTGCTCAGGTCCGAGCGGCTCGAGGACGAACTCGGAAGTCTCGAGACCGAGCGGGACGTCGAAGTCGGGCGGGACGAACTCGGCCACGGAACCGATCGTAGAACGTTGGCTCAGGCGGGGCCGGCGAAGCCAATCGTCACCTGGGCGACCATCCTCTCCTGACCAGCGCCGTTCCGTCCTAACGCGCCAGTAGCGCTGCGCGGGTTGGGCGTCGAGTCCGAAGTACGTCTCGTAGAAGCGACGTGACCGCTGCTGATCGGAGACTGCGAGCGCCAAGCGCTTCATCTCTGCATTACGCGACGCTGCGATACGCCGCCGCTGCGCTTCAGGTCAGGATAATGCGCGCGTGGACGTGGTCAACATCTTCAGCGCTGAGAACCCCGAGGGCAGGGTCGACGTGGCTCGGGCCGTGGGATCGGCGGCGACCGCCATGTTCATCTACGACCTGGCGCCCGGTCAGAGCTCATCCCCGTATCACTACGAGTACGAGGAGGAATGGCTGCTCGTCATCGACGGGACCATTGTCGTGCGCACACCTGATGGGGAGCACACCCTGGAGCGCGGGGGCATCGTCTGCTTCCCGCCCGGTCCCGCCGGAGCGCACAAGCTGATGAACCGGAGCGAATCGCAGGCGAGGACGTTGATGTTCTCGAGCTCGCGTGTGCCGGCTGTCTCGGTGTATCCGGACAGCGACAAGATCGGAGTGTGGCCCGGCGAGGAGGCAAACGAGCTGATCTTCAAACGCGACACGGCGGTGCCGTGGTCGGAAGGAGAGGAAGGCTGGGAGAAAGCGCTCTGACAGACTCGGCCTCTCGGTGCTGAACAGCTAGAGGCTTGATGTGGAATTGGCGCGCTGTGGGGCTGTTCCAGACCAAGCCAGGGCGGCTCGGCGTCCGAAGCGCAGGCTGGCTGCCTGCGTGAGGACGACGAGACG
>JAXIPI010000401.1:0-9340 GCA_045403015.1 Gaiellaceae bacterium | reverse complement strand
GTCGACGTCGAGCTGTACCACGGGCTCAAGGAGATCCCGCCGTACGACGCCGACGACGACATCCCGGGCAATCAGCCTGCCCCGGTCCAGCACTTCAAGGCGGCGCTCGACGAAGCCGACGCCGTGTTGATCTCGACGCCGGAATACAACTCGTCGATTCCGGGCGTCCTCAAGAACGCGCTCGACTGGGCGTCGCGACCGCTCGTCGAATCGCCGATCCGGAACAAGCCGGCCGCCGTCATGTCCTCCAGCACGGGCATGTTCGGCGGCGTCTGGGCCGCCGAGGAGACCCGCAAGGTTCTCGGCGCTCTCGGCGCCCGCACGATCGAGGACACGGTCGCCGTTGCGAAGGCCGACGAACGCCTGGCCAACGGCGTCGATGCGGCGTTGTTGATCGAGCTTCGCTCGGTGGTCGACGCGCTCGCCGACGCCGTCGAGGCCCGGGCCGCGGTCGCCGCCTAGACAGGCTCGGCGACGGAGGCCGCGGCGGAGTCAGTCGGCGGCAGCGACGCCCCGGAGACCACCCGGACGAAGGCCGCGACCACGTCGGGATCGAACTGCGAGCCGGCGCACGTGATGAGCTCCTCGACCGCGCTCTCGAAGTTTCGCGACTTGCGGTACGGGCGTTCGCCGACCATCGCATCAAAGGCATCGCAGACAGACACGATGCGAGAGCCGAGCGGGATCCGCTCGCGGGCAAGCCGATCGGGGTAGCCACGGCCGTCCCAGCGCTCGTGGGTGTGGCGCACGAGCTTCGCAACCAGCGAGAGTGCCGGGGCGGCGGCAAGGATTCGCTCGCCGATCTCCGTGTGAGCTCGGACGAAGGTCAGTTCGTCTTCGTCGAGCGGGCCTGGCTTCGCGAGAATCGCATCCGGGATCGCAACCTTGCCGATGTCGTGGAGCTCCGCCGCCTGCCGGATCGATGCGAGTTGATCCTCGGGCACGCCGAGCTCACGCGCAACGGCCTGCGCGGTGTCCGCAACGTCCCCGACGTGGCGGGTAAGTCTGGGGTCGCGTTCGGCAAGGGCGCTGAGCAGGACGTCCGCGCTCTGCCGGCTCGCCGACATCCGCCCCGCGTTCTTTGAGTGGTACATGCGCTGGTCGGCAAGGAGCAACGCCTTGTCCGGCGTCGCAACCTCCGTCAGCAGCGTGACCGTGCCGTGCGAGCTGCCAATTGCGAATGCATCGCCGTGCTCGCTCAACGCTTCGACCGCAGCAGCGCGCGCAGCGTCTGCCCTCGGCCCCGAGACGAGGATGCAGAATTCATCGCCGCCCAGGCGGTATGCGACGCCTGCGTCGGAGACCGCGTCGGAGAGCCGCCGTCCGAAGCGAGCGAGCAGCGCATCGCCCGCTTGATGGCCAAACGTGTCGTTATAGATCTTGAATCCGTCCAGATCGAAGAGCGAAAGAGTCATTCCCGGCACGCTCATCGCTTCGTCGAGGTCCTCGAGCAGGCGGCGGCGGTTGCCGAGCTCGGTGAGCACATCGGTTACCGAGGCAGCATGAAGCTGCTCTTGCGTCCTGCGCATCTCCCGCCGGACGTCCTCGTTCAGTCGCCAGGTGATGAGGCCGGCAACCCCTGCAGCTGCGACAAAGACCGCGTGAATCGTTGCCCATCTCCACGGATGCGCGTACTGGGCGGGCGCCGCAAAGACCTGGTCGGCAGCGACCATGCCGAGAACGCCGTGATGAACGAGCACGTAGCCGACAGCGAGCGCGAAGACAATCCAGTCCTCGTAGACCGTCAAGAGCACGACGACCACGAAGAACGCGAAGTGCGCCTCGATCACACCGCCCGCGATGTGGACCCCGAGAGCCGCGCCGGTGAGCAGCCCGAGCGAGCAGATCAACGTCCGCATGAGCCGCGACAGCTTGCGGCTCGCCGCCGCGAAGGCCAGCGGGAGGAGTACCGCGACGTGCAACAACGCGTGTGCGTCGTGGTAGCCCGAGAGGTACGAGAATGCAGCCAGGATCGCGGCCGTCACCCAGAGCATTCGCGTCAGCGAACGATGGCGGCGCTCCCATTCCTCGACGGGAAGCTCGCCGCCGGCCGGGAGGTGATTGTGCAGGAACTCGCGAGTTTTCACCAACCGTGATTCGGCCTCAGGTGTCAGAACTTGAGGCTGACCCCCCGTTTTCGTCAAGAAAACGCTCGACCACGACGGCCGTATCGGCGAGTGCATCCCACAGAACCGTGTGCCCGGCAGGGATGCGAACGACCTCGAGCAGGGCCCCGAGCGCCGCAACGTGGTTATCCAGCAGCGCGTCGTACGGCAGGTACGACGTCTCGCCGAGCAGGAGCAGCGTCGGGATTCGGACCCGCGTGAAGGGCGGCTGCTCGCGCGTCATCTCGCCGTAGGCGGCGACCACCGCGCTCTGGCAGTACCGGTAGCGCCAGCGGCCGTCGTCAGCGGGAACGAGGTGCTCGCGCAGCTCTGTCTCGACGAGCTCGCGGGGCGCCGTCGTGAGCACGCTCTCCTCGTAGCGCCGGTCGAGCCCCTCCTCGAAGGAGGCGTACGACCGGTCGCGCCGCGCGTTCTCCGCTGTCACCAGGCCCACGTGGGGGGGAAGCCGGATCGCAGGATCGAGCAGGACGAGCCGCTCGACGCGATCCGGGGCCGCGGCTGCGACCTCGTAGGCAACACGGCCCCCGAAGGAGTGACCGAGCCAGATGCACGGTCCCGCGGGAGCGGCATCGAGCACGTCGGCGACGTGCTGCTCGAGATTCCAGGGCGGCTCCCAGGTCGAGTCGCCGTGGCCGCGCAGGTCGAGCGCGATGACGTGAAAGCGCTCGGCGAGCCGCGCCGCGAGCGGGCGGAAGTGCCGGCCGTGGCTCGTGACGCCGTGCAGGCAGACGAGCGGAGGCAACCGGTCGTCGCCCCACTCGTAGCGGGCCAGGGTCACTCGGCCGCTGCGGCGAGCGGCGCGGTGGTCAGCTCGCTGCGCCGGGTGCCGGCGTCGTTGACGAGGCTCCAGACCACGACGCCGTCCTTGTCGATCAGGAACGTGCCCCGAATGGGCGCGCCCGCGTTCTCGTCGAAGACGCCGTACGCGCGTGCGGCCGCGCCGTGCGGCCAAAAGTCCGAGGGAAGGGTGTACGTGAGTCCCAGCTTCGCCTTCCAGGCCTGGCGAGACGGAGCGGAGTCGCAGGAGACGAGCAGCACGTCCGTCTCGGCGCTCTCGAACGCCGCCAGGTTCTCCTGCAGGTCGAGCGCCTCTTCCTCGCAAACGGCCGTGAACGCGAACGGATGGAAGACGAGGAGGACGTTCCGGCGGCCACGAAAGTCGGCCAGGCGGACACGCGTCGAGCTGTCGACCTTGAGGTCGAAGTCCGGCGCGTCACTCCCGGTCTCGATCATCCTGTTCCTCCTCGCCGTTGCCCGAAGGCCGATAGTACCGCCGTCCCTTCAACTCATCCGGCAGGTAGTCGAGCTCGGACCCGCGCGGATCGGTGTGCGGATCGATGTATCCCTCACCGTGGCCAAGCTTCTTCGCACCGGCGTAGTGGGTGTCGCGGAGCATCGCGGGCGGGCGAAGGTTCCCACCCTTCTGCACCTCTTCGCGCGCGGACCAGATCGCATTCGCGCTCGCCTTGGAGTTGGGAGCGTTCGCGAGGTAGATCGCGGCCTGCGAGAGGTTTAGCTGCGCCTCCGGCAGGCCGACGTGCTCGAGCGCGTGTGCTGCCGCGACGGCGACCTGAAGCGCGCGAGGGTCGGCGTTGCCGACGTCCTCCGACGCGAAGATCACCATCCGCCGAACGATGAAGCGCGGGTCCTCGCCGCCCTCGAGCATCGACGCGAGGTAGTACACGGACGCGTCAGGATCGGAGCCGCGCATCGACTTGATGAAAGCCGAGACGAAGTCGTAGTGCTGGTCGGCGCCCTTGTCGTAGCGGAGCGGGCGCTTGCGGGCAGCGTCGTCGATGTGACGCTCCTCGAGCGGGACGCCCTCGGCCTGTGCGGTCTCCCAGGCCAGCTCCACCGTGCTCAGGGCCGTACGGGCGTCGCCGCCGGCGCGGCGGGCGATCACCTCCACGAGCTCGGCCGGGATCTCGGCTCTGATCGCCGCCGCTCCTCGCCTGACGACCTCGCCCAGATCCTCGTCGGAGAGCGACTGCAGCTCGATGACCTGGCAGCGTGAGAGAAGCGCCGAGTTGACCTCGAAGTACGGGTTCTCCGTCGTCGCTCCGATCAGCGTCACGAGGCCTTCCTCGACCGCGGGCAGCAGAGCGTCCTGCTGGGCCTTGTTGAAGCGGTGGATCTCGTCGAGGAAGAGGATCGTCCGCTGACCGTTCCCGCCAAGCCGGTCACGTGCGCGCTGCATGACGCCGCGCACGTCGTCCACGCGGGCCGACACCGCTGAGAGCTCCTCGAACGCCGCGCCTGTCTCGACGGCCACGATCCTCGCCAGCGTCGTCTTCCCCACGCCGGGCGGCCCGTAGAGGATCAGCGAGCGGAGACGGTCCTCCTCGATCGCTCGACGCAGCGCGGAGCCTTCCCCGAGCACGTGTTGCTGGCCGACGAGCTCGGCCAGGGTGCGCGGCCGCACGCGCACCGCAAGCGGTGCGTGCTCGGCGGTCCGCTCCCGCGCGGCATCCGCGAAGAGGTCGCTCATGCGAGCAGTATGCTCAGGCCGTGGCGACGCACGAGGACTTTTCGGAGCCGATCCTCGCCGGCGAGGGCGAAAGCGACTACGAGCGCTACTTGAACACGGTCAGCCTGCTCGCGCTCCAGAAGACCCCGGACGAGTGGGTTCACCGCGATGAGCTGCTCTTCCAGACCGTGCACCAGTCGTCAGAGCTCTGGCTGAAGCTGGCCTGGAACGACATCGAGGCGGCGACCGAGCATCTCGGTGCTGGCGAGCTCCCGGCCGCGCTGCGGCTCCTGCGCCGGAGCACCCTGTGCCTTCTCTATGCGACATCGCAGCTCGACATGCTGGAGCACATGTCCCCCTGGGAGTACCAGGAGATCCGGAAGGTGCTCGGCCACGGCAGCGGCTTCGATTCGCCGGGCTGGCGTGAGCTCCGCCGGGTCACGCCCCCACTCGGGCAGGCCTTTCACGCGCTCCGCGAGCAGGCCGGCCTCTCGCTCGTCGACGTGTACGTGCATGGGCGCGAGCACGAGGAGCTCTATCAGCTGGCCGAGGCGCTCACCGAGCTGGACGAGCGGATCAATTTCTGGCGGATCCGCCACTACAAGGTCGTGGCGCGCGTGATCGGCGACTCGGTCGTCGGCACCCAGGGCACGCCCGTCGAGGTGCTCGGCCGCTTGATCCATCACGTCTTCTTCCCGGAGCTCTGGCGCGTCCGCAACGAGCTGACGGCGCTCTCGCAGGAGCAGCAGAAGGCGTGAGCCTGCAGGACGAGGCGGTCGGCCTGCTCCAGCAGCTCCTGCGGCTGAACACCGTCAACCCGCCGGGGAACGAGACGATCGCCGCAGAGCTCTTGCGGGACTATCTGGAGGCGAACGGCGTCGAGGTCGAGCTGTTTGCCCGCACGCCGGAGCGGGCCAACCTCGTCGCGCGCCTCAGGGGCGGCGACGGACCGTCGCTCTGCTTCCTCTCGCACACGGACACGGTCGTCGCCGATCCCGACGAGTGGTCGCGCGATCCGTGGTCGGGCGACCTGGCCGACGACCACGTCTGGGGGCGGGGAGCGCTCGACATGAAGAATCAGGTCGCGGCGAGCGCCGTGGCGATTGCCTCTCTTGCACGCGAGGGCTTCAAGCCGCCGGGAGACCTCGTCTTCATCGCGGCAGCAGACGAAGAGGTGGGCAAGAACTTCGGGCTCCAGTGGCTCTGCGAAGAGCACCCCGATGCGGTTCGCGTCGACTACGCGATCAACGAGGGTGGCGGCGAGCGCGTTGAGCTCGGGGGCCGCGCGTTCTACCTCTGCGCGACGGCGGAGAAGATGAGCGCCCCGTTCCGCGTCGTCGTCCACGGTCGCAGCGGCCATGCCTCGATGCCGGGGATCGCTGACAACGCCCTCGTCAAAACGGCCCCGTTGATCGAGAGGCTCGCCGCCTACCGGCCGGAGCCCTCGATCAGTCCCGAGGTCGCCGGCTTCCTGGACGCGGTGCTGGGCGAGCAGCCCGCTCCGGCCGATGTGCTCTCCCGCCTCGCTGCTGTCGATCAGCTTGCGGTCGAGACGATCGAGCCTCTGCTCTCCTTCACCCTCTCGCCGACGATGATCGAGGCGTCCGAGCGCCGAAACGTCGTCCCGGGCACGTGCGAGCTCGTCGTCGACCGGCGCCTCCTGCCCGGGCAGACGCCGGAGGACGTCGAGCCGCTCATGCGCCAGATCCTCGGCGACGGCGAGTACGATCTGGAGACGATCGAGCAGTTTGGGGGGACGCGCTCGCGGCTCGACACACCGCTCTGGACGGCGATCTCGGACTGGGTGAGCGAAACGGAGCCGGGCGCGAAGCTCGCTCCGCTCTGCTGCGCGGGTTTCACCGACTCGCACTGGCTGCGTGAGGCGTTCGGAACCGTGGCGTACGGCTTCTTCCCGCTGCGGACGATGGACGTCGAGCTGGCCTCTCGCTTGATCCACTCGGCCGACGAGCGGACGCACGTCGACGATCTGGGGCTCGGCGTCGAGTTCCTGCGCGCCGCCGCCCGCTCGCTGGCGTAGCCATGCTCGAGCTGCGCTCGCCGGACGCTGCGTTCGAGCTGATCGAGTCGTACCTCCGCGAGCACGGCTTCTTCAGCCCGGGCGGCGAGGACCTGGAAGCAGACCTCTATCTCGGCTACGGCCTCTCCGAGCCGCTCCGTCGCACGAAGGCGCCCGCCCCGCCGGAGCCGTGCCCCCTGCCCCTCGCGGCCGTGGCCGTCCGCGACACGCCGGGTCCTGGCCCCGACATGGCCGTTGGGGACGTTCGGATCGGAGAGTGGCAGCGGACGTGGAGCGACGCGGAGTACGCGGAGGCGGTGGAAGCGGTGCGCGCCGCGATCGGTCGCGGGGACGTCTACCAGGTCAATCTCGTGCAGCACCTCTCGGCGCCGTTCTCGGGCGGTCACAGCGGACTGGCGACACGGCTCGCCGGCTTTGGGCCTCGCACCTTGGCCGGCGACGGCTGGGCGATCGTCTCCGCTTCACCCGAGCTCTTCCTCGCTCGCAGCGGCCGGCGGGTCTGGACGTGCCCGATCAAGGGGACGCGGCCACTCGGCGAGCACGTGGAGGGAGAGAAGGACGCGGCCGAGCACGTGATGATCGTCGACCTCGAGCGAAACGACCTCTCCCGGGTCTGCGAGCCCGGCTCCGTCCGCTGGCCGGAACTGATGGCGGAGCAGGAACAGGCCGGGGTGACGCATCTCGTCTCGACGGTCGAGGGAATGCTCAGGAGCGGCATCGACCTTGCTGACCTGCTCGCAGCGACCTTCCCCGGCGGCTCCGTGACCGGCGCACCGAAGATTGCCGCCCTCGATCTGATCGCTGCCCTCGAGCCCGTCGGCCGTGGCGCCTCGATGGGCGCACTCGGGACGGTCCGCGGCAACGGCGACCTCGAGCTCGCGCTCACGATCCGTACCTTCGCGGTCGCCGACGAGCGGATCCATCTGTGGGTCGGCGGGGGCATCGTCTGGGATTCCGAGCCGGAGGCCGAGATCGAAGAGTCGTGGACGAAGGCGCGGCCGCTGCTCGCAGCGGTCGGCACACCGGTCGAGGCGGGAGCACGGTGACGCTGCTCGCCGTGGCCGTCAACGGGCGCGGCGTCGTCGATCCGAAAGAGCCGGTGCTGCGCGCCGACGACGAAGCGCTCCTCCGGGGCCGGGCAGCGTTCGAGACGATCCGGGTCTACGGCGGGAAGCCCTTCAAGCTGGCAGAGCACCTCGACCGGCTGGCCGCATCGGCCGAGCACATCGGGCTGCCAGCGGTGAACAGGCTCGAGCTGGACGAGCTCGCACGTCAGGCGCTCGACGCCGCCGGCGCGCCCGACTCGGTGCTGCGCCTGATCTGGACGCCGACTCCGGCCGCACTCGCACTCGTCAGCGAGCTGGCCGACCACTACGACGACCTCCGTGCGCGGGGCCAGGCGCTGATCTCGCTTCGCGGCATCCGTGCGGAGGAGCCATGGATGCTGCCCGGCGTCAAGTCGACGAGCTACGCGGTGAACATGGCAGCTGAGGCCGAGGCGCGGCGCCGCGGCGCCGACGATGCCGTCTTCGTGGACGCGTCCGGGATCGTCCTGGAGGGCCCGACGACGAACGTCTGGTGGCGGCGCGAACGCACGCTCTACACGCCCTCGCTCGACCTCGGCATCCTCGCCGGCGTCACCCGGGCGACGGTGATCGAGCTCGCCGGCGCCGCGGGGTACGGGGTCGAGGAGGGCACGTACCACTTGAACGAGCTCCAAGCGGCCGACGAGGCCTTTACCTCTTCGTCCGTACGCGAGGTGATGCCCGTCACAGCGCTCGACGGCGGCCCGATTGCCCGCGGCACGGCCGCCGATGAGCTGCAGGCCGCACTCAGACGGGCTGCTGGGGCTACGCTGGCGGCATGAGCAAGATTCGCCTGGGCGGTATGGCACTCGCGAACGGGGTGCTCGTGCACGGGCCGAGCGCGTGGGCCTGCGCGATCCGCACGACCTCGGGTGAGATCAAGGTCGCTTCGGCCCGCAAGCGCCTGTTCGCCCCTGGCATCCAGACGCCGTTTCTGCGCGGACCGCTGCGGCTCGCAGAGGCGTTCGCGATGATCCCCGACCTACGGCGCAAGCTGCCCGAGGCGCGGCTTCCATTCGAACGGCCGGCGGTGCTCACGGCGACGCTCGGAAGCGCCGTCGCCGTTCGAGCCCTGCGACAGTCACCCAGGCTCGGCGCCGTGGCTCGGGAGCTTGCCTCCGGGATGCTTTCGATCGCGCCGGCCCTCCTCGCGCTCCGCGGCGGCGAGCTCGCCGCGTACCACGGAGCCGAGCACGTCTCGATCGGCACCTACGAGCACGGCGAGAAGCGCGCGAAGGAGCACGAGCGTTGCGGCTCGCACCTGATCGGGCCGCTGATCATCGCCTCGGCAGCCGGGAACATCCTGGCCGCCCGGGCACCCGCCCACCTGCGCGGCCCGGCACGGACGGTCACCTCCGTCGGCGCCGTCGGCGCAGCGGTCGAGGTCTTCGCCTGGATGACTCGTCATCCCGGCCACCCGCTCGCGAAGGCGCTCGCGTTCCCCGGCCACGAGCTGCAGCACCGGATCGCGACAGCCGAGCCGTCACCTCAGCAGCTCGAAGTCGCCGAAGCCGCGCTGGCGGCGTGTCTGGAGCTCGAGCATGGCGACAACACCGCGAACTAGACCCGGCCGCCTGCCGCCGGAGATCTTCGACCTCCCGGTCGAGAAGATGCGCGAGGGCTA
>JAXIPI010000299.1:0-4287 GCA_045403015.1 Gaiellaceae bacterium | reverse complement strand
GTTCGGGAAGCGCCAGCCGAGCGTCGAGTCGTACATCGTCCGGTCGCCACGCGGGAAGGCTGCATCGGGCTTCGCGGTCACAAGCGGCGCTCGGCTCATCGACTCGACGCCGCCCGCCACGAACAGGTCGCCGTCACCGGCGGCGATCGCGTGGCAGGCGCCGATGACGGCCGAGAGACCGGACGCGCAGAGCCTGTTGACGGTCACGCCGGCAACCGAGTCGGGTAGCCCCGCCAGCAGCGCTGCCATTCGCGCGACGTTGCGGTTGTCCTCGCCCGCCTGGTTCGCGCAGCCGAGGTAGACGTCCTCGATCTCCGCGGGATCGACCCCGGAGCGTTCCACCGCTGCGGCCACTGCGATCGCCGCCAGGTCATCCGGGCGCACTCCGGCCAGGCCGCCTCCGTACCGACCGACCGGGGTCCGCACCGCCGAGAGCACGACGGCGCGGCTCATGCCGGCGGCTCCTCAGCCAGGACCTCCTGGGCGATCGCAAACGCGGAGTTGGCCGCCGGGACGCCGCAGTAGACGGCCGTCTGCAGCAGGACCTCCTTGATCTCGTCGGGTGTGAGGCCGTTGCGGAGGCCCGCGCGGATGTGCATCGCGAGTTCGTGCTCGCGACCGCCCGCGACCAGCGCAGTCAACGTGATGCAACTGCGGGTCCGCCGGTCCAGCCCCGGGCGAGTCCAGATCTCGCCCCAGGCGTAGCGCGTGATCAGATCCTGGAAGTCGCCGGTGAAGTCGGTCGTGCGCGCGATCGCTCGATCGACGTGCTCATCGCCGAGCACGGCGCGGCGCACCTCCATGCCTCGCTCGTAGCTGTCGCTCATGGGTTCTCCTCCGTCAGGTGGTCGAGCACGTGCTGCGTGAACGTCCCGGGCTGCTCGGCGTTCGCGATGTGACGAGCCTCGGCGACCGTCACGTGACGCGCACCGGAGATGGAAGCCGCGAGCTGCTCGCCGGTCTCCGGCGGCGCGACGGGATCTTCGGCCCCGGTGACGACGAGCGTGGGAGCCTCGATTGCTGCCAGCCGGTCGCGTAGGTCGAGGTCGGCCAGCGCCTCGCAGCAGCCCGCATATCCCTCGGCCGGAGTCTCGACGAGCATCGCGCGGAACGCCTCGCGGAGCGAGTTGGGCGCGAGGGGCGTGAACCAGCGGTCGAGGGCGGCGTCAGCGATCGCAGAGACTCCGTTCGCTCGTACCGTTGCCGCGCGTTCCAGCCACTGTTCGCGCGGCGGCAAGGCGGGCGCGGTGGAGCAGACCACGAGCCGGTCGATCCGATCCGGTGCTTCCGAGGCGAGCCACATGCCGACCATCCCTCCGATCGAGAGGCCGCAGAACGAGGTGCGCTCGATGCCGAGGTCGTCGAGCAGGGCCAGTGCGTCCCGCGCGAGATCCTCGATCGAATACGGACCCGGCGGCACCGGTGAGCGGCCGTGCCCCCGCTGGTCGTAGCGGACGAGCTGGAACTGCGTCGTCAGCGCGGAAACCTGCGGATCCCACATCCCCAGGGTCGTCCCCAGCGAGTTGCACAGCATCAGGGGCAGACCCCCGTGCGGCCCGTCGAGCCGATAGTGCAGCGTCACGCATCGACCTCACTCGGTCGTCGCGAGCTCTCGTAGAACGCGAGCGCCCGGTCGACGAGCTCGGCCGACGACCCGAGGTACGTCGACGGGTCAAGCGCGGCATCGAGCGCCGCGGGCTCCAAGCCGGTGCGCGGATCGCCGAGCAGCGCGTCCCGGAAGGTCGTCTCGGATGCGGCGGCCTCGCGCACGATCTCCTGCGCCTCCGCCCGGCCCAGCCGTTCCATCAAGAGGAGGCTGATTCGCTCGGCCAGCACGAGACCGCCGGTCAGGTCGAGGTTCTGCCGCATGCGGGCGGCATCGACTTCCAGCGACTCGAGTGCGCCCGCCAGCGCGTGCAGCGCGCCGCCGGTGTGCGCGAGCGCACCGGCCAGAGCTGCCCACTCCGCCTGCCAGGCGCCGGCGGCGCGTTCGTGCTCCTGTTCGAGCGAGCCGACGAGGACGGTGGCATGCGCCGCGGCGAGCCGTGCGTTTGCGCGTGCGAGCGTCGAGCCGATCGGGTTTTGCTTCTGCGGCATCGTCGAGGACCGGCCCCCGCCGTGGCCTTCCGCAACTTCGGCCACCTCGGTCTGCGCGAGTAACACGAGGTCGAGGGCGATCTTCGAGGCGACACCCGAGGTGAGCGTGAGCGCGGCGCCGAGCTCCGCGATGCGAGTCCGGTTCGTGTGCCAGGGGATCGTCGGCGCCGGTAGGTCGAGCTCGCGCGCATAGAGGTCGAGCAGCGCGATCCCGTTGTCGCCGAACCCGGCCAGCGTCCCCGCCGCGCCGCCGAGTTGCGCCGCGAGCCGCTCCCGTGACACCTGCTCGAGTCGCCCGCGGGCCTCGACGACCGCGGTGAGCCAGCCGGCAGCTTTGACCCCGAAGGTCGTCGGCACGGCGTGCTGCAGGATGGTCCGGGCGACCATCAGCGTGACGCGGTGATCGCGCGCGAGCGCCGCGGCGGCTGCCGCCACGTCGTCTGCTTCTGCGAGCACGAGCGCAAGCGCCCGCCGGGAGACGAGCATCGCTGCCGTGTCGACGATGTCCTGGCTCGTGGCGCCGCGATGCACGTAGGGCGCGGCCTCGGCCCCGACCGAGCCTGCCAGGGCCCGGACCAGAGGCTCGGCGAGGTTCCCGACCGCGCGGCCTTCCTCCACCAGCTGCTCGAAGTCGAAGCGCTCCGGATCGCAGGCCCCCGCGATTTCGGTCGCGATGTCCTGAGGCACGGTGCCCGCGGCTGCCCCGGCGCCCGCGAGCGCCCGCTCGGCGTCGAGCATTGCCTCGAGCCACGCCCGCGGTGAGACGGCGGCCCTGAGCTCGGCGGGGACGAAGAGGCCGTCGAACGCCGACATGCCGCGATCGTAGTGGTTCATGGCTCAACCGATGTCATGGCTCGAGATCCGCATCGCCGATGGTCCAGTTCGAGGTCGCCTTCCACCCGGGCACGAGCTCCGCCAGCGTGATCGCGATCAGCGCGATCAGCGGCACGGTCCAGCCCCCGCTGACGTCGCGGGCGAGGCCGAGAAGGGTCGGCCCGACGGACGCGAGCAGGTACCCCGCCGAGAGGGTCAGCGCGGTCAACGCAGCGACGGCGGCCGCGCCCGCGCCGCGGAGAACCGGCAGGATCAACCCGAGCCCGAGCGAACCACCCTGGCCCAGGCCGATGACGATCATCCAGGCCGCGGCGGCTCCCGGCGCAAGGAGGAGGCCGAGGAACCCCGCCGCCGTGATCGCGACGACGAGGAGCAGCGTCGGCCTCTGGTTGCGAAGGCGGCTCGCGACGACCGGGACGAGCATTGCCGGGGCGAGTTGGACCGCGCTCACGAGCGCCAGGAGCGATCCGGCCGCCGCCTCCGAGTAGCCCTCGTGCTGGAGGATCGTCGGCAGCCAGGTGAGGCCGCAGTAGAACGCCATCGCCTGCAGGCCGAAGTACGCCGCGAGCGACCACGAGCGGGCAAGGTTGTGAAAGCCGAACGACTGCGCGTGGCGAACCACCGTCCGCTCGCGTGCGGCCGGCGGCAGCCAGAGCACGGCCGCGACGATCGCCGGCACGGCGAACACGGCAAGGGCGGCGCGCCAGCTGTCGTCGAAGAGGCGCTCGAGCGGCACCGCCACTGCTGCCGCGGTGGCCGCTCCAAGCGGCAGTGCCATCGAGAAGGCGCCGGTGAGGCTGCCGCTGTAACCGCGGAAACGGACCCGGATCAGCGTCGGCACGGTCGTCTGGGCAATCGCAACGGCCGAGCCGGCGACGAGCGTCCCGGCGAACAGCCCGGCGGTGCCGCCGATTCCGCGGAGCCCTGACCCGAATGCGGTGAGCGCGAGACACGCTCCCAGGAGCTGCTCGATCGAGATGCGGCGGATGAGTGCGGGAGCGAGGGGTGCGAGCAGGCCGAAACAGAGGAGCGGCAACGTGGTCAGCAGGCCCGCTGCGGCCGCGGAGAGCCCGAGTTCGGCACGCACGTCTTCGAGCAGCGGCGGCAGGCTCGAGAACACCGCTCGCAGGTTCGCGCCGAGCAGGACGACCGCGACGAAGAACAGCATCCCGGGCGCGCGCGGTGCCCCGTCCGTTGGAACAGCGGGCTTTCGATGGCTGGTGGCCAACCGCAGCGCTGGCTCAGGCACGCGACGCGCGCCAGCCGCCGGGGGCGTACGACGTTCGAACCGCTTCGACGTACGGCACCGGGCTGACCACCGCACGGATTTCGACCTGGACGTGAGGCTCGACGGTG
>JAXIPI010000475.1:0-12550 GCA_045403015.1 Gaiellaceae bacterium | reverse complement strand
GTCGTTAACTCCGTCGCCTACCATCGCGACCTCGTTCCCGCGTTCCTGCAGCTCCTTGACCGCATCCGCCTTGTCACCGGGGAGGACTTCCGCCAAGACCTTGTCGATGCCGAGTTCCGAGGCGATCCGCTCGGCGGTCTGGCGGTTGTCGCCGGTCAGCATGACCGCGCGGATGTTTTCTCGCTGGAGCGCCTCGACCGCGGCGGGCGCCGTGTCCCTGGGAGCGTCTGCGATCGCGATCAGGGCGGCCGCCTTGTCGTCGATCGCGACCTGGACGACGGTGCGGCCTTCGCCCGCAAGCGCGCGGGCGCGCGGCATCAGGCCGTCGAGCTCCACACCTTCACGCTCGAGCAGCCGCCCATTGCCGATCGCGAGCCGTCTGCCCTCGACGGTGGCGATCGCCCCATGGCCCGGCACCGCCTCGAACGACTCGGCCTTGGCGCTGTCGAGACCACGCTCCTCGGCCGCGTGCACGATCGCCTCGGCGAGCGGGTGCTCGCTCTCCCGCTCGGCCGCCGCGACAAGGCGGAGCATGTCGTTCTCGTCCACGCCGTCGGCGGTCGCGACCGAGACGACCTGGGGCTCGCCGCGTGTGAGGGTGCCGGTCTTGTCGAAGACGACCGTGTCCAGCTTCGCGGCCTGCTCGATCGCAAGCGCGTTCTTGAAGAGGATCCCACGCCGGGCCCCGAGCCCGGTGCCGACCATGATCGCCGTCGGTGTCGCGAGCCCGAGTGCGTCGGGGCAGGTGATGACGACGACCGTGATCGCGTAGACGAGGGCCTCCTGCACCGAGGCGCCGACGACGAACTTCCAGACGAGGAAGGTGCCAACTCCGCCGACCAATGCGACGAGCACGAGCCAGAAGGCGGCCCGATCCGCGAGGCGCTGTGCGGGAGCCTTCGAGTTCTGGGCCTCCTGCACCAGTTTGACGATCTGGGCAAGCGCCGTGTCCGAGCCGACGGCGGTGGCGTGGGCGCGCAGCGTCCCGTTCTTGTTGATCGTGGCGCCGATCACGCGGTCGCCGGGTGCCTTTGAGACCGGCATGCTCTCGCCCGTCACCAGCGACTCGTCGACCGAGCTCTCGCCCTCGAGCACCTCTCCGTCGACCGCGATCTTCGCTCCCGGCCGGATCAGGAGCAGGTCGCCGACCCGCACCTCGGCGGTTGGGACCTCGAGCTCGACGCCGTCCCGGATCACGGTCGCCTTGGGCGGCGCCAGGTCGAGCAGCGCGCGGATCGCGTCGTTTGCGCCGCCGCGGGCGCGCATCTCGAACCAGTGCCCGAGCAGGACAAACGCGGCCAGGAAGGCGGCCGCCTCGTAGAAGACCTCGCCCTCGATGAAGAAGGTCGCGGCGACGGAATAGAGCCAGCCGGTGCCGATCGCGACGGCGACGAGCACCATCATGTCGAGCGTCCGCGCTCGCAGCGCGCGCCAGGCACCGACGAAGAAGATCTGCGACGCGTAGAAGATCACCGGCAGGCTCAGCAGGAATTCCCACACGTCGTCGCGCATCCCGAACGGGGTCGGCGGGATGCCGCCGAAGAGCCGGTCGCCGAGCTCGGACCAGATCGCGATCGGGATCGCGAACACAACCGCGACGAGGAAGCGGTTGCGCATGTCGCGCACCATCGCGTCCATCGACATCCCGGCATGCCCGCCGTGCCCGTGTCCGTCGGCCTGCTCGGCGCGCGTGGCCGCCGCGTGGTCGTGCGCGGGCGCGAGCGGCTCCTGCTGCGCGAGCGGGTCACAGATGTGTCCGGGCACGGAGCGGCCGGCGCAGTGGAAGCCGCACTCCTCGACCCAGCGTGCGAGCTCGGCGACCGACGTGCGGGCCGGGTCGTACGCGACCGTCGCCGTTTGCGCGACGGGGTTCGCCTCGACCTCGAGCACCCCGGGGCGGCGTCCGAGAACCTGCTCGACCACGTTTTTCTCGCTCGCGTAGTGGAGGCCGCCGACGTGGAGCGTCGTCTTTCTGCTCCCGTCGGAGACGCGACGCTGATCGTGGGCGGCGTGGGCGTGCTCAGTCATGCGGCGGATCCTTGCTCAGCGTTGTGAAGATCGTGCGAAGGCCTCTAGCGCGTGCGCGAGAATCGCTGGACGGCTGCGAGCAAGTCCTCGCTCTTCTCGGCGGCCACCTCGGCGTCCCCGGCGGCGAGCGCGTCGGCGACGCAGTGGCGGACGTGGTCCTCGAGCAGCTTGACCGAGACGCTCTCCAGGGCGGTCGAGACGGCGGCGATTTGGGTGAGGATGTCGATGCAGTAGCGCTCTTCGTCGACCATGCGCTCGATCCCGCGCACCTGCCCCTCGATGCGGTGCAGGCGCTTGGTCAGCGCGTCCTTGTCGGAGACGTAGCCGTGAGTCATGCGGGTTCTCCCTCGAGTCGTTGGAGTGGGGCCGGCGAAGGGCTGTCTTCGCGTCGGCTGTGGAAGCGGCGGAGGCGGAGGCTGTTGGTGACGACGAAGACGCTCGAGAAGGCCATCGCGGCCGCGGCGACGATCGGGTTGAGTAGGCCCGCGACGGCCAGCGGGATGGCGGCGACGTTGTAGGCGAAGGCCCAGAAGAGGTTGGCCTTGATCGTGCGCAGCGTGCGGCGAGCGAGCCGGATCGCGTCGGCGGCCGCGCGCAGGTCGCCGGAGACGAGCGTCAGGTCGGAAGCCTCGATCGCCACGTCCGTTCCCGTGCCGATCGCGAGCCCCAGATCTGCCTGGGCGAGCGCTGGGGCGTCGTTGACGCCGTCGCCGACCATGGCGACGACCTCGCCTGCCTCCTGCAGGCGCCGCACCTCAGCGACCTTGTCTTCGGGAAGCACGTTCGCGCGAACCTGCCGAATCCCGACGGCTGATGCGGCCGATTGCGCGGTTCGCTCGTTGTCGCCGGTGAGGAGGACCGGGGTGAGGCCGAGGCGCTCGAGCTCCGCCACGGCTTCCGCGCTCGTCGGCTTGACCCTGTCCGCCACCACGAGCAGCCCGCGGGCGGCGCCGTCCCAGCCGGCGGCGACGACGGTGCGCCCCTCGGCCTCTGCTACGGCGCGCGCCTCGGCGAGCGCCGACGGTAGCTCGAGTCCCCATTCGGCGAGGAGCTCAGGACGTCCGACGATCGTCGCGTGCCCGTCGGCGACGGCCTCGACGCCGAGCCCGGCGCGGTTCGTGAAGCGCTCGACCGGAGGCAGCGTGCCGAGCTCCTCGCGCGCCCGCTCGGCGATCGCCCGCGCGATCGGGTGCTCGCTCGCATCCTCGACCGCACCGGCGAGGCGGAGGAGGTCGGCACGGGCGACGCCGTCGGCGGGGATGGCGTCCGCAAGCCACATGCGCCCCTCGGTGATCGTCCCTGTCTTGTCCAGAACGATCGTCGTGATCTGCCGCGTGCGCTCGAGAATCTCGGGGCCCTTGATCAGGATCCCGAGCTGGGCGCCGCGACCGGTGCCGACCATGAGGGCGGTCGGCGTCGCCAGGCCGAGGGCGCAGGGGCAGGCGATGATCAGGACGGCGACGGAGGCGGAGAACGCGGCCGTGGCGTCGCCCGTGACGGCCAGCCAGCCGGCGAGTGTCGCGAGCGCGATCCCGATGACGACCGGAACGACGACCGCGGAGACGCGGTCGACGAGCCGCTGGATCGGCGCCTTCCCGGCCTGCGCCTCGGCAACGAGGCGCGCGATCTGCGCGAGTGCCGTCTCCCCGCCGACTTTCGTCGCGCGCACGACAAGGCGCCCGAAGGTGTTGATGGTGGCGCCGGCGACCTCCGACCCCGGCCTGACCTCGACCGGCACGGACTCGCCCGTGAGCATCGACTGGTCGACGGCCGACTCTCCCTCCACGACCTCGCCGTCCGTGGGGATCTTCTCCCCAGGGCGGATGACCATGAGATCTCCCCTCTCGACGTCCTCGATCGAGACCGCCACCTCGCCGCCGTCACGAAGGACGCGCGCCTCCTTCGCCCCCATCTCGAGCAGGGCGCGGATCGCGGCGCTGGAGCGCCGCCTGGCCCGCGCCTCGAGGTAGCGGCCGAGGAGGATCAGCGTCGTGATCACCGCTGCGACCTCGAAGTAGGTATGTGCGTCCTCGACGAAGAGTAGGGCGACGACGGACCAGCCCCAGGCGGCGAGCGTGCCGATTGAGATGAGGGTGTCCATCGTCGCCGCCCCGTGGAATGCGTTCAAAGCGGCGGCACGGTGGAACGTCCAGCCCGCCCAGAGGACAACGGGCGTCGCGAGCGCAAACGCCAGCCACTCCCAGCCGGCGAACTGGAGCGGCGGGATCATCGCCAGCGCCGCGAGCGGAACGGTCAGCGTCGCGGCGACGACGAGTCGCAGGCGCAGCGCCCGAGCGCGGTCCTGGGCCTCGTCGGCCTCGGCGGCGAGCTTCGCGTGGTAGCCGGCCGCCTCGACGGCGTAGATCAGGTCGTCCACGGCGACGCGATCGCGCTCGTAGCGGACGACCGCCTGTTCGGTGGCATAGTTGACCGACGCCTCCACTCCATCGAGCTTGTTGAGCTTCCGCTCGATGCGCGTCGCGCACGACGCGCACGTCATTCCGTCAAGGACGAGCTCGACGCGCTCGGTGTCCGATGTTGCCGTGGCCGTCACGCCGCCTCGTACCCCGCCTCCTCGATTGCGGTGCGAAGCGCCGCGTCGTTGAGCTCGCGGCCGCTGATCGTCACGACCTTGGACTCCACGTCGACATCGACGTCCTCGACGCCCTCGACCTCCGAGACCTCCTCCCGGATCGACATCGCGCAGTGATCGCAGTGGATCGCGGGAACGCTGTAGGTGAGCGTCTCGCTCATTGCGGTGCCTCCTTTGCCGTTGGAATCGCAGTATACCCCATAGGGGTACCACTCTCAGTCAGGAACTGGTCGCGGCAGCCCCGCGAGCAGAAGTACAGCGTTGCGCCGTCGTGCTCGACCGACGCGGGCGCGTCGGCCGGATCGATCAGCATCCCGCAGACGGGATCGCGGCTGAGCGCCTGCATTTCCTTGAACCGTCCGTCCTCGAGCCAGAGCACCCGGTCTGCGACCTCGCGCAGCCGCTCGTCGTGGCTGACGATGACGACCGTCGTCCCCTGCTCCTTTGCCAGCTCGCGCAGCAGGCGCATCGTCTCGGCGCCGTGGTGCGAGTCGAGGTTGGCGGTCGGCTCGTCGGCGAGGATCAGGGCGGGGCGGTTGGCGATCGCGCGCGCGATCGCAACGCGCTGCTTCTCGCCGCCGGAGAGCTTCTCGACGGGAAAGTCGAGCCTGGCCGCCAGCCCCATGGACTCCAGGAGCGAGCGTGCTCGCGCTCGCGCCTTTCTGTCCCTCTCACCGGCGATGTTGAGTGCGACCTCGACGTTCTCTTCAGCCGAGAGCGCGGCCACGAGGTTGAAGTCCTGGAAGATGAAGCCGAACGTCCGCGCGCGAAACGGCGGCAGCTCGCGCTCGTCGAGCGCAGCGATGTTCGTGCTGTCGATCCAGATCTCGCCACCCGACGTACGCAGCAGGCCGCCGAGCATGGAGAGGAAAGTCGTCTTGCCGCTTCCGGACGGGCCCATGACGAGCACGATCTCGCCGCGCTCGAGCTCGAGGTCGAGCCCGCGCACGGCCTCCACCCGCGTCTCCCCCTCGCCGAAGGTCTTGGCAAGATCGTGGATCCGTACGAGTGTCGACTCCACCTGGATCACCTCCGAAAGACGCTGGCCGGGTCGACGCGTGCGACGCGGAGAACCGGAAACGCAGCCGCGACGGCGCTGACCGCCGACGCGACCGCGAAGGTGAGCGCGACGTCGCCGGCTTGTACGCTGACCGCCAGGGTCGGTGACAGCTGAGGCAGCAGCCAGGCGAGCAGCCCGACAAGAGCGACCGCAAGGACGAAGCCGAGGACGACGAGCGTGCCGACCTGGGCGAGAACGAGCGCGAGCGCCCGCCGTGCGCGCAGGCCGAGCGCGCGCAGGACAGCGTAGTCCCGCAGCTGCGCGAGCGTGGCGCTGTAGGCGACGAGTCCTGTGACCGCGACGCCGATCAGGAAGCCGACGAAGATCATCGAGCGGACGATGTCGGTGGACATGTCGCCGACAAGCTGGCGCTCGGAGCGGGAGAATTCCGAGCGCGTCGAGGCGGTCACGCCGGGCACCGACCGCTCGATGCGCGCCGCGAGCTGGGACGCTCCGACCCCGGAGCGCGCCCGCACGAGGACGTAGCTGACGCTGTCTTCGGTGCGGAGCAGGCGCGCCAGGTCGCGCCGCTCGGCCAGGGCGATCGAGCTCGCGATCGAGGATGTCCCGGCGATCTGGCCAACGATCCGGAACGAGCGCCCGAGTGAGGTCACGGTCGCTCTCGGGCGGGCGCCGATTCGGCCGGCGAGCGCCTCGTCGACGACGATCTCGCCGGCGCGGGCGCGCCGTCCGGACAGCAAGGGGATGGTCCGCGCGGCGGTGTCTTCGCCGATCAGGTAGACGAGCGAGCGTTTGTCGCCGCGCTCGAGCATCGTCGGCACGTAGATGATCGGCGTCGCCTTCGCCACACCGGACACGGGTGCGATCGCGGTCGCAACCCGATCAGGGAGGACGGACTGGCTCATGTGCATCGTGCGCACGCCCTCCTGGGCGACGACGACGTCGGCGCCGCTGCGGTCGATATAGCCCGTCAGCCGCTGCTCCGTCCCGGCGAGCAGCGCCTTCAGCGCTAGCACGAGCAAAAGCGCGAGCGCGATGCCGGCGAGGCCCGCGAGCGTACGTCCCTTGCGGACGAGGAGCTGGCGGCGGGCGACAGGGACGCTCATCGACGGAACGCCGTCGCCGGGTCGAGCCGGGCAAGGTAGCGGGCGGGCAGGAAGGCGGCTCCGAGCGCCATCGCGAGCGCGGCCACGCCCATCAGGGCCACGCTCTCGGCGGTCACGACGATCAGGTACTTGGGCGCGAGCCCAGCCGCCGCGCGCACGCCGGCAAAAGCGAGTGCGGTCCCGACGGCTGTACCTGCGAGCGCGAGCGCGCCGGCCTGGGTGCAGGCCAGCCGCAGCAACGGGCCGCGGCGCAGGCCGATCGCCTTCAGCGTCGCGTACTCGCGCCCTCGCTCACTGGTCGAGGTGTAGACCGTAAGGCCGATGACGAGGATCGCGACCGCGAACGCAATCGTCACCATCGCCAGCAAGGTCCCTTTGAAGGCGCCGGTGAAGAGGCTGCGGTCGTTCGCGGCCGCCTGCTCGCGTGTGAGCGCGGAGACGCCGGGCACGAGGCGCTCGATCCGATCTGCGAGCAGCGCGGGCGAGACGCCGTTTCGCGGGCTGACGAGGAAGAAGCTCGCCGTTCGCGGCTGGCGGTTGAGCGCGTTCAGCGTCGCCCGCGTGGCGAAGGCGAGCGGCGTCATCCAGGCCGTCGTTCCGCGCGAGAGGCCGACTATCCGGAGCGGCGTGCCGCGGTAGCTGACGGACGAGCCGACCTCGAGCCCGTGCTCTGTGGCCAGCACCTGGTCGAGCACGACCTCGCCCCGTGCCCGCGGCGCACGTCCCGCGGCGAGGCTCCAGGGGCCGCCTGGCTTGCCCGGATCGAAGCCGACGAGCAGCGGCAGGACGCGGCGGCCGTGCAACGTCAACATCGCGAACTGCTCCGAGATCGGCGTCGCCCGAGCCACGCCGGGCACGCGCTCGAGCCGCTCGCCGAGCGCCTCCGGGAGCACGGACGTCTGCGCCATGAAGTTACGCGCTCCCGACTGGCCGACCAAGACCGGCGGCTGGCGGTCGAGGTAGAGCGTCACCTGCTCGCCCATCCCGCGCCGCAACCCCGTGAGGAGCAAGACAAGTGCGACCGCCGCCGCGATCGCGAGCACACTGACGGCGAGCTTCGCCGGCTCGGCGAGCAGCTGACGGCGGGCGACCGGCACCGCGCTTCCGATCAGAGCCATCGCGTCCCTCCTCGCAGGGCCGGCTGCCGGTCAGTGGTGGCTCGCATGACCTCTATCCGGCTGCTCGACGGCCGGCGGGTTCGACTCCTCGCCACCGGCGATCGCCGGGCCGATCACGAAGCTTGAGAGCGAGAACATCGCTACGAAGATCGCAAGCGCGATCGCCGGTGCCCTCCAGGTCTGCAACCGGCGATAGAGGCGGCGGAGGAACGGGATCGCCGCCAGGAACCCGATCGCCGCAAAGAGTACGCGACCCGTTGCTCCCGCAAGGAGCGCCGCACCCGCGAGAGGCCCCACGTGGTGGAGGGCGTGGGGGAGCAGGCCGACAAAGCCGCCCCAGGCCGCGAGCAGGGCGCTCCACGCGCGCCCGGCGAGCGATGAGTGCTGGAGGGTGAGGGTGCTCACGAGCCGCTGCTGCCGCGGTCGCGCTGGGCGAGCCGGACGGCGACGTAGACGACGATGCCGAGCGCAACGACCCAGAAGCCCATCGTGAGGGTCATCCAGACCCAGTCCCAACCGTCATGTCCATACATGTCTGCCTCCCTTCTGCGTTCGCGTCTTCCATCGTCGACGCGACCCTTCTTGCTCGCATCGGCGTGAACTACGAATACGGGGTAGGGGTTTAGCCGCGTTTCTGCTCAAGGTCCCTGTCGACCCGGTCAACTTGTGCTTGCCCGGCTACTCGTGCCGAGTTCGCGGAGGTGGGGCAGGAAGCGCGGCTTGCCGGCCGCGTAGGCGTCCCAGGCGGACGCGAACTCGGCCGCGACCTCGCGCTCCTCGCGGATCGCGAGCTTGCGGTAGACGACGAGCAGGAGCGGGAACATCGCCAGCGTGGCGAATGTCGGCCACTGCAGCAGGAAGCCGATCATGATCAAGACAAAGCCGCTGTACTGCGGGTGGCGGATGTGCGCGTAGGGCCCGTCGGGCTCCTCTGCGTTTTCGTTCGTCTGCTTGCTCGCCGTGGGGGTGAGCGGGAGCTTGAGATCGTGGTTCTGCGCCACCAGGTTGCGATCTTGAGGCGCGGCGGGAGGCCGCGGAACACGGCCGCTGATCGTGCGTTGCTTGCTGCGGTGAGCCGGCTGCTTCCGACCGAGCGGTGGTCGTGCTTTGCGGTCAGGCCGCAGACGCTCCGCCGCTGGCACCGGGCGCTGCTGCAGGGCAATCGCCGACGGCGCGGCCGGCCTGGTCGGCCGCCGCTTGCGGCCGCGACGCGCAGCCTGATCCTCCGGCTGGCGCGGGAGAACCCTCGCTGGGGCTATATGCGCATCCAGGGCGAGCTGCTGAAGCTCGGAATCAACGTCTCGGCCACCACGGTCGCGACCATGTTGCGCGTCTCGGGCCTCGGGCCGGCGCCGCGGCGGATCGGCCCCAGCTGGTCCGAGTTCCTGCGCGCACAAGCGCAGAGCATGCTCGGCGCCGGTCTCCCCTCCGAGCGCGGTGGCCGCCTCGAGGGCAACGTGTCCGCGAGGAGCGCTGCAACTCCGGAAGGCGCACCCCGCGAAGCGGAAGCCGACGAGGTCTTCACCAACGATGCCCAGATGCCGTGGCCCTCCTGGCCGCCGGTGTCAGGTCTGCCGCCGCTGTCGGCAGTCTCCGCTCTGCCTTATCCCTGCGACTCGACGGCCGCGCCGCGGCGGTCATCGCAGCAATGGCGTGCGCGCGATGGACCAAGGACACGCACGCGCTCCCTGCATGCGCGAACGGTCGACCGGGCTGCCAAAGCCGGCGCTTGCGCGCGCGGCGTGCGAGCCGCAACCACAGGTCGGGTTCCCGGGGCCGCTGCCCGACCGTTCGGTATCCCCGCCGCACACCGGGCCGACCCGCAGCACCGCCGTCGTCAGGTGAACCGAGTTTCTTTTACCCCACACCCAGGAGCGGATGCCGCAGCCCGGCCTCGATCGATCCGCGGAGCCGAATCACAGCGCGGGATCGTACTAGAAGCGTTTGTCGGCGTTCTCAGGTCCTCCACGGTGGTGACAGCCGCCGGAGACAGCAAATGCAGAGGGCGGCCCCGGCCGCCCTCTGCAAGTTGGATGTGTGGGCCTCTACTTACCCCTTGCGCGGGAACGACGTTTCCAGCGTTTGCGGATTGAGGTGGTCGAGCTTCTTCGCACCTGCTACCGCGACGTCGCTCAACTCCCAGACGATCAGGCCTCGCCTGATGTCCGACTCGTAGATGTGGCCGTTGTACCAGTACGTCGACCAGTCGCCGCCGAGGACGAGGCTCGTGTCGGAGAGCGGCGCGGGATCGGCGAACGCGATCTCCTTTGCATTCGCCGTGTCGGTGAAGTCGACGACCGAGATCCCCGACTGGTAGTTGCCCGAGACGAGGACGTAGCGTTTGTCCGTGGGCACGACGTTGTAGTTGTGCCAGGTGCAGTTCTCGAAGCTCGTCTGGGGTCGTGGATGGAGAAACGTGCCGGCCGGGTCGCCGGTGCTCGCCTTGAAGAAGAACAGCGTGCGGTCGACCTCGGAGCTCGTTCCCTGGCAGCGTGGCTCGCCGCCGCCCCCGGGCTCGTGACCGAAGATCAGGATCTCGCCGTCCCAGGTGAACGAGGCCGAGTGCCCGATGCTCACGCCGGGGATGGTGCGGGTGTAGAGCAGCGCGGGATCCGTGAGCGAGCCTCCAAGAGCCGGGTCGAGGCTCCAGGTGGCGAACCCGTTCCCACCGGCGCAGGCGGCAAGCCTGGCGTCGCCGAGGATTACTCCGGTGTCGTGGCAGGCTCGGGTCGCGTTCGGATTGCTGCGGACGCTGCCGGTGGCGGGAAGACCGACCTTGATCGTGCTTCCGTTGTCCAGCGACACCATCACGGATGGGATCGTGATGGTGGGATCGGTGCCGCCCATCGTGATCGGATCTCCCGCCACATTGTTGGCAACGATCACTGCGACCGCTCCCGCTTCCTGGGCGTTCTTCACCTTGAGCGTGAAGGTGCAGGTTACTCCGGGCGGCGATCCGCGATCGACCAGCGCGATGGCGCCGGCGGGGAAGCCGACGAGCGGACCGCAGCCGAGCGTCGGTGTGGCGCTGCCGTCGTTCACGAGAGCGATTGCCCCTGCGATTCCGGCCGCCGGCGGGGCCGGCCCGAACGCCGCGCCGGTCGCCCCGTAGGTACCCGCTGCGGCCGAAGGCGGATCGATCGTGACCAGGTTCTCGAGCCCGCCGCCGACAGTCGGATCGCCCGAGGACTCGAAGCGCAGATACGACGCCCCTGCCGGGTTGTCGAGCGGCACCGAGAGGATGTCGATCCCACGACAGGCAACCGCGCCGCTCGAGGGGTTGTTGTAGACGAGCAGCCGGTTGTTCGCGAGGTCCGGTACGCCGGTGGCGGTGTGCGAGCCGCACGGAGTCGGCACGAATGCTCGCGCCACCGGATTCGCCGGATCGCTGATGTCGAAGACGTGGACGCCTTCCAGTCCAGCGGGTGTGAACAGGCCGCCGCACAACCTGCCTCCCGCCGGGGTCGGGGAATTCCACGAGCGGACCAGGATGTTCCTCCACACGATCACGTCACCCTGGTTGCCAGTCGTCGTCCCCTGGACGCAGTCCGTGAAGTTCTTGACCTCGACCGGGTTGTCCGGCTGCGTGATGTCGATAATCCGAAAACCCTCATACGTCCCCTGGTACGCCGTCCTTCCCCAGAAGGCGAGGTCCGAGTTGAAGACGCCGGAGCCGGCACCCGTGAACGGAACGATGCGGGGTGAGTACCCCATCGGGTGCATGTTCTTGGAGTAGGTAAAGCTACTGACGGCCTCCGCGACGTCCGCACTGGCCGTCAGCGGCAGCGCCAGCGCCACCGCCGCGGCAAGCAGGACGGGCAGGAGCCTGAGCGAGGTTCGCATTGATGACCTCCCGGTTTGAGTCGGCGGCACAACGACCTGCAAACGGGAGCGGCGGCGCGCGCGCGGCACAGCCTCCTTTCCTTCCGCCAGACGTGAGCGCGTCTCGCGGCCGTCCCGGTCTAGCGGCGGCGAGTCTAATGGTTGGGTCCGTTTTCGGCCGGGTAGGTCGAGCGCGCCCACTTCTTGACAACGGGCAACGAACGCGAGATCGTCGGTCGAACCGAGATAAGGAGGAACGACGATGCCGTCTCCACGGTTCCTCGTTCGCGCGGGCAAGCCAGTCCCCGAATGGACGCTGCCCGCTCGAGAGCTCCGCGCGCAGATCAAGAAAGCGCAGCAGGAGAACGCTCGCTTCTCCCAGACACTGCGACTGCGACCACTGCCGCGACTACCAAAGCAGGAACTGCTGATCTTCCCGGAGCGGCTGCCTGCCGGCTTCTACGTGAAGCCATGGCCGTACTTCTGCCGCTTCATCTGCCCACCTCGTTACCGCGTTCGCAAGAACCAGAAGAACCTGACGCCGACCGAGTGGGCGCGCTTCATCCATGCAATCGAGGCGCTCTCGGAGACGGGGGTTCCGGCGCCGAGGTATCAGGACTTCGTCGAGATTCATCGCCTGGCGATGGACACCCACCCGGGCCACGCCTGGGGAGCTCACACGATGGGTGGTCACGATGGCCGCAACTTCCTCACCTGGCATCGCGAGTACCTGGCAAAGCTCGAGGCGGCGCTGATCGCGATGAATCCGCTGGTGACGATCCCCTACTGGGACTGGGTCAACGATCGCGCGATCCCGCCTCAGCTCTCCGTGCCGAGCGATCTCGTCGAGTGGGGCATTACG
>JAXIPI010000305.1:0-7451 GCA_045403015.1 Gaiellaceae bacterium | reverse complement strand
CTCGGCCTTCGCGTTCGCGACGAACTTCTCGTTGGCGAGCATCCGCTCGCCCCGCTCGACCTCCCGGCGCAAGCGCTCGATCTCGGCCGCTGCGTTCCCGTTCGCCTTCGACCGCTCGGGCCGGACAACGGCGTCGAAGATCCTCTTCTCGTCGCCCTCGAGCGGCACTGCGACTCCACTGCGCCGGAAGATTGCGGCCGCCTCTTGGACTGCGTCGAGCGCCTGGAGGTCAGCGGCGTACTCGCCGGTGGCCTCGGGCCACGCCGCGACGATCAGGCGGTTGTCGTGGAACTGCGACCAGATCTCCTCGGTCACGTGCGGCATCACCGGGTGCAGGAGCGTCAGCAGCTTCTCGAGGGCCGCGAGTGCGGTCGCGCGTGCCTCGGGCTCGCCGAGCCGCGGCTTGATCGCCTCCGCGTACCAGTCGCAGAAGTCGTCGAAGGTGAGGTGATAGAGGTCGTTGGCCGCCACGGCGAAATCGAAGCGCGCGAAGGCATCCTCGAGCCCGGCGCGCGTCGCCTCCAGTCGCGCGAGGATCCAGCGCTCCTCCACGGACCCCGGACGCTCGTCCGGCTGGACGTCCCCCCGCTCCAGCAGCAGTAGCCGCGAGACGTTCCAGAGCTTGTTCGCGAGCTTGCGGCCCTCGTCAACCATCGAGTCCGAGAAGCGCACGTCCTGCGTGGAGGACATCTTCAGCAGCCCGTATCGCAGCGCGTCGGCGCCGTGCGTGCCGATCACGTCGCGCGGGTCGATACCAGTGCCGAGGCTCTTCGACATCCGGCGCCCATCGCGCGCGAGCACGGTCGAGTGGATAACCACGTCAGTAAACGGGATGTCGCCGAGCAACTCGAGTCCGGCGAAGATCATCCGGTTCTCCCACAGCCGGATGATGCCCCGGTCGGTCGTCTGCAGGTCGCCGGGATAGAAGGTGCGCAGATCGGGCGTGTCGTCCGGCCAGCCGAGCGTCGCGAACGGCCAGAGCGCCGACGAAAACCAGGTGTCCAACACGTCCTCGCTTCGCGTCAGCTCGGTCGAGCCGCACTCCTCGCAGGCAGCCGGCTCGTCCTCCACGCAGGTGAGATGCCCGTCCGCGCACTCCCACAGCGGTAACTGGTGCCCCCACCAGATCTGGCGCGAGATGCACCAGTCGGGCGCGTTCTCGAGCGAGTCGATCGCGAAGCGGTGCTGCGACTCCGGGTGGTAGCGGACGCGCCGCTCGCGTAGCGCCGCGAGCGCGGGCTGCTTCAGCTCCTCCATCGAGCACCACCACTGCATGGAGATCAGCGGCTCGATCCTGCTCTCGCACCGTTCGCAGAGCGCAACCGAGTGACGGTAGTGCTCCCGCGCGACGATCAGGTCGCGCTCACGGCACCAGGCGAGGACCACCTCCTCGGCCTCCGTCTGCGTCAGCCCCGCAAGCTCCGGCACGGTGGCGTTCATGCGACCGTCCAGGCCAATCACCATCGGCTCGGGCAGCCCGTGGGCGCGTCCGATCTCGAAATCCTTCGGGTCGTGCCCGGGTGTGATCTTCAGCGCACCGGTGCCGAAGTCGGGCTCGACGCGATCGTCGGCGATGATCGGCACCCGGCGCTCGACGAAGGGCACGACCGCTTCCTTGCCGACCAGGTCGCGGTAGCGGCCGTCGTCCGGGTGCACGGCGACGGCGACGTCGGCCGGGATCGTGGCAGGACGGACAGTTGCGATTGGGATGAATCCCGAGCCGTCCGCAAGCGGATAGCGGATCGTCGTCAGCGTGTCATCGACGTCGGCGTGGGTCAGCTCCAGGTCCGAGAGCGACGTCTCGTGGTACGGGCACCAGTTGATAATCCGGTTGGCGCGAACGATCCAGCCCTTGCGGTAGAGGTGGACGAAGAAGCGCATCACCGCACGCGTGTAATCCGGGTCGAGCGTCATCCGCTCGCGGCTGTAGTCGAGCGAGGCTCCCATCAGGCGAAACTGGCTCATGATCGTGCCGCCGTACTCGCGCAGCCACTCCCAGACACGGGTCTCGAAGGCTTCCCGCCCGAGCTCCTGCCGGGTGCGGCCCTCCGAGGCAAGGTGCTTCTCGACGGCGTTTTGCGTCGAGATCCCGGCATGGTCGTAGCCGGGCTGGAAGAGGACGTTGAAACCCTGCATCCGCTTCATCCGCACCACGGCGTCGCCGAGCGCAAGCTGAAGCGCGTGGCCCATATGCAGTTCGCCGGTGACGTTCGGCGGGGGGTGGGCGTCGACGAACGTCGGACGCGGGTCGTCGGCGTACGCCCGGTAGAGGCCTTCGTCCTCCCAGGCGCGCTGCCAGCGCGCCTCGACACCTTCCGGCTTGTAGAGCGGCTCCATCGCCGCATTGTAGGGAGCGGCGGTGGGCGGGCTAGGCCGCGATCGGCTGCTTCTTTGCCAGCTTCTCCGCGATGTCGTAGATCAGCCAGGTGGATGACGCATGGGCGTAGAGCGTCCCGTCCTCGCCCTCGAGCTTCGCCTCGGCCGTGGCAACGCGTGAGCCGGGGTGCACGACTGTTCCCTCGGCGCGGAGGATTCCGGACGCCAGCGTCACGGGATGGACGAAGCTCGTCTTCAGCTCAATCGTGACCGGCGCGATCCCGACATCGAGCTTCGAGTGCACCGCGCAGCCCATCACCGTGTCGAGGACGGTGGTGAGAATTCCGCCGTGCACGGCTCCGAGCGTGTTGTAGTGCTCCTCGCGCGGCTCATACGCGAAGACGACCCGCCCCGGCATCACATAGGTCGGCGCGAAGCCGACCAGTTCCGCCGCCGGCGGTGCCGGAATCAATCCGGAGGAGATGCGGTGGAGGATCTCGAGTCCCGTCAGTCCCTGGGAAAGCACGGCGGCTTCGGCGGGGTCTTGCCAGGTGATCGTGCGCGTCCGGGTCATCACCTTCTCCTGTCAGTTGCTTTTCACTACCTACTCTAGACGAGTGGGTTGCAAAATGCAACTATGATGTCTGCATGCTGAGCAGCGACTGGACGCGGGACAACTGCGCGGTGGGAAACACGCTGGCCGTGATCGGCGAGCGCTGGACCCTGCTCGTCCTCCGCGAGGCATTCCTCGGCGTCCGCCGCTTCGACCAACTGCAGCGAAACACCGGCATGGCGCGAAACATCCTCAGCGACCGCCTCAACACCCTGGTCGCCCACGAGGTGCTGGAGCGTCAGCTCTACCAGGAGCGGCCGCAGCGCTACGAGTATCGCCTCACCGCCAAGGGCCTCGACCTCTACCCCGTCTTGCTGACGATCATGGACTGGGGCTCGAAGCACATCGGCGGCGAGGCGATGACGTTGCAGCACAAGCACTGCGGTGCGGTTGCGATGCCGCACCTCGCCTGCCCGGAGTGCGGCGAGCGTGTCGCAGCGCGGGACATGCGCGCCGTCCGCGACGAGGCGATCCCGAAGAGCGCCTAGGAGGGTTTGGCGGAATGTCGCTCGTCGTCGGGGTGCGATGCTCGTTCCGAGGCAAGGACGCAGGGAGCGGCGATAGCGGTTGCTATCGGCGCGACTGAGGACGCGGCCTCGGGGCGAGCAGCGCGGCCCGGCGGCTCAGCCGATATTTCGCCAAACCCTCCTAACTCGTCGTCTGCTTGGCGCCGAGGTCGAGGAAGAACGACGCGAAGACGCCGGCGATGCCCGAGACGAGGCCGAGAGCGGTCAGCTCGAGAACGATGTCGACGACCCGTCCGCCCGTCGTCACCGGATTCGGCATCTGCGACGAGACGGTCAGGAGCTGCACGGTCGTGAAGAAGAACGCATCCCAGAGGTTGTGGATCGCGCTGTGACTCACGTCGTTCTCGAAGACCCACATCAAGACCGTCCCTCCGGCGTCGACGATGCCGACGAGGACGAGCGCCTCGAGCAGGCGTCGGCGCAGGACGTTATGCGGATGCGGCGGCGACCGGTGAAGCAGCATCTTGATGTGACGGAGCGAGTTCACGCGCCGAGGATGGCGAAGCCACCGGACGGCTCTCTCGCGGCTCCGCCCTACCGCCCGACCGCGTAGCCCTGCATCCCGCGTGGGTTCGCACCGGCTTTCAGCAGACCGTCCTCCTCTCGGGCAACCGCGGTGACGCGTCCGAGTGTCCACGGGCCTGACACGTCGACCTCGTGCCCGCGGCGGCGCAGGTCCTCGACGACCTCGTCGCCGAAGCGCGACTCGACAGTGACCGAGAGACGGGCGAACCCGCGCGGATGGAACGACGAGATCAGGTGGTCGGTGTGGAAGTCCGGCGCATCGATCGCCTCCTGCAGGTTCTGTCCCAGGTCGACGTGGCGCAGGAAGACGTGGAGCGCCCATTGCTCCTGCTGGTCGCCGCCGGGCGTCCCCCACGCAAGGTACGGCTTGCCGTCGCGAAGCGCGAGGCCGGGACAGAGCGTCGTCCGTGGTCGTGCGCCGGGGCGCAGCGACGAGGGCAGCCCTTCCTCGAGCCAGAACATCTGCGCGCGCGTTCCGAGCGGCCACCCGAGCGCGGGGATCACCGGCGAGCTGTGCAACCAGCCTCCACTCGGCGTCGACGAGATCATGTTGCCCCATCTGTCAACAACGTCGAGGTGCACGGTGTCGCCGCGCGTCGGCTCGCCCGCGCCCGGCGTGACCGCGGCGCCGACGACCGTTGGCAGCCTCCCCATCCCCGGCGTGTAGTCGCCCGAGGCATCCTCGCCGACCAGGCCGCGTCTCGTCGCGTTGTACGCGGGTGAGAGGAGCGTCTCGAGCGGCGCTGTTGAGTCAACATCGGGCGCGTCCCCGTAGAGCGCGTCGCGGTCGGCGAAGGCGAGCTTCGCGCACTCCGTGACGACGTGGACGAACTCCGCCGGCGAGAGCTCGGCCAGGTCGAAGCCATCGAGCAAGGCGAGTTGCTGCAAGCCGACGGGGCCGGCGGCCCATGGCAGTGTCTTGCAGACGGTCAGGCCCTTGTACTCGAGCGATGCGACCGGCTCGAGCGACGCGCGCCAGCGCGCCATGTCGTCTGCCGTCAGAAGGCCTCCCGCCGCGGCGACGAAGCGGTCGATCTCCTCGGCAACGAAGCCCTCGTAGTACGCGCGCCTCGCCTTCTCGATCTCCTCCTCGCGCGAGCCGCCGCGGGCCTCGTCCAGGATGCGGCTGTAGGTCGCCGCGAGCGTGGGATTCCGAAAGAGCGTTCCGACCTCAGGCGGTGGCAGGTACAGCTCGCGCGAGCCGGGCCACTCGCGCAGGAGATCCTCGGTGCGCTCGATCGTTCCGCGGATCCCGGCCACGAACGGGAACCCCTGCTCCGCGTAGCTGATCGCGAACGAGAGGACGTCCTCCAGCCGCCACGTCCCGAACTGCTCGAGCAGGAGGAGCCAGCCGCCGAACGCGCCGGGCACGCACGCCGCGAGGACTCCGGTGCCCGGCACGAGCTCGTACCCGAGGTCGCGATAACGCTCGATCGTTGCCGCCGCCGGCGCCACGCCCTGGCCGCACAGCGCGATCGGCTCACCCTTCTCGACCGGCCACAGGAGTGCCGGCACCTCGCCACCGGGACCGTTCAGGTGCGGCTCGACCACCTGCAGCGTGAAGCCGGTCGCGACCGCCGCGTCGAACGCGTTGCCGCCGCGCTCAAGCACGGACATCCCGGCAGCCGAGGCGAGCCAGTGCGTCGAAGCGACCATCCCGAAAGTGCCCCGCAGCTCCGGGCGCGTCGTGAAGCTCACGGCCTCACCGGAAGATCAGGCACGTCGTCGTCCCGTGCGCGAGGAGCTTCCCACCGGCGTCCGTGATCTTTCCCTCCGCGGTCACGACGCGTGAACCCTTGTGGATCACGATCCCCTCGCAGCGGATCACACCCGTGTCGGCCTTGATCGGCCGGACGAAGTTGGTCTTCACTTCGAGCGTCGTGTACCCGACGCCCGACTCGAGCAACGTGTGTACGGCGCACCCCATCGCAGAGTCGAGGAGTGTCAGCGCCACGCCGCCGTGCACCGAGCCGATCGGGTTGTAGTGCTGCGGCCCCGGCTCCATCTCGAAGACAGCGCGACCAGGCTCCGCCGAGACGCCGTAGAAGCCCATCAGCTCAGCGATCGGCGGCGGCGGCAACTCGCCGGCGAAGATCGCCTGGATGTACTCCATCCCCGAGAGCTGGAGGCCTTTCTCGGCGACCTCGCGTGGGTCGAGGGCATCTGTGTCGGCCATGGGCTGACCCTACCGGGAAGCTGTTGCAGAACCGGCACTCATTCGTGATCAACGTCCAGGTGATGCATGGGTACACATGCATCACGATGAGTCAGCGATTCCATGTCCTCCTGACGACGCGGCAGCACACTGTCCTCAACGACGAGGCGAGCCGCACCGGCTTGCCGGTCGCGGAGTTGATCCGGCGAGCGGTCGACAAGACGTATCGGCCTCATGTTCGGCCGACAGTTCGCGGCCTCGAGGTCAGCGTGGGTTTCTGGCGCAGGCCGGACGCCGCTGTGGCCGGCCGACGGCCGAGAACGCTCGATGAGCGAGGCTAGGCGGACTCTTCGGCGAGCGCCGGCGAGTCGTCAATCCCGTCGGCACTCGTGACGAGCGTGGGCTTCAGGCCCTTGGAGATCGTCTCCTTCGTGATCACGCACTTGGAGACGTCCTTGCGGCTCGGCAGCTCGAACATCACGTCGAGCAGCGCGTTCTCGATGAGCGAGCGGAGCCCGCGGGCGCCGGTTTCGCGCAGGAGCGCCTTGTCGGCGATCTCCCACAACGCGTCGTCGCGGAACTCGAGCTCGATCGAGTCGTAGCCGAAGAAGCGCTGGTACTGGCGAGTGAGCGCGTTCTTGGGCTCGGTCAGGATCTGGACGAGGTCGTCTCGGCGCAGCTGGTGCACGGCCGAGATGACCGGCAGCCGGCCGATGAACTCGGGGATCAGGCCGAAGCTGAGCAGGTCTTCGGGCATCACGTCCGAGAGCAGCTCTGCGCTTTCTTCCGAGTTCTTGGAGCGCACGTCGGCGCCGAAACCGACCGAATTCTTGCCGATCCGCCGACCGATGATCTTGTCGAGGCCCGCAAACGCGCCGCCGCAGATGAAGAGGATGTTCGTCGTGTCGATCGAGAGGAACTCCTGGTGCGGATGCTTGCGCCCGCCCTGCGGCGGCACCGATGCGACCGTCCCCTCGAGGATCTTCAGGAGCGCCTGCTGCACGCCCTCACCGGACACGTCGCGCGTGATCGACGGGTTGTCCGCCTTGCGCGCGATCTTGTCGACCTCGTCGATGTAGATGATTCCGGTCTCGGCCTTCTTGATGTCGAAGTCCGCGGCCTGGATCAGCTTCAGCAGGATGTTCTCGACGTCCTCGCCGACGTAGCCGGCTTCGGTGAGCGCCGTCGCGTCGGCGATCGCAAACGGCACGTTCAGGATTCGCGCCAGCGTCTGGGCCAGCAGCGTCTTCCCGCACCCGGTCGGGCCGAGCAGGAGGATGTTCGACTTCTGCAGCTCGACGTCGCCTTCCTCCTG
>JAXIPI010000236.1:0-5642 GCA_045403015.1 Gaiellaceae bacterium | reverse complement strand
CCAGGTCAACAGCTCGAGCATCGAAGGCGTGATCTCCACCTCCACAGCTTACGCTGGCGACGTGCGCTCGCTCAGCTGGGACGAGGTTCGCTCGCGTCGGCTCGCCCGGAGCCACCTGCACGAGCGAGCGCCGATGGAGCGGCTCGTCGATGTCGTCCGGGACGTCGGCGGCATCCATACGCAGGTGATGGGCTCCGCGGAGCTCCAGCTCGCCGCGCGCGTCACGGGGATCACGCAGGAGCATGTGCGAGCGGCGCTCTGGATGTGGCGCGAGCTTGCGAAGAGTTGGACCTTGCGTGGCACGTTGCACCTTCATCCCGCTGACGAGCTCCGGCTCTGGACGGCCGCGCGGCGCGCTGTTGTCGGGGCGGCCGATCGCGAAGCCGATTCTCTGGCGGACACGGATGCCGTTGTCCAAGCGATCGGGAACGCGCTTCGTGGCAAGCGCCTGTCGCGCGAGGAGCTCACGGACGCGGTCGTGACAACGGTGGGCGAGGGGCCACGCGAGCAGCTGGCCTCCGGCTGGGGCTACTTCCTGGGTGACGCGGCAATCGTCGACCAGCTGTGCTTCGGTCCGCCGCAGGGCCAGAAGGTCACGTTCGTGCACCCCGACGACTGGCTGGGAGCGCAGCCCTCGTTCGCGCCGGAGGCGGCGCTGCTCGCGGTTGGCCGCCGCTACCTCGCCGCCTACGGTCCTGCCACGCACCGCGAGTTCCGGCAATGGTTCACCTCCCGCAGCTTCGGGCCGGATGCGGCGGCGGCGGTCTTCGGAGAGCTCGACCTCGTCGAGGTGGACGTGGAAGGTCACGTCGCGTACCTGCTGGAAGACGAGGAGCCGATGCCACGGGCCTCGTCGGTGCGCCTGCTGCCGGAGTACGACGTCTACGTGATGGGCTTCCGCGAGCGCGACGAGCTGGTGCCGCCCCCCGTGCGGGAGCAGGTTGCGGGGCACGGCAAGGGTCGCTACGAGGGGCCGGCCGGTACGCCGTTCCTGCTCATCGACGGCCTGTGCGCCGGGATCTGGAGCCGAAAGAAGGGCGCGAAGAAGATCGAGTTGAGGGTCGAGCCGGCGCGGACGCTGAGCCCAGCCGAGAAGGCAGGTGTGGAGGCCGAGGCCGAGCGAATCGGCGCCTTCCTCGACCTGGAGCCCACGTTGTCGATCGTCTGACCGGTAGGTACTGGCACCTGTCTCGCCGGCCGCCACTGGTGCCACTGGTACATTCACTGCAGCGATCGCCTCTGACGGCGACGCGATAGGTCCACGTTGGCCCTCGGCTCGCTGCCGGGGGCTTTTTGTTTTTTGAGCCAAGGGAGTTTGAGCAATGCCAACCAGCACACCAGCCAGGGTTCTGACCGTCGAGGACGATCCGATCGTCAGAGCCGACCTCCGCTTGATCCTGGAGGACCACGGCTTCGACGTCTGCGCCGCCGCGCGCGACGGCGTCGAGGCGGTCGAGCTCGCGCGCGAGCACCGGCCCGACCTGATTCTGATCGACCTCCACCTGCCCGAGCTCGACGGCGTCGAGGCGACCCGCCGCATTCTGGACGAGCGCGAGGTGCCGATCGTCGCGCTCACCGGCCATGTCGCCGGCGACTCGATCCAGCGCGCGGCCGAGGCCGGCGCCGTCGACCACGTCACGAAGCCGTTCAGCGCGGCCGGACTCGTCGAGACGCTGCGGGACGTCCTCGCGACACGAAGGCTCGCGCTGGAACGCGAGGCCGAGCACGACTACATCCGCGCCGTGATCGAGGCGATGCTCCGCGAGAATCGCTCGGAGGATGAGATCCTCGCCGTCGTCTGGAGTATGACGGGCGAGCAGCCGCCGCCCGGCAAGTTCGCGACCGCGCTTCGCCGTGGCGCGGCGCGGCTATGGCGGGTGTTCAGTCGATGGTCGTGATGTAAACGCCGACCAGCTTCGCCGTCTGCTGCTCGACGCCGCCCTCGCGCCGGTCGCCGTGACCGTCCTGAAAGTGAGCAAAAGCCGCCGTCGAGGCGATCGGATTCACCTCGTCATCGCCGTGATCGTGGAACGACACGTGCACGAAAGAGTCATCCGCGAGCCGGAGGACGATATAGCTGACGTTGTCGGGCTTGTTCGCGGCCAGCTCGTCGAAGACGCCTTCGACTCGCCGCTGGTTTTCGTCCGCCGCCTCGGCGGACTGCATCGCGTACCGGGTAACCAGCCTCTTCTGCATGGAGTAGCTCCTTTCGCTGCAGCTGCCGGTTAAAACTAGCTTGTGGAGGGGTTCACGAGCAGAGGTGCGGTTCCGGAGGATGTCCCAACGCTGACGGTGCTGATGGACGCCGCGATCGCCGAGTTGCAGCGCGCCTTTCTCGACGACGACCAGATCGCTTCCAGCAAGGCGATCATGGGCATCGACACTCAGCTGATCGACGACGGCACGTACTTCGTTGTCGAGTCGGGCGACGACATCGCCGGCTGTGGTGGCTGGAGTCGTCGCGCGACGCTCTACGGCGGCAACCAGACGCCCGGTCGTGACAGCAACCTGCTCGATCCACTGGTCGACCCGGCACGCGTGCGGGCGATGTACACCCATCCGGCCTATGCCCGGCGTGGTGTGGGCCGCCTGATCCTGTCGCTCTGCGAGGCGGCCGCGGCCTCGGAGGGATTCACGCGGCTCGAGCTGATGTCCACCCTCTCCGGCGAGCCGCTCTACACCGCCTACGGGTTTCGGCCGCTCGAACGGTTGCTGGACGCTACGGGTGGCGCGCCCGTTCCGCTCGTCCGGATGGAGAAGGCGATCGGGGGCTAGGGAACCAGATCGCTCGCGAAGTCCTGCAACGTCGTGCTGTAGCCGCGAGCGTGCATTGCGAGCAGACGGCTCGTGAGCTTCTCCGCTTCCGAGAGGATCTCTATCTCGAGGCTCTCGAACACGTCGACGCCACTGAAGAACTCGCCGAACAGCTTCTCGAGGCGAGGCGACGTCGCCCGCGAGACCCACGGGTTCGGGATGAGCGCGTCCCCGGCTGGGCTGCGATACGCGACGCTGAGCGTCGAGGTGACGTACTGGCTCACGAGCGCCCAGTGGTCGACGGCGCTAGGCCCGAAATAGGCTTGGAGCCTCGCGCGAATCTCGAGATTCGCGACCGACCAGTCCTTCCCCGCGGTCGGGATCGCGCCTGGCACGGAGGGTACGCCCGGGGGCGTCAAGGAAGCCTCGTGCGCATCCAGGAGCGCGCGCCCGGTGGCTGAGGCGATCTCGGCGACGATCGACGCCTTGAGCTCGCCGGCCTTCTGGCGATCATCCCACTGCCGGGTGAAGGCGGGAATCAGCCACGATCCCAGCACGACACCGAGGAACGCGACGACGATTGGCGTCGGAAGCCGAGGCCAGCGAAACGGCTTCGCTTCCGCTTCGTCCCTCCCGGCGAGCTGCTGAACATCAGTCCCCATGCGCACAAGACGCAGCGGCGAGGGACTCTCTTCCGCGGCCGGCCCGAGTCGTTCGTAGGATGCGGCGATGACGGCTACCCGCGATGCCGCCTGTAGCTGTGGGCAGCTGCGTCTGACAGCGGCGGGCGATCCGATCCGGATCTCCATGTGCCACTGCCTCGCCTGCCAGCGCCGGACGGGAAGCGCCTTCGGGCTCCAGGCCCGATTCACATCGGATCGGGTGCACGTCGTCGGTCGGCACAGCGACTACGTGCGAACCTCGGACGAGGGCGAGGAGAGGACCTTTCACTTCTGCCCGGGCTGCGGGGCGACGGTCTTCTACACGCTTTCGACAGCGCCGGATGTGATCGCCGTTCCGATCGGGGCATTTGCCGATCCGACCTTCCCGCCACCGACCGTCTCGGTCCACGAGTCCCGGCGGCACCCGTGGCTTGCTCTGCCTCCCGCGGTGGAACACCACGCCGATTAGACGTCGATGAGTGCGGCTCTCACCCAGCAAGAGCTCGAGGCGGCGCACAGCTGGGAGGCGGAGGACCGGGTGCCGGGGCGGCCCGAGATGACGGAGTTTCGTCGGCGGCTGCGCTACCACCAGTCGCAGTGGCGCGAGGCGCAGGGGCACCCGATCGGTTCGCAGCCGATCGCACCGCGCGCCAAGGATGGGCAGGTACGCCTCGTCGGGAGCCGCCTTCCGCTCGCGTACGCCAGAGAGACGGGCGCGAACTTCCTTACCGCCGGTGCACTCGACGGGGCAAGGGCCCGAACATCATTCATCGAACCCCACCAGAGCTTCGATCACCAGCGACTGTGGGCCGACCTCCTCTGGTCGCCGTCGATGGCCTTCAACCTCTTCGGCGACCTGGCAGCCGACCTCGGACTCGCCGACCGGGCCATCCGCGCCTGGTGGCCGGATGCGCCCGGCACGGTGAGTGAGGTCCGCTTCGCACATTCGCCGGGCCGTTTCGATCCGGCGTACCTCAACAGTCTCCGGGCGTTCGACGCCGGGTTCGTGCTCGACCTCGGCGACGGGACGCACGGGATCGTCGGCCTGGACATCAAGTACCACGAGCGGACCAAGACTGAAATTCCCAAGCCAAGCAACCTCTGGCGCTACCTGGAGGTGTCCGAGCGGTCGGGCGCCTTCGCACCGGGGGCGACGGACGCGGTCAAGGGGAAGTCGGATCTCTGCGTGATGTGGCTCGAGCACCTGCTGCTGCTCTCGATGCTTCAACACCCGAGCAGCGCGTGGAAGTGGGGCCGCTACGTCGTCGTCCACCTCGCCGGCAACCCGGACCTCGCCGACGCGTGCGCCCGGTACCGAGACCTCCTCATGGACGAGTCGACGTTCTCCTCAACGACCGTCGAGGAGCTCCTCAACGCCAACGCCCTCCCGAGGCGCACCGTCTCGGCCCTGCGCAAGCGGTATCTACCCTGATTCGGCCGCGCCCAGCCCGAGCCACGCGGCCAAGTCCTGCAGTTCGGCCTGCACGGCTTTGGTCATGGTCCGGGTGAACTTCACGTCCTCGTGGATCGCATGCACCCGCAAGACGGAGGCCTTGCGGTCGGCGACGGCGTCGACCTTTCCGACCAGCCGGTCGTCGTGGAGCACCGGGAGGGCGAAGTAGCCCCAGCGGCGCTTGGCCGCCGGTTTGTACATCTCGAGGATGTACTCGAACTCGAACAGCTCCTGCGTGCGGCGCCGGTCGTAGATGAGCCGGTCGAACGGTGACAACAGCGCCGTGCGTCCCTCGAAGTCGGAGCCGAGCGCCGCTGGGTCGACGCGCCATTCGCCCTTGGTGCCCTCGACCACGGCCGGCTCTCCGGCCTCGCCGACGTCGATCGGCTCGACCGGCATGGCGGTGGTCTTCTGTCGGGCGATGCCGAGCGAGGCGCGCCGCCGCTCGTCCTTGGCCCGGTGGGCCTCGTCGACCGACGGGACGACGACGTCGGCCGGGTACACGCGCTCGGCCAGATCCCACAGCCGCTGTCGCCCGACGCGCCCGGCGATTGCGACCTCGCCGCGCATCATCAGGGACTCCAGCATCTGAGTGACGTTGCGGTTGTTGGTCCACCCGGTCGATGCCCACGGCACGACGCACGTGTCCGGGATGTCGCGTGAGGCGATCGGCCCGGAGCTGCCGAGCAGATCCAGGATGTCGCGCCGGAAGCGGCCGTTCTCGCGGATCCAGGTTCGCGTGCGCTCGTAGGGGGGCCAATCGGCGCCGCCGG
>JAXIPI010000047.1:0-7034 GCA_045403015.1 Gaiellaceae bacterium | reverse complement strand
GCCGAACACGGCAACGAGGTCGTCACGGTTGTCCTCAGGTGCGTTCAGCTTGTAGAGGTCGTTCATCAGCTTCGCCAGGATCGGCTTGACGACCGGGCCGGCGAACTGCTTGTCGTTCACGGGCGCCGAGCGGTTCCACAGGTCCTTGAAGGGCGTCGGGACGACGACAAGCAGTTCGCCGGCCCGGTCGTCAAGCCGATCCTCGCGAAGCTAATGAACGACCTCTACAAGCTGAACGCACCGGAGGACAACCGTGACGACCTCGTTGCCGTCTTCGGCACCGGCGTCAAGGGCCTCAACTTCACCGGCAGCACAGTCGCGGACTTGCTGCGGCTGAACTACTCGATCCCGGTTACGCAGCCTGGAAAGGTCAGTCGTCTCGGCGTCATCGGGGGCGACAACGGCGGCTTCCCGAACGGCCGCCGGCTCAACGATGACGTGATCGACATCGCGGAGCAGGTCATGGCCGGCTTCCTGAAGGGGAACAAGGTCCCGCTCGGCGACGGCGTCAACAGCGGCGACGTCCCGGCGTCCGACTCGTTCCCGTACGAGGCCGACCCGCCGCAGGGGTTCGCCAACTCGAAGGGGCTCCAGAAGCCCTGACCCCGGAAGCCAAGACCGATGTGGGGAGGGTCTGCGCGAGCAGGCCCTCCCCCACCGGCACCGGCCGCCGCCACCATGAAGGCACTCGTCACCGCAACCGTGATCGCCGCCCTCGCGCTCGCTGCTCTCGTCGGCGGTGTGGCGCGCGAGTCGCGTTCCGCAACCCCTGTCGCGCCCGCGCCCGTCGAGGCCGAGGCGCTCGGCGCCGGCTTCGCGCCGGGCGACACGCAGGCACTCATCATGCGTTTGCAGGCCGACGTCGCCGCTCGTCCGGGCGACGCTCACTCGCTCGCCCTGCTCGGGCTCGCGTACTCGCAGCGGGCTCGTGAGACCGGCGACGCGGCGTACGTTTCTCGCGCCGACCGCGCACTCCGCCGGGCCGTGAAGCTTCAGCCGGCGGACTTTGAGGCGCTGACCGGGCTCGGCGGCGTCGCCCTCACCCGCCACCGTTTTCGGGACGCGCTCGCGCTCGCCCGCCGGGCGATCGCTGCCGCACCGGGCACAGCCGCACCGCATGGCGTCGCCGGCGATGCGTTGCTCGAGCTCGGCCGCTACGACGCCGCGTTCGCGGCGTTCGACCGCATGGCCGCGCTGAAGCCCAACACCTCTTCTTATGCACGCGTCTCGTACGCGCGCGAGCTCCGCGGCGACGTCGCCGCGGCGATTGACGCGATGGAGCTCGCGCTGGACGCCGCGGCCGGCAATCCCGAGGCCTACGCCTGGACGTCGGTGGAGCTCGGAAAGCTGCATTGGTCCGTCGGCCGTGCAGCGCGCGCCGCGTCCTTCTACCGGCTGGCGCTCGCCGCCCGTCCCGGCTACGCACCCGCACTCGACGCGCTCGCGCGATTCGAGGCGGCGCGGGGGAGGCTCGGTCGCGCGGTCACGCTGCAGCGGCGTGCGGTCGAGGGGGTTCCGCTCCCCGGCTACGTCGCGCAGCTTGGTGACCTGCTGGCAGCCACACGCCGCACGCGGGAGGCGCGCGAGCAGTACAGCCTCGTCGCCGCGATCGAAAGGATCCAGGCGGCGAACGGCTCGAGGATCGACCTCGAGTCCGCGCTCTATCGCACCGACCGCGGCATCCGCCTCGCCGAGACGCTGAAGCTCGCTCGCCTCGCCCACGTCCGCCGGCCCTCGGTCGCCGGCGACGACGTGCTCGCGTGGGCGCTTGCGCGCAACGGCCGCTGCGGCGAGGCGCGCCGCTGGTCGCAGCGGTCCCTGCGGCTCGGCACACGCGATGCCTCGTTCTTCTTCCACCGCGGGATGATCGAGCGCTGCCTCGGCCGGGACGCTGACGCGCGGCACTGGTTCCGCCTCGCGCTCGACACGAATCCGCACTTCTCGCTCCTCTGGAGCTCGACCGCACGGAGGTACGCCGCATGAAGCGCGTTCTCATCAGCCTCGCCGTCGTCGCCGCGCTCGCCGCCCCCGCGTCGGCGCTCGCACACCCGCTCGGGAACTTCACCGTCAACCGGCAGACGGAGATCGAGCTTTCGGGCGGCCACGTCTACGTCCACTACGCGCTCGACCTCGCGGAGATCCCCACCTTCCAGCTCGGCACGCAGGTCCGCGCTCCCCGCTTCGGGCGGGAGGCCGCCCGCGGTCTCGAGCTCCGGCTCGACGGCCGCCGCGCACGGCTTCGCTTACTCGAGCGGCGGGTCTCCGAACGGCCCGGTGCCGGCGGGCTGAAGACGCTCCGTTTCGACGCCGTCTACGCCGCAGCCGGCAGCGGCTCCCGCCTCGCGTTCGTCGACCGCAATTTCTCCTCGCGGATCGGCTGGCGCGAAGTCGTCGTCCGTGCCGAGGAGGGAGCCGAGCTGCATTCCTCGAGCGCCCCTGCGGAAAGCCGCAGCAACGACCTGCGCGCCTATCCGAACGACCTCCTCCGCTCGCCGCTCGACGTCACCTCGGCCACCGCCTCCTTCACGTTCGGCGATGGCATCGGGTCGCCCCCGCAGCTCCGCAGCGAGGCCGCGGTCGGGCATGCGAAGGGTGGCTTCGAGTCGCTCGTGTCTCGCGGCGACCTCTCGCTGGGCGTGATCCTGCTCTCGCTCGCGATCGCGGCCTTCTGGGGCGCGGCGCACGCACTGACGCCGGGGCACGGCAAGGCGATCGTCGCCGGGTACCTCGTCGGGACGAAGGGGAGGCCGGTCGACGCCGTCCTGCTCGGCGGCATCGTGACGATCACGCACACGATCGGCGTCTTCGCGCTCGGGTTCGTGACGCTGCTGCTCTCTCGCTTCATCGTCCCCGAGACGCTCTATCCCTGGCTGACGCTGACCTCCGGCCTGCTGGTGGTCGCCGTGGGCGGCTCTGTCCTCTTCTCTCGCGCGCGCCGTCGTGGCCATCACCACCACCACGGCCACAGCCACGAGCACGGCCACCACCACCACCATGACCGGCGCGGCCTGCTCGGCGTCGGTATCGCCGCCGGCCTGCTGCCGTGCCCGTCGGCTCTCGTCGTCCTGCTCAGTGCGATCGCTCTGCACCGGATCGGCTTCGGTCTCGCGCTGATCGTCGCTTTCAGCCTCGGCCTCGCAGCCACGATCACCTCGATCGGCCTCGTCGCCGTCCTCGCGAAGCGGGCCTTCAGCCGCATCTCGCTCGACGGCCCGCTCATCCGTCTCCTTCCCGCCGCGAGCGCGCTCGTGATTCTCGGGGTCGGAGTCGTCATCACGCTCAAAGCTCTCCCGGAGGTGCTCTAGCCATGTTCGGTCTCGACGACCACATCGCCGCCATGTCGAACGGCGGCTCAGTCCTCATCGTCCTCCTCGTCGCTGCGCTGCTCGGGTTGCGTCATGCGACCGATCCGGACCACATCGCGGCGGTCACAGCGCTTGTCGCCTCCGGGCGGGAACGAGCGAGCCGCCGCGCGGCCGAGCTCGGCGTCTTCTGGGGTCTCGGCCACGCCCTCACGCTCGTCGTATTCGGACTCCCGATCGTGCTCTTCGAGGCGTACCTGCCAGAGCGCCTCCAACAGGGGGCGGAGACAGCGGTTGCCGCCCTGATCATCTTTCTCGCCGTCCGCTTGCTGATCCGCTGGCGCAGCGGGTTCTTCCATCTGCACGCCCACTCGCACGGTCCCGAGGACGAGGGTCACCGGCACCAGGTGCGGACGCCGCTCGGCGCCTTCGGCATCGGGCTCGTGCACGGCATGGGCGGCAGTGCCGGTGTCGGAGTCCTTCTGCTCGCAGCCATTCCGTCGAAGCCGTTGGCCGCTGCGTCGTTGGTGATCCTCGCCGTCTTCACTGCCGTCTCGATGACGCTGCTCACGACCGGCTTCGGAGCGACGCTCGGCAGCGCTCCCGTCCGGCGCTCGTTCGCCGTGGCTGTACCCGCAGTCGGCACGATGAGCCTGGCGTTCGGCTTCTGGTATGCGGCCGCGGTGTGGAGCCTGATGCCGTACCCGTTCTAGATACATTCGCCCTATGAGCGAGCCGCTCACCGTCTCCGACTACGAGCGGCTTGCCGAGAGCATCCTCGAAGAAGGCGCGCTCGGGTACTTCGCCGGCGGAGCCTGCGACGAGCGGACGCTGCGCGAGAATGTCGAGTCCTGGCGCCGCTACCGGCTGCGACCGCGGGTCCTCGTCGACGTCGAGCGCACGACAACGGCGACGACGGTTCTCGGCACCGAGGTTTCGATGCCGATCCTCGTCGCGCCCACGGCCTTTCACCGCATGGTCCATCCGGATGGAGAGCCGGGGACGGCGCGTGCGGCGGCCGCGGTGGGGACGATCATGTGCCTCTCGACGATCGCCACCTCGACCCCGGCCGAGGTCGCTGCGGCCGCACCGGACGCGCCACGCTGGTTCCAGCTCTACGTGTTCCGCGACCGGGGCGTCACGAGCGCGCTCGTTGACCAGGCGGTCGAGTCGGGCTTCGGCGCAATCGTGCTCACGGTCGACGCGCCGCGTCTCGGCCGCCGCGAGCGTGATCTCCGCACCGAGTTCCGGGTGCCCGAGGACGTGCTCGTTCCGAGCGTCTCGGCAGCGGCCGGAGGCTGGGGCGGCGCGACGCCGCTCGAGGTGCTCACGTGGATCGACCCGACGCTCAGCTGGCGAGATCTCGAGACGATCGTGGCCGAGTCGCCGCTGCCCGTGGTCGTCAAGGGAATCCAGACCGGGGAGGACGCTGCTCTGGCCTGCGAGCACGGTGTTGCGGCGATCGTCGTCTCGAACCACGGCGGCCGGCAGCTCGACGGCGTCGCGCCGACCTCGGAGCTGCTGCCCGAGGCGGTCGAGGCGGTCGATGGACGGATCGAGGTGCTCGTCGACGGGGGGATCCGTCGCGGCAGCGACGTGGTCACCGCGCTTGCGCTCGGCGCCCGGGCGGTGCTCGTCGGGCGTCCCGTCCTCTGGGGGCTCGCCCACGCCGGCGAGGCGGGCGCGCGCCGTGTGCTCGAGCTGCTCCGCGACGAGACCGAGCTCGCGCTCGCGCTCTGCGGCTGCACCTCACCGGCGGCGGTCACCGAGGCGCACGTCCGTAGAATCGGCGGCCCGTGAGCGTCGAGGATCTCACCCGCAACGCGGTCGACGTCCTGCCCAAAGGCGGGCTCGAGGAGAAGCTGAAGCTCGGCCGGCCGTTGCGCGTCAAGCTCGGCATCGACGTCACCTCGCCCGATCTCCACGTCGGCCGCGGGATTCCGCTCCAGCGGATGCGCGCCTTCCAGGACGCCGGCCACGTCGGCGTCTTCATCGTCGGCGACTACACGACCCGAATCGGCGACCCGTCCGGCCGCTCCGCGGAGCGGCCAATCCTCTCACCCGAGGAGATCGACGCGAACGCGAAGACGTACGTGGAGCAGGCCTACACGATCGTCGACCCTGAAAAGACAGAGGTTCGCTTCAACAGCGAATGGCTCAGCGGTCTCGACTTCGCCGACGTCATCCGGCTGACGCGCACGACGACGGTCGCCCAGATCCTCGAGCGGGACGACTTCTCGAAACGGATGGCCGCGGAGGAGCCGATCTCCGTCTCGGAGCTGCTCTATCCGCTGATGCAGGCCTACGACTCGGTCGCGATCGAGGCGGACGTCGAGCTCGGCGGCACCGACCAGCTCTACAACCTCCTCGCCGGCCGGATGGTGATGGAGGCGTACGGGCTCGAGCCGCAAGTTGTGTTGACGACGCCGCTCCTTCTCTCCTGGGACGGCGAGAAGATGAGCTCGTCGGTCGGCAACAACATCCCGCTGACCGCGCCGCCCGAAGAGCAATTCGGGCGGACGATGCGCATTCCCGACTCGCAGCTGGAGGAGTGGTACCGGCTCGTACTCGAGCGCCCCGTGCCGGAAGGAGAGCCGATGGATGCCAAGCTCGCGCTCGCGCGCGCGATCGCCGCGCGCTCGCACGGGGAGGAGGCCGCGGTGCGCGCCGAGGCGCACTTCACCCGCGTCGTGCGGGAAGGGCTGGCGCCCGACGATCTCCCCGACGTCCAGCTGCCGGCGGAGGATCCTGTCCACCTGCCGGCCCTGCTCGCAGCCGCCTTCGGACTGTCGACGAGCGAGGCGCGGCGGCTGATCGACCAGGGAGGCGTGAAAGTTGACGGCGTGGCCGTCGCCGAGCTCGACGTGCCGCGCGAGCGACTCGTCGATGCGACCGTCCAGGCGGGCAAGCGCCGCTTCGCGAAAATGCGGGAAACCGGTTGACGAAGCCGTCTTCTTTGCTACTGTTGTTCGGCCGCCCGTGAGGGTCGGAGAACTAAAGTCCCTGTCCCGCGACGAACCGGAGTGTCTCCAAGCCCGATCGGATACGATCAGCACCACAAGCTTTGGAGGCCTCTGGCGCGTGCCGGAGGCTTTTTTTCGCCGCCGCTTCCAAGTGGCACTGGTCTTTGAAAACTCAACAGCGTGCGTTTACGTCGAGACCTCATCGTCTCGTGGGCTTGCCCACGGTTCGGATGAGGCTTCAACAAAAACCCGTCGACCCTCCGCTACCTCGGTAGCGGTGCGGAAGACACTTTGAGCTCAAGCTCGAAGCGAAAGATTGCCCGCAGTCGATGTTTGACTGCATTCATGGGCAAACAATCCTTCACGGAGAGTTTGATCCTGGCTCAGGACGAACGCTGGCGGCGCGCTTAACACATGCAAGTCGAGCGAGAACCAGTCCTTCGGGACTGGGGACAGCGGCGAACGGGTGAGTAACACGTGGGTAATCTGCCCTCGATTCTGGGATAGCCCGGGGAAACCCGGATTAATACCGGATAGCCTCTCGAGCTTACGAGCTCGTGAGAAAAGGTAGCTTCGGCCTCCGATCGAGGATGAGCCCGCGGCGGATTAGCTTGTTGGTGGGGTAATGGCCTACCAAGGCGACGATCCGTAGCTGGTCTGAGAGGACGATCAGCCACACTGGGACTGAGACACGGCCCAGACTCCTACGGGAGGCAGCAGTGGGGAATCTTGCGCAATGGGCGAAAGCCTGACGCAGCGACGCCGCGTG
>JAXIPI010000297.1:0-3959 GCA_045403015.1 Gaiellaceae bacterium | reverse complement strand
AAGGTGCAGTACCAGACCTGGGGCGACTACAAGACGAAGTTCGAAGCGACGCTCGGCGCAGGCAACGCGCCCGACGTGATCGAGTTCGGCAACACCGACACGCCGAAGTACACGGCCGCCGGAGCGCTCGCACCGCTCGACAAGGGAGCCTTCCCGAACTCGAGCACGTGGCTCTCAGGGCTCGCCAAGGCCGGCACCTACAACGGCAAGACGTACGCCGTCCCGTACTACGCCGGAGCTCGCGGCGTCATCTACCGGACCGACCAGTACAAGGCTGCGGGCATCAAGAGCACGCCGACGTCGCTGGCCGAGTTCCAGGCCGCCGGCCAGAAGCTGATGGCGAAGTACGGCGGCAAGAAGGATCCGACGTACTCCGCGGTCTACTTCCCCGGCCGGTACTGGTACGCCGCGATGTCCTTCGTCTACGACTTCGGCGGCCAGATCGCCAAGACGAAGGGCGGCAAGTGGGTCGGTACGCTCGACTCCCCGCAGTCGCTCGAAGGTCTCGCCGCGTGGCGGGCGACCGCTCTGAAGCTCTCGCGCGCGAACAAGACCGGTGACGAGGCGCATCCTCAGCAGGCACTCGTCTTCGCGAAGGGCAAGGTCGGCTCGTTCGTCGGCAACGGGTGGGAGTGGCCGTACGCGCTCGACCCGAAGGTCGGCAACCCGGGCCTGACCGGCAAGATCGGCGCCTACCCGATGCCGAGCCACACGAAGGGGCAGTTCATGCCGACCTTCCTCGGCGGCTCGGTCCTCGGCGTCCCGGTGACGAGCAAGGACAAGGCGCTTGCGACCGACTGGATCGCCGCCTTCACGAGCTCGAGCAACATGACCACGATGGCCGTCAAGGGCGGCGTGATCCCGAACACGACGACGCTTGCCAGGATCAACGCCTCCAAGCCGACGCTCGCTCCGTTCGCGGAGGCTGCGAAGGCGAGTTGGTTCGTGCCGGCGACGCCGAACTGGGCGAACGTCGAGAGCGGGAACGTCCTCCAGAGCATGCTCAGCGGCATCCTCCGGAACCCAGGCAAGACGAAGGAGCTCGCGAAGCAGGCGAGCGACCGCATCACGCAGATCCTGAACGCCTCGTAAGCTCTCGTCCCCGGACGTGAGCACCGAGTCTGCCCTCCCCACGATCGAGCCGGCCGCAAGGCCGGCTCGTCGTCGGGCCCGCGTCCGGCCGGGGCGGGTGGCCGCCCCCTACGTCATGCTCGCGCCGGCGCTGCTCGTGATCGTCGCCGTGCTCGGGTACCCGCTCTACCAGCTCGTCGCGCTCTCGTTCCAGAAGTACGGCCTCTTCGAGCTGATCGCGCACAAGGGCGAGTGGATCGGCGTGGACAACTACGCCCAGATCTTTCACGACCGTCAGTTCTGGACCGTGCTCGCGCGCACGGTCGGGTTCACGGCGTTCACGGTCGGCTCGACGATGGTGCTCGGGACGCTGATCGCACTCCTCCTCGCGCAGCTCGGGAGCTTCATGCGCCTGCTGATCACGACCGGCCTCGTCCTCGTCTGGTCGATGCCGCCGGTCGTCGCCGTGAACATTTGGACCTGGATGGTCGACTACGAGTTCGGCGTCGCGAACTGGGTGCTGGCGCACCTCGGACTCGGGTACTTCGATCACCACGACTGGTTCGTCAACCCGTGGGAAGGGTTCGCGGTGATTGCCGCCATCGTCGTCTGGGGGGCGATCCCGTTCGTCGCGATCACTGTCTACGCGGGTCTGACGCAGGTGCCGCGAGAGCTCGTGGAGGCAGCGTCGATCGACGGCTCCAACGCGTTCCGCATCTTCCGCGACATCACGCTGCCGATCCTGAAGCCGATCTTCGTGATCCTCACGAGCCTCTCGGTGATCTGGAACTTCCAGGTCTTCAGCCAGATCTGGATCATCCGGAACGCGCGGCCGGAGTCGGAGTACTTCGTGATGAACATCTACTCGTTCGTGACGTCCTTCAGCGTCTCGAACTACGGGCTCGGCTCGGCGATCGCGGTGGTGACGGTGCTCGCGATGCTGACCGTCACCTTCTTCTACATCCGCCAGATGGTGCGGATCGGAGAGATCGATTGAGTAGCGTCGCCGCACCTGTACCACGCCGACGGCGCAGCCGCCGCAAGCTCGTGCGGCGCGTCGCTCTCAACCTGACGGGCCTGCTCGTCTTCCTCGTGATGACTTTCCCGGTCTACTGGATGGTCTCGACCGCGTTCAAGCCCGGCAACGACGTGCTCTCGTATAGGCCGAAGTGGATCCCGAGTCCGACGCTCGTCAACTTCCGCGACGCGATCGGGCGGCCGTACTTCTGGGACAACGTCAAGAACAGCCTGATCATCGTCTGCGCGGTCGTGGTGGCGTCGGTCGCGCTCGCGTTCCTTGCTGCCCTGGCGCTCGCGAAGTTCCGCTTTCGCGGAGCGCGCGTGTTCGTGGTGCTCGTCTTCGCGGTGCAGATGGTGCCGCTCGCCGCGCTGATCATCCCGCTCTACATCATGCTCAGCCGCGTCCATCAGGTCGACAAGCTCAGCGGCCTGATCGTCACCTACATCGCAATCGTCCTTCCGTTCTGCGTCTGGACGCTGCGCGGCTTCGTCGCCGGTGTCCCGAAGGAGCTCGAGGAGGCGGCGATGGTCGACGGCTCGACCCGCTTCGGCGCCTTCGTGCGGATCATGCTGCCGCTCGTCGCTCCAGGCCTCGTCGCGACCTCGATCTTCGCCTTCATCCAGGCCTGGAACGAGTTCATCATCGCCTACGTCCTCCTCTCGAGCCAGGAGAAGCAGACCCTGACGATCTGGCTTGCGAACTTCACCACGCTTCGCGGGACCGACTGGGGCTCGCTGATGGCGGGCGCGACGCTGACCGCGATCCCGGTGGTCATCTTCTTCGTGCTCGTGCACCGAAAGATCGCCTTCGGCCTCACCGCAGGGGCGGTCAAGTCGTGACGATCGAGCGGCTCGCCGCCGGCTGCCTGCTGCCGAGCTTCCCCGGCCACGAGGTCCCCGACTGGGTGCTCCGGCGGCTCGAGGCCGGCCTCGGCGGGATCACGCTCTTCGCCTACAACGTCGGCGATCCCGTTCAGCTGGCAGCGCTGACGGCGCGGCTGCGGGAGGCCGGCGACGTCCTCGTCGCCATCGACGAGGAGGGCGGCGACGTCACCCGGCTGGAAGCCGATCGTGGCAGCTCGTATCCCGGCAACCTGGCACTCGGCGCCGTCGACGATGTCGAGCTGACGGAGGAGGTCGCGGCGGCGATCGCGGGCGAGCTCGTTCGTGCCGGCGTGAATCTCAACTTTGCTCCGGTCGCAGACGCGAACACGAACCCGCGTAACCCGGTGATCGGCGTGCGCAGCTTCGGCGCCGATGCGGAGCTCGTCGCTCGTCACGTCGCAGCGTTCGTGCGCGGAACGCAGCGGCAGGGCGTCGCCGCCTGCGCGAAGCACTTCCCCGGGCACGGGGACACGGCAGTCGACTCGCACCTCGACCTCCCGGTCGTGGGCGGCGACCTCGAGGCCGCGCTGCTGCCTTTCAGGGCCGCGATTGCCGCGGGGGTCAAAGCGGTGATGAGCGGACACCTGCTCGTCCCGGATCTGGACGAGCTGCCCGCCACCTTGAGCCACAGGATTCTCACCGGGCTGCTCCGTCAGGAGCTGGGCTTCGACGGGCTCGTGGTCACGGACGCGCTCGAGATGCGAGCGATCAGCGGCGGTGTGGGCATGGAGGAGGCCGCCGTTCAGGCGCTCGTGGCGGGCGTGGACGCGCTCTGCGTCGGCCACGACCTGCACGAGGAGACGGTCGACGCGCTCGTCGTCGCAATCTCCGAGGCGGCGCGCTCAGATCGACTGCCGCTCGAGCGGCTCGAGGAGGCGGCGGAGCGGGTGGCGGCAACCGTCAAGTGGGCGGCAGCCGTCGAGCCGGTCGGTGCGCCGGGTCGTGAAGTGGGCGCGGAGGCCGCGCGCCGCGCCCTCCGGGTG
>JAXIPI010000124.1:0-27734 GCA_045403015.1 Gaiellaceae bacterium | reverse complement strand
GGAGGGGGCTCGTGGGGGAACCTGGGGGTTCCCCCACGCTAAAGCGCGCCGGACTCAAAATCCGGTTCTCTTCGGGGAGTGGGGGTTCGATTCCCCCCTTCGGCATTTCTGCTGGGCTGCACACGCGAGCTTACGTCTCGCGATCGCTCACCTGCCGGTTCGGTCCTCGGCAAACACCGGCTGCTCCTTAGACTGGCGCCGTGGCTCGGGTTGGCATCCTCACCGGTGGCGGCGACTGTCCAGGCCTGAACGCCGTCATCCGCGCGGTCACGCGACGTGTCATCGACCGCGGCTGGGAGGTCGCGGCGGTGCGGGAGGGATGGCGCGGGATGGTTGACGGGATCGTGGGGCCGCTCGGGCTGCGCGAGGTCTCCGGGATCCTCCCGCGCGGCGGCACGATCCTCGGCACGTCGCGGACGAACCCGTACAACGTCGAGGGCGGTGTCGACAAGGTGCTTGCCACGTTCAAGCGGGAGGGGCTCGACGCGCTCGTCGCCATCGGAGGCGAAGACACGCTCGGCGTCGCCGCGAAGCTCCACGCCGAGCACGACTTTCCCGTCGTCGGCGTCCCGAAGACCATCGACAACGACCTCAACGCGACGGACTACACCTTCGGCTTCGATACCGCGGTCACGATCGCGACCGAGGCGATCGACCGCTTGCACACGACGGCCGAGTCGCACAACCGTGTGATGGTCGTCGAGGTGATGGGCCGCCACACCGGCTGGATCGCCGTCCACTCCGGGATCGCCGGCGGCGCGGACGTGATTCTGATCCCCGAGCAGCCGATGACCGTCGAGGATGCCTGCGCGCGGCTCGAGAAGCGCCACAAGACCGGCAAGGACTTCTCGATCGTGGTCGTGAGCGAGGGGTACGAGCTCACCTACGCCTCGGGCGAGAAGACGCTCGTCGCCGGCGAGGCGCGCCCCACCGACCAGTACGGCCATGTCGTTCTCGGCGGCGTGGGCGGAGAGCTCGCCCGAGAGATCGAGGACCGAACCGGCTACGAGACGCGCGTCACCGTGCTCGGCCACGTCCAGCGAGGTGGCACACCCACCCCCCGCGACCGCGTCCTGGCGACACGGTACGGGCTCAAAGCCGCCGACCTCGTCCACGCCGGCACCTTCGGCCGCATGGCCGCCCTCCACGGCGACTCGATCGTCGACGTCTCGCTCGTCGAAGCGACGAAGGAGCTGAAGACCGTCCCGCGAGAGTGGTGGGACGTCGCCCAGGCCTTCGCCGGCTAGGGCGTGGTGCGCTCGGGCGGGACGAGCAGGAGGTGGCTGTCGACGACAGCCTTCGCGATGTCGAAGAGCTTCTGACCAGTCCGCTGGGACTGCGATCGCATCAGCTCGAACGCCTTGTTCTCGTCGATCGACTGCCTGGCCATCATGATCCCCTTCGCGCGCTCGATCACCGCGCGCCGGGCGAACGCCCCCTCGAGATTGGCGTACTCGGCATAGCGGCGGAGGGTGATGTCGATCGTGCTCTGCATCTCTTCGGCCCTGCCGTCGACGATGTAGGCAAAGATGCCGCGCTTCGCCGCCTCGTTGACCCACACTGGGTCGTCCGACTCGAGCAGCGCGATCACTGGGCAGGACGCCTCGCGGACGATCTCGGAGATCATGTCGAGCGCATGCTCGCCGCTGACGCCGAGCCCGACGAACGCCAGATCCGGTTGCTCACGCTCGGTCGCCGCCGCCACGTCTGCGACCTCGAGCTCGCGGGAGATCACCTCGTGGCCGAGCCCCGTGACAATCTCGGCGATTCGTTCGAGCCGATCCTTGCGCTCGTTCGCGATCAGAATGCGTAGGAGGCGGTGGTCTGTCATCGCTGAACGGGGTTCGAGGGACGGCGAGAATCGCGCGCCGATGCCCAGTTTACGCCGCCGAGCCCGGCCTGACAATTGGATGGCTTGACGCTAAGCTGAGACGCGTCACGACCACAGCAACTGGTCGTAGTGGCATCACGCGGGGCCACAGAGACCGACCCTGCTTTTTGATCCGCCCTCAAGAACCGGGCTGAAGACGTCGGTCAACCTGCGACCGGCTCCGAAGGTTTGGCCTGAGGAGGATCGATGGAGGAGCTCGAGCCAGTCCCCGGCGGGAAGCCGCGCCGGCCCGGCCCGCCACGCGTGCTGGTGGTCGACGACGATTCGGCGCTCCGCCGTCTCTGCGCCAGGATCCTCCACCGCGACGGCTATCACGTGTTCGAGGCCGCAGACGGACAGGAAGGCCTCGAGCTCGCCCGCGCCAAGCCGCTCGACCTCGTCCTGCTCGACATCAGCATGCCCGTGCTCGACGGATTCGCCCTCGCAGCCGCGCTCCGTAGCGACGAGCGCACGCGCGACGTCCCGCTTGTTTTCGTGACCGCGGAGGCAGATCCGGTCATCAAGGCGATGGCCTTCCAGACCGGAGCGGACGGCTTCATCGAGAAGCCCTACGACCCCGGTGCGCTCAGCAAAATCGTGGAGCGAATGCTGGCGCACCTCCTCCCGCAGGCGAGACTTTCGGCCGTCGACGGCTAGAACCTCTAGTCGAACAGAAGCAGCAGGGCGTCGGTTGGCGCGTAGTCGTCCGTCAGCACCGGGACGTCCTGGGTCGGGACGGGTATGTCCACGCGGCCCTTGATCGCCGTCGTGAGATCGGGCGCGCCCGGCGAGCGGCGGCGTACCTCGCGCCAGCGGTCGAGCAGGAACTGCTTCGACGGCGCGGCTCCCTCACCGGCCACGAGGATGATGTTGCGGATCGACCCGAGATCGTTGCCGCCGGTGTCGACCACCGGATGAATCGCGACGGTGGGGAAGACCGTGCGATAGGTGCGAAGCATGGAGCGGAAGAGACGTGAGTCCGAACCGCTGACGGCGCCGATGATGTTCGTGACGACAAGCCCGCCGGGAGCGAGCCGCGAGCGGGCGAGCTCGAGGAACTCCCGGGTCGCGAGGTGGAACGGGATCGCGTCGGAGTAGAAGGCGTCGATGACGATCACGTCCCAGGGGCCTTCGTGGCCGGACACGTAGCGGCGGCCGTCCTCGACCTCGACGGCCAGCCGCGGATCGCGGGGGAGTTCGAAGTACTTGTACGCCATGTCGACGACCTCCGGGTCGAGCTCGACGACGTCGATTCGAACGCCGGGGAAATCGCGCCAGGTCCGCTTGGGCGCCGAGCCGCCGCCGAGCCCGATGTAGAGCATCCGGCGCGTCTGCGCCCGGTAGGCGAAGGGCAGCTGGAGATAGTCGGAGTAGATGAAGCGTGTCCGGTACGGGTCGTCGAGGTACATCCCGCTTTGGAAGGAGCTGTCAAAGCGGAGGTAGCGACTGGTGTCGTCGTCGACGACGGCGATGCGGTGGTACTGCGAGTCCTTGGTGGCGACGATCTTGTAGCCGCTCTGCGACTCCTCGATTCCGCCGCTGCGGTCTTCGAGAGACCGCTGCCGGTAAACCGGCGACCAGTTCCGAAGCTGCGACGCGGCAACCGTTCCGCCCTTGTCGGGCGCGAGTGAGATGACCGCCCCCACGCTGACGCCGGCGAGCGTCAGGGCGAGGGCGAACGCAAGCACGAGCCTCTCGACGAGCGCCACCGCAGCCGCGGCCAGGACCAGGGCAATCGCGGCCGACGCCAGCACCTGGTCGGTGCCGAGCTCGGGGATCAGCCAGAACGAGGTCAGGAACGTGCCGGCGATCGAGCCCGCCGTCGAGATGGCGAAGAGCCGCCCGGCCGTGCGACCGAGCTCCTCGATCGAGCGGGCTTTCAGGCGTACGGCGACGGGGGACACGCTGCCGAGGACGAGGCTCGGCAGGCCGAAGAGGAGGATGGTTGCGATCACGGGGTTCAGCCGCGGGCCGGGGTCCCAGGCGACGACCTGGTCCAGCACCCAGCCGTCGACGAACGGGATCGCGAGCACGAGCAACGCGGCCGTGCCGAGCAGGCCGACGAGCAGGCGTGGCGTCGGATAGCGGTCGGCCACGATGCCGCCGAGCCAGTACCCGGTCGAGAGCCCCGCGAGCACGATCCCGATCAGCGAGCCCCAGACGTAGAGCGAGTTGCCGAAGAACGGCGCGAGGACGCGGCTCGACGCGATCTCGAGGCCGAGCAGGACGCCGCCGGCGATGAACACGGCGACGCCGATCGCGAGCGAGCTGCGCCGCTCGTGGTTCACAGGAGGGTTTGGCGAAATATCGGCTGAGCCGCCGGGCGACATTCCGCCAAACCCTCCTAGGGGAGCTCGCGCACGAAGACTGCGTCGACGCCGGCGCGCTCCAGTTCAACGATTTGCTCCTGGGTGACGTCGCCGACATCTGCGATGGCGAGCTTGCCCGCCGGCAGGTCCGAGAGGAGGTCGAGCACGCACTCCAGCGGATCGTCGACGTCGCTGGCGGCGAGGACGAACAGCTCGGGATCGAAGCGCTCGAGTGCCTCCTCGAGCTCTTCCTCCCGCCCTACCTGCACCACGAGCTCGACCGAGTCGCGGAGTTCGAGGTCCTCGTCGCCCGGACGCACGATGCGCGCGTCACCAGCCGAACCGGCCGCAGTCAGGATAGGCAAGCTGGTCGCTGCGCGAATCGCATCGACGTGGTCGTCGGCAAGAAGCGCCTCCGCGCCGCGCGCCTCGGCCTGCCGCGCCTCCTCGGGACCGGCCACGGCCACGATCAGCGAGATCCCGTCACCCTCGGAGATGGCTTGGCTCAGACGTCTAGGGCCGGTCACGCGTCCGCAACATTACCGATCGTGGCTACGGTCTAGGGGTGCGCATCCGCGTGGCGATCGTCCTTCTCCTCGCGGTGCTGCCCACCGTAGCGTTCGCAGCCGCGCGCCCGGCGATCCTCGGGACGGTTCGCGCCGACTTCCTCGCGGGCAGGGAGGGCGCCGACCGCATCGTCGCTCGAGCCGGCGACGACCGCATCTCGGCCGAGTACGACGGCGGGATCGACCGGATCTCCTGCGGGCCGGGTCGCGACATCGTCGCCGCCGATGCCCGCGACCGCGTCGACAGCGACTGCGAGATCGTGAGCACGCGCCTCCACCGCGACCGGCAGACGAACGCCGACAGCCAGCACGAGACGCAGGTCGAGCCGGACTCCCTCACCGTCGGCAGCACGACGGTCGCCCTCTTCCAGAACGGCCGCAACCGCACCGGCGGCGCCGCGAGCATCGCCTTCTCGACCTCGAGGGATGGAGGGAAGACCTGGCGTGAGGGGATCCTTCCGGGACTGACAGCGACCTCGGTGCCACCCGGAACGGCCACCAGAGCGAGCGATCCGACCCTCGCCTACGACAGCTTGCACGGCGTCTGGCTCGCAAACACGCTCGCCATCGCGCCAGACTCGACGCGGCTCACCATCCACCGCTCCCGCGACGCCCTCGTGTGGACCGGACCGATCGACGCGGCCCGCGCACCGGCGTTCGACATGTCCTATGACAAGAACTGGCTGGCGTGCGACAACGGCGCGGCCAGCCCTTTCCGCGGGCGGTGCTACCTCGCCTACACGCTGGTCGGCGAGCAAGAGGGCGATGACGACCTGGCGGTGCAGTATTCGAACGACGGCGGCCTCACCTGGTCCGCGGCAGCGACCGTGCACGCCCCGGTGACCGGCGTGATCCCGGTCGTCCAGCCGAACGGCGCCCTCACACTCGTCTTCTGGTCGCCACGAGCTTCGAGCATGATCGCCGTGCACTCCACAGACGGCGGCGTGACCCTGGGCAGCCCGGTGACGATCGCGAGGATGCAGTCCAAGCCCGCGAGCCCGTTCCGCGCGCCGCCCGTCCCGGCGGCTGACGTCGACGGCGCCGGCCGCGTGGTGGCTGTCTGGCAGGACTGCCGGTTTAGCGCGAACTGCCAGGCGAACAACATCGTCTACAGCCGGTCGGCGGACGGGACGACGTGGTCGCAACCCGTCCGTGCTACCCGCGACGGAAACGCGGTCATGCCGACGATCGGGGTGGAGCCCGGCACCGGCCGGCTTGCGATCGCCTACTACACAATCCGGCCGGACGGGATCGACGCCGCGCTCGTGACCTCCCAGGACGGCTCGAGCTGGAGCGTGCCGCAGCGGTTGAATCCGCGGCGGATGGCACTCGCCTGGATGCCGGACACGACGCTCGGCCGCATGCTCGCGGACTACATCGGCGTCACGTGGTCACGCGGCCGGCCGCTCGTCGTCTACGCGCTCGCATCGCCGCCGCGGAACGGGAAGCTGCGGCAGGCGATCTACGCCGCCAGGGGCTGAGGACTAGGCGGGTTTGCCTGCCGAGATCCATCGTTCGAAGATCTCGACCTGCTCTTTCGGCCACGCGCCGTCGCAGGGCATGCTGCCTTCCTCCAGCCGATTCAGGATGGCATCGGCGTTTTCGCTGACATCGTCGAACGACCAGAGGTCGAAGGCGAAGGTCATCGAAGCTCGATCCTGTTCGCGGAACAGCGGCCTGACGTGCGCGTCGAAGCTGAGCGGATCGTCAGCAGTCGGTGATGCCACGGGATGCTCCTCTGGTTGCGGGGCGAGAGCGGAGGTGCGGGAGCCTGGAGTCGCGCCGGCCACCCAGGACCAGCGTGGCACGGGCATGTGCATCGGCGGCCGCGCGCCTGGAGTCGAGTTTTCGAGGGCGATTCGCGAGCCCCACTCGAGGTAGGAGACGAACGCTGCCCGGAACTCCGGGTCGGCGGGGAGGCCGGCCTCGTCGGCGCACTGACACATCAGCTGCACCCAGCGTGCTCGTTGTGCCTCGGTCAGCGCCTTTCCCTGGTGCTGCGAGACCATCCAGTCGTAGCCGCCGTATTGCTCGCTGTAGGTCTTCGGGCCGCCGAACGTCTCCGCGAGCCAGGCCGCCACACGCTCGGGGTGATCGGGCGCCATCTCGGCGAAGAGCGGGCCGAGCAGGGGGTCCGACGGCACGTACTTCTCGTAGAACAAACGCGTCATGCGGGTGAACGCCGCCGAGCCACCCGCCCACTCGGACACACTCGGCATGCCGGCCCCGGACTCCACCTCCCAGGGATAGCACAGCGGCAGCCGCCGCCGGCGGATAAGGGCGCCCACCTTGCGGAGGCGAGCCCGCGGGAGCGAAGCGAACCGCCTTCAGGGGTCTTCGCTTCTCAGCGGGTGTTCGGGCTTTGCCCGAATACCCGCCTATTGACCGATAGGGTGCCAGACAGTCTTGAGCTCGAGGAAGCTGGCGATCGTCCACGGACTCTGCTCGTCCGCAGCTCCGTGCACCACACGCTTGACGTTGTCCGCGGCGAGCCGCTCGAGCTCGGGCGCCTGCCCGTCCGCGCCGGTGACGTCGATCGCGTTCACGTCCATGTGGCCGGCCAGGATCGGCGCCAGCTCCTCGCTGAGGCCGGTGAGGATGTTGACGACACCGCCGGGAAGATCCGAGGTCGCGATCGCCTCGGCGAGCTCGATCGCGGCGAGCGGGTGCGTCTCGGACGCGACGACAACCGCTGCGTTGCCCCCGACGATCACTGGGGCGAGCCGTGCGACGAGGCCACCGAGCGCCGGCTCCTCGGGAGCGAGGACGGCGACGACGCCGGTCGGCTCAGGCACTGAGAAGTTGAAGTACGGCCCCGAGACAGGGTTCGAGGAACCGATCACCTGGGCGAGCTTGTCGGCCCAGCCGGCGTACCAGACGACGCGGTCGATCGCAGCCTCGACCTCCTTCTTGCCGGAGCAGACCGCGGCAAGGTCGGCGGTCCGGTTCTCCATCATCTCGGCGAGCCGGTAGAGCACCTGCCCGCGGTTGTAGGCAGTCGCGCTCGCCCAGCCGGGCTGCGCCTTGCGCGCCGCGACGACCGCATCGCGCGCGTCCTTGCGCGAGGCCCGAGCGACGTTCTGGCCCTCCGCCTCGTACGTGCGACCCGACTCCGAACGCGGGAAGCCGCCGCCGATGAAGAGCTTGTACGTCTTCTTGACCGGTAGGCGGCTCACCTGACGCTCCCGAAGCGGCGGTCGCCGGCCACCAGCGCGACGACTCCGCAGAGCAACAGAAGCGGGAGCCGGAAGCGCCTCACTCCTCGAACCTCAGATACGGCTCGAGCCCGTGCCGGCCGCCCTCGCGACCGAAGCCGGACTCCTTGTAGCCGCCGAACGGGGACGCGGGGTCGAAGCGGTTGAACGTGTTGGCCCACACGACGCCGGCCCGCAGCCGCTCCGCCATCCAGAGGATGCGCGACCCCTTTTCCGTCCAGACGCCGGCGGAGAGCCCGTACGGCGTGTTGTTCGCCTTCTCGATCGCCTCCTCGGGCGTCCGGAACGTGAGCACGCTGAGGACCGGGCCGAAGATCTCCTCCTGCGCGATCCGATAGCTCTGCGCGACGTTCGTGAAGACCGTCGGCGCAAACCAGTAGCCCTTCTCCGGCAGGCGGCACGGCGGCTGGTAGATCTCCGCTCCCTCCTCCTTTCCGGCCTCGACGAGCTCCGTGATCCGGTCGAGCTGCATCTTCGAGTTGATGGCGCCGATGTCGGTGTTCTTGTCGAGCGGGTCGCCGAGGCGCAGCGTCTCGAGCCGGCGCTTCAGCTTTGAGATCGTCTGCTCGTAGATCGACTCCTGCACGAGCAGACGCGAGCCGGCACAGCACACGTGACCCTGGTTGAAGTAGATCCCATTCACGATCCCCTCGACCGCCTGGTCGAGCGCGGCGTCGTCGAAGATGATGTTGGCCGCCTTCCCGCCGAGCTCGAGCGTCACCTTCTTGCCGGTCCCGGCGAGCTCGCGCTGAATCGCCTTCCCGACCTCGGTCGAGCCTGTGAAGGCGATCTTGTCGACGCCAGCGTGCTTGACGAGGGCAGCGCCGGCACGGCCGTCGCCGGTCACGATGTTCACGACCCCGGGCGGCAGCTCGGCCTGGCGGCAGACATCGGCGAACAGGAGCGCGGTCAGCGGCGTCGTCTCCGCCGGCTTCAGCACGACGGTGTTTCCGGCCGCCAACGCCGGTGCGATCTTCCAGGCGAGCATCAGGAGCGGGAAGTTCCAGGGGATGATCTGCCCGGCCACGCCGAGCGGCTCCGGCTTGCGGTTCGGGAACGCGTACTCCAGCTTGTCGGCCCAGCCCGCGTAGTAGAAGAAGTGCGCCGCCGCGAGCGGGAGGTCGACGTCGCGGCTCTCGCGGATCGGCTTGCCGCCGTCGAGGCTCTCGAGCACGGCGAGCTCGCGCGACCGCTCCTGGATGATCCGGGCGATGCGGAAGAGGTACTTGGCGCGCTCGGAGGGCGCGAGCGACGACCATCCGTTCTCGAACGCGCCGCGCGCTGCCTGCACCGCGAGGTCGACGTCTTGCTCGTCGGCTTGGGCCACCTCCGCGAGCCTCTCCTCGGAGGAGGGTGAGATCGATTCGAACCACTCGCCCGACTTCGGCTCGACCAGCTCGCCCCCGATGAAGAGGCCGTAGCGCTCCTCGAGCTTGACGATGTCGCGCGCCTCCGGTGCGGGCGCGTACTCCCACTCGGTCAACGCCGGGACCGCGGCGTGCTTGCGCTCGAGCTCGCCCATCAGTCGAGCGTGAAGTAGTCGGGAGACTGGTACTGGCCGGTCTTCTGCTTGCGAATCTGCATCAGCACGTCGTTGAGAAGCGACGAGGCGCCGAAGCGGAACAGGTCGGGCGTCATCCAGTCGAGGCCGAGTGTCTCGTGCAGGACGACGAGGTACTGGACTGCCTGCTTCGCGGTGCGGATCCCGCCCGCCGGCTTCATCCCGACGACGCGTCCCGTCTCCTCGTGCACGTCGCGGATCGCTTCGAGCATGCAGAGCGTCACCGGCAGCGTCGCCGCCGGGCTCACCTTCCCGGTCGAGGTCTTGATGAAGTCGCCGCCGGCGGCCATCGCGAGCAACGACGCCCGGCGGACGTTGTCGTAGGTCCCGAGCTCACCTGTCTCCAGGATCACCTTCAGGTGTGCGTCGCCGCACGCTTCCTTCACCTTGACGATCTCGTCGTAGACCTTCGCGTAGCGGCCCGAGAGGAAAGCGCCGCGGTCGATCACCATGTCGATCTCGTCCGCGCCGAGCGCGACCGCCTCGCGAACGTCGGCCAGCTTCACTGCGAGCGGAGACTGGCCGGACGGGAACGCCGTCGCGACAGACGCGACCTTGACGCTCGAGCCGCGCAGACGCGCGACGGCGACCGCGACGAGGTTCGGGTACACGCAGACCGCCGCGACCGAGGGCACCGATGGGTCGCTGGGGTCGGGGCGCACGGCCTTCGAGCAGAGAGCGGCCACCTTGCCGGGCGTGTCCGCGCCCTCCAGCGTGGTCAGATCCATCATCCGGACGGCGAGCTCGAAGGCCTGGAGCTTGGAGTCCTTCTTGATCGAGCGTTTGGCCAGCGTCGCGGCGCGCTCCTCGAGCGCGACGGCGTCGACGGAGCCGATCCGGGGCAGGCGAGGCTCGAGCGGCAGCTCGAACCCACGCGGCAGTGCGGGCGCCTGGGCCATCCGGAAAGTGTACGCCGACGGACCGGCCACACCTTCGGTCAGAACAGCTGCCGCTTGCGCGCCAGCTCCGTGCGGGAGCGGACGCCCAGCTTCGCGTAGACGTTCGTGAGATGACTGGCCACGGTCCGTTCGGCGAGAAAGAGTGCCGCGGCGACCTCACGATTCGTTCGCCCATCGGCGACGAGCGCCGCGACGCGCTGCTCGGCAGCGGTGAGGCCCTCGACCCGCGTCCGGCCTCCAATGCGGCCGAGCTCGGCGCGCGCCTTGACCGCCCACCCCGCGGCCCCGAGAGCCTCGAAGCGGAGCAGAGCCGATTCGATCGCATCTCGCGCCGGTCGCTTTTGTCGCGCCCTGCGCCTGACGAGACCCAGTGCGAGGAGGGCACGCGCGCCACCGAACGAGTCGTCGACCGCGTCGTGCTTCTCGACGGCCGCAGCGAGCGCACCCAGGGCGTCGTCGACATCGCCACGAGCGGCGGCGACAAGCCCGCGGCAGCGCGCGATGTGCGCCAGCACCCAGGTGCGCCCGACGCGCGTCGCGTCTTCCTCCCAGGCGTCCAGCAGCGCGACGGCCTCCTCCGCTCGGTCGAGCTCCAGGAGCGCCTCGACGTAGTCGCTTCGCCACCAACGCAGATTCGGCTCGCGCCACTCGGCAGAGTCGGCGCGCTCTTCAGCGGCAGCGAACCACGTCGCCGCGGGCACGGGATTGCGGGTCCACAGATCGACGACACCTTCGATCGCCGCGAGCCCGCCGAGGAAGGCTCCCTGTGCCCGCGCGAGCTCACGGCCGCGCTTCGCAAGCTCGCGTGCCTGATCGAGATCGCCCTGATGGGTTGCGACCAATGCGCCCGGAAAGAATTGAATCGGAGTGACGAGGTCGTACTGTTCGCCGACTCTCCGTACCCGCTCAGCGTACTCCGCCGCCAGCGGCCAGCGGCCGGCCCAGAGCTCGACCATGGCGAGATACCAGAGCGCGTCGGTGCTCATGCGCTCGTTTCGGTCCTGCAAGTATCGGTGTTGAGCCTCGAGCAGGCTGCGACTGCGATCTAGGCTCACGGACCAGACGAGAACGTGAGCGAGCGCCATCGCCGCCTTCAGCTCGGCCTCCTTGTCACCACAGGCAATCGCGAGCTCGTGCGCGCGATCGGCCAATCGAGGTGCGTCCGCATGGCCCAGGTCGAACCGGATGACGGCGAGCCCGGCCGTGGCAGATGCGAGGAGTGGCTCATCGCCAAGCCGCTCGGCCAGCGCGATCGCCGCTCGTGAATGCCCCTCGGCCCACTTCCTGCCCCGGGTAAAACGTCCGAACCCGGCCAGTAGCCGATGAAGTGATGCTTGCAGCGCGGGATGCCCTTCCGACTCGCGAAGCGCCTCGTCGAGCAACTCGACAGCACGGTCGAATCGGCTGAGCTCGGCGAGGAGGGCCAGCGCCTCGGCGCGAGTCACGCCCGGTGGAGCCGCGGCGACGAGCTCGAGCGCGATTGCCCGTGGCCGCACGCCTTCTCCCGCAGCGAGATGGGCCCGCGCCGTGGCGATCCCGCGGCGAACCCGATCGGCGTGCGCCTCAGCCCGGGTCGCACGAACGGCGTGCTCGCAGAGCTCCGCGGCGACGATCGGAGCGCCTCGAGCCATCGCCAAGTTGGCTGCTGCCTCGAGCTCCGCCGCGATCTCGTCATCCGGCTCCTGCGCTGCAAGAGCCCGATGACGCGCACGCGCAAGCGGGTCGTCGACGATCTCGGCCAGGCGTTCGTGCGCGCCGCGCCGGGCGTTTGGAGAGGCAGCCTGATAGAGCACGGAGGCGAGCAGCGGGTGCGTGAAGCGGATGACCCCGTCCGCGACCTCGATCACATTGTCCGCGTACGCCGGCTCGAGCGTGTCGCCGTCGAGCTGATCGGGCGTCAGTCGACCGTGAGTGCAGGCGAGCAGCAGCGCGTGCCGCGTCTCGCCGGGCAAGCCGTCGAGGCGAGCGCGTACGAGCGCGTCCAGCGATTCCGGCACGGGCAGCGGTTGAGTCGGGTCGACGTTCCTGCCGAGGGCGCGGGCGAGCTCGAGAGCGAAGAATGGATTGCCGCCTGACGCTTCATGGAGGCGCAGGACCGTCGGCCGCGCGAACACCCGGCCGAGCCGCGGTTGCAGGATCGCCTGCAACGCGCCGGGACTGAGCGCGCCGACGTGCAGGCGCTCTACCGAGCCGTCGTCCAGCGACCGCTCGAGCTCGGAGACCGAACTGCCGGCCCCGAGCCTGCGGGCGAACAGGAGCCGGATGTTCTCGCTCGGCAAACGCCTCAGCGAGAACGCGAGGACGCTCGTCGACGGCGGGTCCAACCACTGGACGTCGTCGACCGCGACCAGGATCGGCTCTCGCTCGGCAAGCGCCTTGAGCGCGCTGCGAACAGCGACCGCAAGCGTTCGGAAGTCGACCGGCTCGTTCGCCTCACTCCCAAGCAGCAAGGCAGTCTCGAGCGCGCGACGACGAGGGGCCTCCAGTCCCGGCCCTACGTCCGCGAGCGTGTCCTCCAGCAGGTCTCCCAGCCCGGCGTGGGCAACCCCGAGCTCGACCTCGGCGGGCCGGGAGGAAAGGACGCGAAACCCCCGCTCGCGCGCCGCTTCGACACCCGCGAGCCAGAGCGTCGACTTCCCGATTCCCGCCTCGCCCTCCAGCACGAGGGCCGTCATCCCAGCGGCGGGCTGCCGATCGAGGAAAGCCCGAAGCGAGCTCAGCTGGTCGTCCCGCCCCAACACATCCACGCCCGCCACCTCCTTCAGCGTCGAGCATAGACTCGCGCCATGCCGGATGAACGCTGCGAGTCGGAGGTGATCCTCGACGTCGTTTTCGACCGCGGCCTCCTCTTCCTCGTCGTCGAGAACACCGGCGACCGGCCGGCGCACAGCGTCCGAATCAAGTTCGACAGGCCGTTCGGCGGCGTCGGCGGGACGAAGACGATGCAGCGGCTCGCGCTCTTTCGGAGGCTCGAGTTCCTCGCGCCGCGCAAGTCCATCTCGGTCTTCCTCGACCGCAGCGCGTCGTACCTCGCGCGCGACGAGCCGACGCAGCTCACCGCGGTGGTCTCATGGCGGACGGCCGCCGGCGAGCGGCGAGCGAGCACGATCCACCACGACCTCGAGATCTACCGCGATCTCGGCTTCATCGACAGGGAGGTTCCCCACAGTGGCCGTCCAGCGTGACAACCCCTATCTGAACTTCAACTTCCTCGTCGACATCGGCGTGGGGGACGAGCTGGGCTTCAGCGAGGTCGAGGCTCCCACCGGCGAGATCGAGGTGATCGAGTACCGAGAGGGCGCGGACAGAGTCAACACGGCGCGCAAGCTCCCAGGCCTCACCACGTATCCGAACGTCACGCTGAAGCGAGGGATCACCGGCCGCACCGATCTCTTCGAGTGGTGGAAGTCGGTGCGTGACGGCCAGGTTCAGCGCCGCAACGTAACGATCACGCTGCTCGACGAGCAGCGACAGCCCGTTCTGCGCTGGCTGCTCCGCAACGCCTGGCCCGTGAAGATCGAAGGACCCTCGCTCCACGCAAGCGGCAACGAGGTCGCGATCGAAACCCTCGAGCTCGCACACGAGGGCCTCGAGATCGAGTAACCGCGCTACGGCCGCGAGGCCGGTTGCGCCGCCGGCTCTTGCGCTCCGCTCGAGTGGATCAGGTTGCGGATCTCGCGCACCGCAACAGACAGCCGGGCGAGGTCGAGGGTGCCGCCGCTCCGGATGTCCGCGAGCACCTGCAGCGACCTTTCGATGGCGCTCGCGTTCTGGGCCTGCCAGCGCTCGACGCCCGCACCCGCCCGCAGCACCTCGGCGGTCAGCCCCGCCTGCTCGGAGTACACGTCGTCGCGGAGCGCGGCGCGTGCCATCGCTTCCCAGCGGGTCTCCCGCGGCAGATCGACGATCCGGTCGCGCAGCCAGTGCAGCTCGAGCCGCGCACCGAGCGCGAAGTAGGCGGCCGCCGCCGCCGCGACGTCCACCTCGGCCGCTGCGGCGATCTCGACGAGGTCGAGCGTCGGGACCAGCGCCTCGAGGTACGAGACACGCTGCGCGAGCTCGGCCGGAACGCCGACCTCCGCGAACCCCGCAGCCTTCGCCTGCGCGGCCTCGAGCTCGGACGAACCGAGCAACGTCGGCAGCGCCTCGGCGAGCGCCGTCGCACCGGAGGCGTAGCGGGAAACTGCCGCCGCGATGTCGATCGGCCTGCGGCGGTTGCGCAGGAGCCAACGGGTCGCGCGCTCGAGCAGGATGCGTGCCTTGAGCAGCATCGCAGTCTGGCACTCGGCGGGCACGCGTCCGTCGAGCGCCTCGATTTCCGCCCAGAGGTCTCGGAGCCCGAAGACCTCACGCGCCACTGCGTAGGCGCGCGCGATGTCGTCGGCGCCGGCGCCGGTCTCGTCGCTGAGCCGGAAGGCGAAGGTCGTCCCGGCGCGGTTGACGAGATCGTTGACGACCCGCGAGGCGATGATCTCCCGCCGCAGCGGGTGGCGCTGCAACTGCGGCCCGAACTCCTCGCCGAGGCGCGCCGGGAAGTAGCGCTCGAGCTCGCTCGAGAGATACGGATCCTCCGGCAGGTCGGAAGCGAGGAGCTCCTGGCCGAGTGCGATCTTGGTGTGCGAGAGCAGCGTTGCGAACTCGGGTGCGGTCAGCCCGCCACCGGCCGCCTGGCGCTCATCGAATCCCTCCTCGGTCGGTAGGACTTCGAGCTCGCGGTTCAGAGTGCCGTCCTGCTCGAGGCTCCGCACGTAGCGCTCGTGCACCTCGACCATCGACGCTGCCTGAGCCGTCGAGCTGGAGATGGCCTGGGTCTGCTCGTAGTTGTCGCGCAGGACGAGCGCCGCGACCTCGTCTTCCATCTCGGCGAGGATCGCGTTCCGCTGCTTGCCGGTCAGGTCGCCGTCGGCGACGACCGTGTCGAGCAGGATCTTGATGTTCACCTCGTGATCGGAGCAGTCGACGCCGGCCGAAGTGTCGATTGCGTCCATGTAGATCCGGCCGCCGGCGCGCGCGTAGGCGACCCGTGCGCGCTGAGTGAACCCGAGGTTCCCGCCCTCGCCGACGACCCGGCAGCGCAACTCCTCCGCATCGACGCGGACGGCGTCGTTCGCACGGTCGCCGACCTCGGCATGCCGTTCTTCCTTCGCCTTCACGTAGGTGCCGATACCGCCGTTCCAGAGCAGGTCGACCGGAGCGTGCAGCAAGGCGTGGATGAGCTCGCTCGGGGTCAACGAAGCGGCTTCGACGCCGAGCGCGGCGCGCGCCTCGGGGGAGAGCGGTACCGACTTCGCCGTCCGCGGGAAGACGCCGCCGCCGGGCGAGATCAGCGCCGCGTCGTAGTCCGCCCAGGACGAGCCCGGCAGCTGAAACAGCCGCTCGCGCTCGGCGAAGCTCGCCGCCGCATCCGGATTCGGGTCGAGGAAGACATGCCGGTGATCGAACGCGCCGATCAACCGGATGTGACGGGAGAGCAGCATGCCGTTGCCGAACACGTCGCCGGACATGTCGCCAATTCCGACGACGGTGAAGTCGGTGGTCTCGATGTCGGTCCCCAGCTCGCGGAAGTGGCGCTTGACCGACTCCCAGGCGCCGCGGGCAGTGATGGCCATCTGCTTGTGGTCGTAGCCGGCCGAGCCCCCCGAAGCGAACGCATCGCCGAGCCAGAAGCCGTACTCGATCGCGATTGCGTTCGCGATATCCGAGAAGGTCGCCGTGCCCTTGTCGGCGGCGACCACCAGGTACGGGTCGTCCTCGTCGTGGCGTACAACCTCCGGCGGCGGCACGGTCTTGCCCGCGGCGATCGTGTCGGTCACGTCGAGCAGGCCGCGCATGAACGTCTGGTAGCACTCGACGACCTCCTCGAGCAGCGCGGCGCGGTCGCCACCGGGCGGAGGCCGCTTGACGACGAAGCCGCCCTTCGCGCCGACCGGGACGATCACGGCGTTCTTGACCGTCTGCGCCTTCATCAGCCCGAGCACCTCGGTGCGAAAGTCCTCACGGCGGTCGGACCAGCGGATGCCCCCACGCGCGACCCGCCCGCCGCGGAGATGCACCGCCTCGACGCGCGGCGAGTAGACGAAGACCTCGAACATCGGCCGAGGCTCCGGCAAGTCGGGCACCAGATCGGGATCGAGCTTGAGCGAGAGGTACGCCTTTGCCTGGCCGCTGGCATCCGTCTGGAAGTAGTTCGTCCGCAGGACGGCACGGACAACTCGCAGGAAGCCGCGGAGGATCCGATCCTCGTCGAGGCTCTCGACCGCGTCGATCGTGCTCTCCAGGTCGCGCTCCAGCGCCCGCGCCTTGGCGTCGGTGTCCTCGAACCGCATCGGATCCAGGCGGAGCCGGAAGAGCTCGACGAGCCGGCGCGCGACATCGGGATGCGCTGAGAGCGCGTCCTCCATGTAGTTCTGGCTGAAGGTGCTTCCCGCTTGCCGGAGGTACTTCGCGATCGCACGCAGAATCGTGATCTCCCGGGCGGTCAGTCGCGCCGAGAGGACGAGGCGGTTGAAGCCGTCGTTCTCGGCCTCCCCACGCCAGGTGCGAGCGAACGCGTCCTGGAAGGTCTCGCGCACGTCGTCGGCCTGGAACTCCGCCCCTTCGTCGTGCCGGAGCCCGAAGTCGTAGATCCACACCGGCGCCCCGTCGGCCGGCTTCACCTCGTACGGCCGCTCGTCGCTGACCCGGACGCCCTTGTTCTCGAGCAGCGGCAGCACATCCGAAAGGAGGAGCGGCTGCCCGGAGCGAAGCAGCTTGAACGCGAGGTGATCGAGAGTCGACTCGAGCGGGACGTAGAGACTCATCCCAAGGTCGCCGTCGGGGTCGAGCCGCTCGATCCGGTTGATGTCGAGCACCGCCTGGCGAGCGGAGAAGTCCTCGCGGTACGCCGCGGGGAATGCGTCCCCGTAGCGCTCGAAGAGCGGCGCGCCGTGCTCCTCTCCCAGTTGGTCGGAGAGGGCATCGCGGAGGTCGTCGGTCCACGCACGCGTCGCGGCGGCGAGACGCGCCTGGATCTCGGCGACGTCGTACTCCGGAATCGCGCCTTGCTCCGTGTACACGACGACGTGGAGACGCGCCTGCACCGACTCGGAGACACGCGTCGTGTAGTCGACGCTCGTGCCGCCGAACGCCTCCTGGAGGATGTCCTGGACCCGCTGCCGGTTCTCCGTGCTGAAGCGTTCGCGCGGCAAGTAGACGAGGCACGAGAGGAAGCGGCCGAACGCATCCCGACGGACGAACAGACGCACATGCCGCCGCTCGCCGAGGTGCAGGATGCCGAGCGCCGTCTCGACGAGCTCGTCCTCCGAGATCTGGAAGAGCTCGTCGCGCGGGTACGTCTCGAGGATGTCGAGGAGCGCCTTGTGGTCGTGGCTGCCGATCACCAGCCCGGACCGTTCGACGACGTGCTTCGCCTTGCGCCGGAGGACCGGGATCTTCCACGGACTGGCGCTGTAGGCGGTGTGCGTGTAGAGCCCGAGGAACCGCCGCTCGCCGGCGACCTCACCGTCTGCGTCGAAGCGCTTGACGCCGACGTAGTCGAGGTACGAGGGCCGGTGCACCGTCGCCCGCGAGTTCGCCTTCGTCAGCGTGAGCGGGTTCTTCTCGCGCGCGAGCCGCCTCACCTCCGGCGGCAGCTGCGAGAAGCTGACCGAGATCGGTCGCTCGTCGGCGGCGCGGAGAATGCCGAGCCCCGATCCGGACACCGCCCGCAGGACGTCCTCACCGTCCTCGGTGAGGACGTCGTACTCGCGGTAGCCGAGGAAGGTGAAGTGACCGTCGTCCATCCAGTCGAGCAGGTCGCGGGTCTCGGCCCGCTCGTCCGGCTCGACAGGTGCTTCCGAGAGTTCCTCGATGACGTCTCGGACGCGCTCGCGCATTGCCGGCCAGTCCTCCACCGAGGCGCGCACGTCGGCGAGTACGCGGCGGAGGCCCGCGCGTAGCCGTTCCAGCTCCTCCGGCCCGGCTTGGCAGTCGATCTCGACGTGGATCAGCGACTCGGGCTGCCCGTCCTCCGCACCGACCTCGAGCAGCCGGCCCTCCTCATCCCGGCGAAGGCGCATGATCGGTCGGATCACCAGGTGGATCGCGCTGCCGCTGCGCGTCACCTCCATCGAGATCGAGTCCACGAGGAACGGCATGTCGTCGACGACGGTCTCGACCACCGTGTGCTCCGACTCCCAGCCATGCTCCTCGAGGCTCGGCGTGTAGACGTGCACCTTCGACTCGCCCGGCTTCCGAACGCGCGCGAGGTTCCAGTGCGCGACCGCCGCGCCGTAGAGGTCGAGGTCGCTCCGTTGGTTCAGGTCGTCGGGAGCGACGTGGGCGTAGTACGCGCGGACGAACCGCTCGACGTTCTCCGCCTCGGCGCGCTCGACCCGCTCGTGGACGCGCGCGACCGCAGCCTCGAGGAGCGCCGCCTTCCTCTCATCCGGCCTCGTCGCCAGTCGCCGACCTCCCTCCGCGTTCCCCTGGAGTATGGACTAGACCTAGAGGCCCAGGCGTTCGAGCGTCGCGTCGTCGCGCCGCCACTTCGGCCGCACCTTGACGACGAGCTCGAGGAAGACCTTGTGGCCGAGCAAGGCCTCGATCTCGGGCCTGGCACGGGTACCGATCTCGCGGATCATCGTCCCCTTCTTACCGACCAGGATCTGCTTCTGCGATTCCGTCTCGACGAGCACGAACGCCCGGAGGAGCTTCTCGTCGAGCTCGTCGATCTCGACGGAGATCGAATGCGGGACCTCGTCGCGCGTCAGCTGGAGCGCCTTCTCGCGGATCAGCTCGGTGATGCGCTGCTCGCTCGTCTGGTCGGTCGCCGACTCGCGCTCGAACAGCGGCTGACCCTCGGGCAGCAGGTGCAGGAGGTCGCTGCGCAGCTCGTCGATCCCGTCCTTCGTCTTGGCGCTGACCGGGTGCAGCGCGTGGAAGTCGCCGAGCTGGGCCGCGGCTTTCATCTGCGTGATGATGTGGCTCGGCTTGAGGTTGTCGACCTTGTTGACGGCGACGATCACCGGCTTACCGAGTGCGTAGATCCGCCGCGCGATGAAGCGGTCGCCCGCCCCGATGCGGTCGCGCGCCGAGACGACGAAGAGGACGACGTCGATGTCCTCGAAGGCCGCGTCGACCGTGTTCTGCATCCGGCTCGTCAGCTTGTCCATCGGCTTCTGAAAGCCCGGCAGGTCGGCGAGCACGAGCTGGTAGTCCTCCCCGTTCGCGACGCCGTAGATCCGGCGGCGGGTGGTGTTCGGCACAGTCGAGGTGATCGCGATCTTCTCGCCCACGAGCGCGTTCACCAGCGTGGACTTGCCGACGTTCGGGCGACCCGCGACGGCGACGAAGCCGGACCTCACAGGTCGTCGAACGTCTCGGGCAACAGTTCCGCCGGCGTCATCGTCACCACGTTTCCCTGATTGCGGAAGACGACGCGGTCGAAGCGAAACTCCCAGAGCCACTGGCGGCAGCCGCCGCACGGCGAGTGCGTGATCGCGATCACCTCGAGGTCGCCGACGCCGTAGCCCTCGGTGACCGCCGTGCCGACCCCGTTCTTCTCGGCGCAGATCCCGAGCGGGTAGGCGGCATTCTCGACGTTGACGCCAGCGAAGACCGTGCCGTCCCGCGCGAGAATCGCGCAGCCCACATGGAACTTCGAGTACGGCGAGTACGCCCGAGGCGCGATCGCGTCCGCGCGCGCCAGGAGCTCCTGGTCGGTCATTGCGCCACCTGGAAGACGACGAGCGTAACGAGCGCGCCGAGAACGCCGCCGTAGGCGACCTCCAGTGACGAGTGCACTCCGGATTCGACGCGTGTCTGGGCCACCAGCAACGCCATGATGAAGGTCAACGACGAGATCAGGAAGTGGTTGCGCGAGTCGTCGAGGATCAGCGTGGCGGCCATCCAGCCCGAGAAGGCGATGGCGGCGTGGCCGGACGGGAGGCCACCGCGCAGCGGCGAGCCGCGGCCGGTGAGCGCCTTCGTTCCGATCACGAGGATCGAAGTCAGCACGAGCGCGATCAGCGTCAGCTCGGCCGGCACGTTCGTGAGCCGGTCGAGCAGCTTCGAGCTCCGGTCGGCGACCTGGCCGGAGAAGACGAGGTAGCCGACGGCGACGGCAACCGCTGTCGCGATCAGGACCGCCCCGGCGGCGATGTCCTTCGCGAGCTTCGCCATCGGGTCGAACGACGTCGTCGCGACGTCGACCGCCGCCTCGACCGCGGTGTTCAGCATCTCGGCGATGAGGACGAAGGCGATCGCGAGCAGCAGCGCGATCAACTCCATCTTGTCGACGCCTGAGACGAGCGCGGCAATCAGAACGAGGGCCGCGATCAGGAAGTGGATCCGCATGTTCCGTTGCGTGCGGAGCACGTGGATGATCCCCTCGAACGCGAAGTTGAACGACTCGAGGATGGAAGGTGGCCGGCGAGCTCTCACGCGTGCATCGCCTCCCGCGCCTCCATCTCGTCACCGTGCTCGTAGCCGAGCAGATGCAGGAGCCCATGCACGAGCGGGCCGCGCCACGCGTCGCCGACCACCTGCGGGCAGATCACGACGTCGCCGAGCGCGCGCGGCACTCCTTCGAGGATTTCCTCGCGTCCGTCGAGCGGGAACGAGAGGACATCCGTCGCCTCGTCGATGCCGAGGTGGTCGCGCTTCAGCGCGCGAATCTCCTCCGGGCCGGCGAATGCCAGGCCGAGCTCGCCGTCTTCGATCCCCTCGGCGCCGAGAACGCGCTGCGCGAGCTCGACGGCGGCGGCCTCGTCGACCGTTGTGCCGCTGCGGTTCTCGACCTCGACTCCGACCATAGTCACCGCTTGCGCGCGGTGCCGGTCTCTTCGGCGTGCTGCTTGTACGCCTCGACGATCCGCTGGACGAGCTTGTGCCGGACGACATCCTGATGAGTGAACTCGACGAACGCGATGCCGTCGATGGAGCCGAGGATGTCGCGCACCTGGATCAGCCCCGACGCCTGGTCGCGCGGGAGGTCGACCTGCGTCACGTCGCCGGTGATCACGACTTTCGAGCCGAAGCCGAGCCGCGTCAGGAACATCTGCATCTGCTCGGGTGAGGTGTTCTGGGCCTCGTCGAGGATGATGAACGAATCGTTCAGCGTGCGCCCGCGCATGAACGCGAGCGGCGCCACCTCGATCACGCCGCGCTCCATGTGCGCGGTCAGCTTGTCGGCGTCGAGCATGTCGTAGAGGGCGTCGAAGAGCGGCCGCAGGTACGGGTCGACCTTCGCGAGCATGTCGCCGGGGAGGAAGCCGAGCCGCTCGCCGGCTTCGACGGCCGGGCGCGTCAGGATGATCCGGGCGACTTGCTTCTCCGCAAGCGCCGCGACGGCGAGCGCCATCGCGAGGTATGTCTTCCCGGTCCCGGCTGGGCCGATTCCAAAGGTCACCGTGCATTCGCGGATCGCGTCGACGTAGCGCTTCTGCCCCACCGTCTTGGGCGCAATCTTCTTGCCGCGGTGGCGCCAGACGACGTCCTCGAAGACCTCGCGGATGTCCTCCGCCTGGTCGAGTGCCGCAACGACGGCGCCGACCGTGTCCGGCCCGATCTCGTGCCCGCCCTCGACGAGCTCGACGAGCTCGTCCACGACCGCGCGCGCGGCGGCGACCCGGTCGTCAGCCCCTTCGATCGTCAGCTGGTTCCCCCGCAGGCGGAGCGTGCAGTGCAGCCGGTCGCGCAGCGTGTTGAGCACGCCGTCGCCGATTCCACCGAGCTCGGCGGCTACCTCATTTGGGACTGACAGGACTTCCTGCACGCTCTGAGTGTAGGTACCCCACAGGCCGGGAGACGACGCCGTCGCGGAGCCTGTTAGTCGAGCTCGGCGCCGCGTTCGGGGTCGACCGCGAAGACGAGGACCGGCCCCAGGTGCTCGGACGGCGTCTTCGGCGAGAGCTCTGGCAACTCCTCAACCGGGAAGAACGACGCCTCCTCCGTCTCGAGCCCGTCGCCCTTCGGCTCTCCGCCCAGCACGTCGCACCGCACGTACAGCTTGTAGACGTGCGCCGGCCACTGCGCCCGTCCCCGGAAATCGCGGTCATAGACGGCCAGCACGCGAGCAGCCGACACCTGGAGCCCGGCCTCCTGCTGCACCTCCTTCTCGACCGCCTGCCGCGGTGTTTCGCCGACGTCCGCCCACCCGCCCGGAAGCGTCCAGCGCGTCTCAGCCGTCTCGCGTACGAGTAACAGCCCGCGGTCGTCGAGCACCACTCCGCGGACGTCCACCTTCGGGGTCGCGTACCCGTACTCGTCTGCGAACCGGGCGTGCAGGACTGCGGCGTCTTCGCCTGAGGCGGCAGCCGCGATCTCAGCTGCGATCGACCGCACGGCCTCGAAGCGCTCGCGGTCGAAAGCACTCGGGCTGTACGTCAGGCCGCTGCGCGCGATCGCCTCGAGGGCGCGCGCCCACCGCACGCGATCCGTCTCGGTCACTAAGCGAGCTTTTCGCGCACGAGCTGGCTCACGGCCGAGCCGTCCGCGCGGCCTGCGACCTGCGGCATCACGTCGGCCATCACGCGGCCGATGTCGCGCATGCTCGTGGCGCCAACCTCGGCGATCACGTCGTCGACGATCGCCTCGAGTTCGTCCTCGGGGATCGGCTCGGGCATGAACTCCTCGAGGACGTCGAGCTCGTCCTCCTCCTTCTCGGCCTGCTCCTCCCGCCCGCCGGAGCGAAAGGCTTCGGCGGCCTCGAGCCGCTTCTTGCGCTCGCGCTGGAGCACCTGGAGCTCCTCGTCGTCGTGCAGCTCGCGCTGGAGCTCCTTCTCGGCGCCCTGGAGGCTGGCGAGGATCAGGCGCAGCGCGTCACGGCGCGCTGCGTCCCCCTCGCGCATCGCGCTCTCGAGCTGCTCCTTGATCTCTGCGATCAGGCTCACTGCATCCTTTGTTAGGCCGGCATCCCGCTGATCCTCCCACCCAGAACGTGCCAATGTAGGTGGAAGATGGTCTGGCCGCCACCCGGACCGACGTTCACGAGCACGCGGTAGTCCTCGAGACCGGCGCCGCGCGCGACCTCCGCGACGAAGTCGAGCATCCGCTTCGCCTCGTCCGCGGGGAACTCGGAGACCTCGCGGAACGTGTCGACGTGGCGCTCGGGCAGGACGAGCAAATGCGTCTCCGCCTTCGGGTTGATGTCCCGGATGGCGACGAAGCCGTCGGCCTTCGCGACATGGTCACCGTTCTGCACCAGCTGGCAGAAAAGGCAATCGTCAGGCAGCGAGGATCCCCTCCTCCGTCACCGCTCGACCGCGGACGCGGACCAGCTCGCCGACCGGGCCGTCGACGAACCACGGCGAGTAATCGGCGCCATAGCCGCGGCCGGGCCGGTCGATCAGGACGACGTCTGACTTGCCGACCTTCTGCTCCCAACGGGCGCGGCACGCCTCATCGGAGAACGCTCGCAGCCGGGCGCTCCGCTCCTTCTTCACGGCCGGCGGCACGCGGTCGTCGTGAGCGGTCTTCGTGCCCGGGCGCGGCGAGTACGGGAAGACGTGCACCTTGGTCAGCCCCGCTGCGCGGACGGTCTCGAGCGTGCGCTCGAACGCGGCGTCGTCCTCGGCCGGGAAGCCGACGATCACGTCGGCCGTGAGGTTGAAGTCGGCCAGCGGCTCGACCTTCCGCAGATAGGTGTCAACCGAATAGCGGCGCGCCATCGCCTTCAGGACGTCGTCGTCGCCGGACTGCAGCGGAACGTGCAAGTGCGGCCCGACCACCGGCGTCTCGCGCAGCGCCGCCACGAGCTCGTCGTCGACGTGGTTGACCTCGATCGACGAGAGCCGCAGCCGCTCGACGCCCTCGACCGCGCCGGCCGCTCGGATCAGATCGGCGAGCTTCATGCCGGCAGCGCGGTCGCGGAAGCAGCCGAGGTTGACCCCCGTGAGGACGATCTCGCGGTGGCCTTGCGCCACCCGTTTCCGGATCTCGCCGAGCACTGCCTCGGCCGTGCGCGAGCGAGTCGCACCCCGCACGAGCGGGATCACGCAGAACGCACAGGAGAACGAGCAGCCGTCCTGGATCTTGACGAAGGCGCGAACACGGTCAAGCCTCGCGTCCGCCTGCACGCAGCCGATCGCGCCGACGTCGCCGGCCAGGGTCTCGATCGCCTGCTCGATCTGACCCGGAACGACCGTGACGTTCCCTGGAAGGCCGGCGAACGCGTGCTCGGAGAGTCGCGCTCCGCAGCCGGTCACGTACACCTGCGCGTGCGAGCGCGCTGCACGCGAGGCGGCCTGCCGCGACTTCGCGAGCCCCTCGTTCGTGACGCAACACGTGTTGACGACAGCGACGTCACCGCTCCCCTCCACCTCGCGATGGCCGTCGCGCAGCAATCGCTCGCGCAACGCCTGCGCGTCGGTCTGCGAGACCTTGCAGCCGAGGAAACGGACGGAGAAGCTCGCCATGAGCGCGAAATCTACTGGCGCACGTGCAGATCGGCCGCCCAGCCGCCGTCCTGGACGCGCCGCTCGATCCTGTAGCCGGCGAGGTGCGGGTCGTCGGAGACGAGGTAGCCGGACGTGATAACCCGCCCGGCCCGCAGCCGGGACGAAAGGGCAAGCACGGCCTCGGCGGCGATGTTGGCAAGCGCCAGGTCCGTCTCAGGCAACTCGTCCTCGCGGAGATCGGCCTGCCTGACGTCGATCGAGACGCTGTTGTCGGCGGCGTTCCGCTCGGTCGCCTCAACCGCCTGCGGATCGAAGTCGAACGCGAGCACCGGCTCGAAGCCAAGCTTTGCCGCCGCAATCGAGAGGACGCCGGAGCCGCAGCCGACGTCGAGCACACTCCCCCGCTCCTCGCCTGCGAGCAACCAGAGGCAGAGCTGAGTGGTCGGGTGTCCGCCGGTGCCGAACGCGCGCCCTGGATCGATCACGACCGCGATCGCCCCGTCGTCGGGCTCCTCCCAGGGCGGCCCGATCCAGACCGAGCCGACGCGCACGGGCTTGTGGAACTGGCGCCAGCGGTCCTCCCAGTCCTCCTCGACATCCGCCGCCGCGGCACCGCCGAACGCCTGCCAGATCCGTTCCTCGCCGGCCGCGTTGGTGTAGGCGGCGAGCTCCAGGCCGCCCTCGCCCTCGAGCTCCTCGAAGCCCTCCGGGAAGAGCTCGATCATCACCGCACGCGCCTGTTCGGCCCGGGCGTCGGGGACGGTCACCGAGACGCGGCGCAGAAGCGTCACGCCGACCCTGGCATTCAGCGAATGGCGTTTCGGAGCTTCTCGAAGAAGCCCTCGTCGCGCCGGTAGGTGTCGTCGTCCGAGAGTGTTTCGAAGCGGTCGAGGAGCTCGCGCTGCTCGTCGGTCAGGTGTCGCGGAACGGCGACGTTGACCAGCACACGGTGATCGCCGCGGCGGGAGCGCTCGAGCGACGGCATCCCCTGGCCGCGCAGCACCCGCACTTCCCCCGGCTGCGTGCCGGCCGCGAAGTCCAGCTGGAGGTCGCCTGCGAGCGTCGGCACGGAGAGCGTCGCACCGCGTGCCGCCTGGACGATCGTCAGATCGACCTGCGACAGGATGTCGTCGCCGTCGCGCTCGAAGCGCAGGTCACGGGCGACGCGCACCTCCACGTACGCATCGCCGGGGAGACCTCCGTTCGAGCCCGCGTGCCCGGCCCCCCGAAGGCGGATCCGCTGGCCGTCGTGAATCCCGGCCGGGATCTCGACCTCGAGCTCCTTGCTCTCGAGCGTGCGGCCGGCGCCCCCGCAAACGGTGCAGGGAGTTTCGGCCACGCGGCCGGCGCCGCTGCAGGTCGGGCACGTCTGCGTGCGCACGAACTCGCCGAAGACGCTGCGGGAAACCTGCTGCAACTGTCCCTGGCCGCCGCAGGTCGGACAGGTGGCTTTCTCCGTTCCGGGCTCGGCGCCTTCACCGTCACAGCGCTCGCACGTCGCCGCCACCTCGACCTGGGCTGTGCGTGTCACGCCGGTGAAGGCATCGGCGAGCTCGATCCCGACCGAGACTCCGACGTCGCCGCCGCGTGCCCGGCCACCCTGGTTGCGGGCGAACAGATCGTCCCCGAAGAAGGCCGAGAAGATATCGGTCAGGTTCGAGAAGTCGAAGTCGCTCGGCGCGTAGCCGCGGCGCCGGAGCCCCGCGTGTCCGTAGCGGTCGTACAGCTGGCGTGTCTCGGCCTTCGAGAGCACCTCGTAGGCCTCGGCGACCGCGCGAAAGCGCGCCTGCGCGTCAGGTTCCTGTGAGACGTCCGGATGCAGCTCGCGCGCCAGCTTCCGGAAGGCCTTCTTGATCTCCGCCTCGGTCGCGGTCCGCTCGACGCCGAGCAGCTCGTAGTAGTCGCGTTCAGCCGTCGCCATCGGGCAAGACTAGCCTTCGTCGTACGTTGCCTCGACGAGGCGGGAGAGCTCGTGGGCGGCGGCGCGCACCGTGCGAACCGCCTTGTCGTAGTCCATTCGCACCGGGCCGAGCAGGCCGACGGTCCCGAGCATCCGGGTGGGAAGACCGTAGGTCGCGCCGACGAGCGAGACGGCGTGCAGACCGGGATGATCGAGGCCGACCCGAATGAACGGGCGCCGCACGTCGAAGGCGTCGGTCATCAGCTCGAGGACGGCGGCGCGTTTCTCAAGCACGGACAGCAGGCTCCGGCACGCCTGCAGCTCGTCGGCGCGGGCGCCGTCGAGGAGCGAGGCGGCGCCGCCGACGTACAGCGACTGCGCAGTCGGGGCGGCGAGCTCGAGAAACGACGGGCGCAAGGCGTCGAGGAATGCGAGCTCCCGCGCCGAGAGACTCGGATCGTCGATGCGCTTCCGGAGCAGGTGAGTGCCGAGGCCCACCCCGGCGAGCCGCTCGTTCAGATACTCGTTCGCCCAGGAGGCGAGGCCCTGGTCGACCGGGCGATCGAACGTGACGAGCTTCTTCGCGACGCCGCCGGTCGAGGTGATCGTCACGACCATCACGACGGAGGGCTGGAGCAGGAGCACCTCGACGTGGCGCCGGACCTCGTCGCGGATCTCGCGCACCACGTCGACCGGCTGGCCGGACGGGTCGGGCAGCGGCCAGTCGAGATAGCGCTTGCCCGGGTACACCAGACAGGCGTCGCCGCAGCCCATCGTGATCACCACGTCCGCCGCGCCCAGCGCCTCGTCCGTGAGCGGTTTCGGATACTCCCGCGACAGGTCGAGCCCCAGCTCACCCATCACCTCCACGACCGCCGGGTCGTTCTCGCCCGCCGGCGCCGTCCCGCCCGAACGCACGCGCACGCGTCCGCCGGCCAGCGCATCGGTGAGCGCCGCGGCCATCTGCGAGCGGCCCGCGTTGTGCACGCAGACGAACAGCACCTCGGGCGTCTTGCTCATGACATCTCGTCCCCGG
>JAXIPI010000312.1:0-6523 GCA_045403015.1 Gaiellaceae bacterium | reverse complement strand
TGGATGTTGATGCTGCGCTCCCCGACGACTTCAGTTCGCCGCGAGACACGATGCGCGCAGTCCATCGACTCCACGCAGAGTGCGACGTGTCAATTCCTGTGGCCGCACGCCGTCTGGCCGAGAATATCGGGATTACGGTGTGCGGATTGGAGTTCTCCAGTCCTTCTAGTCCGGACTGTCTTGCGACGGTGAGATGGTGCTGGGAGAATCCAGAGGCCCCCTGGCTCGGGTACGGGACACGGCGACGTATCGGAAGTGGTTCGATACTCGCCCCAGTCGTGCGAGAGTTGGCTGCAGCGCCCGTTGGCGCAACGCTGGAGACTGAGTTAGACGGAGTTGCGGTTGTTGCGGAGCGGCAGTCCCGAGGATTTTGGCTGGCCGGCTTTCTGAACGCAGCCTCTGTTCAGACTGGTGGGCCATCGCTGGCTTGATCCCGCTCGTCTAGGTACCGCGGTCGAATACGAACGACGCACTCTCGAGCACCTGGCAGCGTACGGAAGTCCCGCGTGAGATCGAGTTCGTCGACGAACTCCCGCTGCCAACATCCGGAAAGTCTGCCGGAACGAGCTGCGTCGTCTCGAGCGTTGGGCAACGGACAAAGCCCGAGAACGACTCAGCGCACTGACAACCCGGCTACACGCCCACCGATCGAATGGTGATGATGCCCCGATGCCGCTTGATTGGAGCTCCTTTCGTCGGCTCGATGGCGCCCCATGGCGCAACTTTGAGCTGGTTTGCCATCAGGTCGTACGCCGTACTTGGGGCTCGTACGGCGTCCTTTCCTATCCGGAGCGTCAACGTGGGATGGAGTTCCACTTGCTCTTGCACGACGACTGCGAGTTAGGGCGGGCCGGCCAGCGCATTGGATGGCAGTGCAAGTGGTATGACGAATCGCTTCTGCAACTCGGCGACAGCCGTCGCGCCAAGATCAGAGCAGGCATCAAGAAGAGCGCGGAGTCCTTCGACGATCTTGCGAAGTGGATCGTCTGGACACGGAATGCTCTGTCTGAGGCGGACGACAGGTGGCTGCAGAAGCAACAAGCAACCGACCTCGTGCTCGAAAGCTGGAGCGAGGCGGATCTCGAAGGTAGGCTGGAAGGATCGGCGACGGCGCTGCGCGAGAGCTACTTCGGCGAGCTTGTCTTGTCCGAGCAGAGGTTGCGCAAGGACTACGAGACCGCACTTGCCGCAATTGGCGAGAAGTACATCTCAGGGCTACACGTCGACACAGCTGCCGAGGACGCGATGCGCGAATGCCTCGGGGATACAAGCGCGGTGGTGCGCCTGAGATGCACACTCGAAGCGCTGGCCGCGCGTACCGAAGACGCCGGGCGGTTGCTCGCGGCACTGGACATGGAGCGAAGTAGCGGCTCGGTCGTAGATGACTCCGTTATTGACGGCCTGAAAGTAGCGTCGCTGAAGTTTGAACCAAGCCTCGCCGCAGCGCACGCACAAGCTTCGGAGGTGGCGGAGCGTCTCGAGACGGGCAGCTTCAAAGCTGCACGAAGCCCCGCCGACTCCCTCAAGACGACGCTTAGCGATGAAGTCCTCACCCAGCTCAACACGAGCATGGTCGAGGCTGATCCGCGTGACGGCGGGCTATACGTCCCTGGAAACGCTGCCCGCGCACTTGACGAGCTTTGGGAGCTGCTCGATGAACTGCATGGGCTTGGGGCAGAGATCGAGCGCATCGACGACGGAATCTCACTTTCGTTCGTCGCTGCAGTAGGCGGCGCTGGCGCGGGGAAGACACACTTCGCTGCCCGATTGGCAGGAGGCTTTGGGGTCGGTGCGACCGGAATCCTGCTGCACGGTCGGGAGCTGCCGGCTGACCTTCACATTGACCACCTTGCTGACGCAGCAGGTCTGCGCGGTCGCACATTCTTGGAGCTACTAGAGGCGGTTGAAGCAGCAGGGCAGCGAACCGGACGACGCATACCGGTCGTCATCGACGCGATCAATGAGCATCGCGACCCACGACGATGGGAGCCAGTGCTCGCCCGCGCGAAGGCCCTTGTCGCTGACTTCTCACACGCAGTGGTGATCGTCACATTGCGACCGAGCTACGCAGAGTTGTTGCCGCAGGAGACTGCGGTGATTCGCATCCGTGGCCTTGGTCGGGCGACTGAGGAAGCTGTTGCGCGCTACTTCGAGCACTACAAGATCGATGCGGAGCTGTCTCTAGGCTCGGTCGAATCGTTCAGTCACCCGTTGATGCTGCGGACTTTCTGCGATGCCACGAACCGTGAGCGCACACAAACGGTTCGTGTCGAGATTGGCGCGGTAGACCTGCAAGGCACGCTTCAGGCCTACGTCGACTCACTCGAGCAGATCGCACAGAGGGAGTTGGGGATTGACTCGCACGCGCGCCCAGTACGTTCTCGTCTCGTAGCGCTTGCCAGCGAGCTCTGGCGGGTTGGGGAAAGAAGCCTACCCTGGCCGCGAGCCAAGGAACTCCTCGGCGACCATCCTGAAGCCTGGGACCGGACGTTAGGGAAGCTCTTGGAGGAGGAGGGCGTCGTTCATCGTGACCTGCTCATGGGCGGTCCGAGTGGCGAGGAGCATCTGTTCATCTCCTTCGATCGAGTCGCTGGCCTCGTAATCGCCGAAGCGCTGGCGTTCGCGAGTCCCGAGGATCCCGGCGCCGTTTCGCGTGACAGCGACGTAGTCACGAGGCTGGTTGGCGACCCGCAGCAGCGCCATCCGCTAGCGGACGACGTGCTCGACGCTCTAGTCGCTCTCCTTCCTGCGCGCACCGGCCGACAACTCTGGCAGTTAGCGGACGACGAAACACTCCGACACGAAGCGGTAATGAGGCTGTTCACGCTCGAAAGCACTCATGTTGACCGTGCGTCGGCTGACCGGATCGCAGCGCTCTTCCGCGCAGACTCCGGCAACGACCGCGATCGCATCTATCGAGGCGTGCGTCGGACCCGCACCGTAGCCGCTCATCCGCTCGGTGTCACGCTGCTCGACCGCATGCTAGGCGGTTTGAGCCTTACCGAGCGCGACCTATCGTGGACAGAATGGTTGCGGGGTCTACACGCGACCCTCCTTGAGGATTTGGATCGCTTCGAGAGCCGGTGGTCAGCGGGTGCGAAGCTGCCTGACGAGCGTGATGCGTCGGCGGCGAGCTGGATCGCCTGGTTGCTCACCAGCACCGATCGAGAGTTGCGCGACCGAGCGACGCGCGCACTCTTCGTCTTCGGGCGCCGCATGCCGCGCGAGCTCTTCAAGTTGACCCTTGAGCGCTTGACGTTGAACGACACGTACGTGCCAGAGCGGCTACTCGCTGCCGGTTACGGCGTAGCGATGGCGGAGATCCGAAACAACCTACCGGCCTGGCGCGAAGCGCTCGGCGACTTCGCCGAGTCCCTACACAGCCGCATGCTCGCGGAGGACGCATACGAGGCAACCACCCATTACCTGATGCGTGAGTACGCCGCGCGGCTCTGCCAGCTGGCTCATCGGGCCGAACCCGACCTCTTTTCGGCCGAAGACACCGCGCACTTTTCGCCGCCCTTCATCCACCCGCGCCCCAGCTGGGACGCGTTGACCGATGAGAGCGATCCGCACTTCGATGATGGAGACGCGCCCTTGATGATGGACTTTCGGAACTACACGGTTGGTCGCCTCGTTCGAGACCGTGGCAACTATCAGGATGACCATCCTCAGTACCAACGGGTGTTGGGCGAGATTCGGTGGCGCATCCACGAGCTCGGCTACCGCCGCGAGCTCATGGGCGATGCTGACCGCGAGATAGCTCACGACCATTACTCTCGCACTGAAAGACCAGGCCGGGTTGAACGCTACGGCAAGAAGTACGCGTGGATCGCATTCTTCGAGCAGGCTGGTCGACTGATCGATGCCGGCGCGCTGCAACGGGACGAGTACTACGGCGGCCGTCTCTCAGACGTCGACATCGACCCTTCGTTTCCGCACGCCCCTCCGCCAGCACCGATCGATTTGCCAGCCTGGGCCCGCACGACTCCTGCTGCGCGTAACCGCTGGCTCACCTCTGGGATCGTCGCCGTGCCGGACGAGTTGCTACGCCGGGAGGAGCTTGAGGGCCATTCTGGGCCTTGGGTTGCATTGCATGGATTCCTGCTTGATGAGCGCGCCGACCTCGACCGACGCGTTTTCGGATTCGTTCGGGGGCTCCTCTTGCCCCCCGGCCGATGGGCAGACCTGGCCGAAGGCGTGAGGGGTACTGCCTACCTAGCCAACAACCGGATCCCCGAGGAGGGCAGCGACTACTACACGTTCGCCGGTGAGATCCCGTGGTGCGACACGTTCGCCCGCGCGTGGGTGGCTGTTGACAGTGACGTGCCGCACCTGGACATCGTTGAACTCGCCGACGGTCGCGAGATCGAGGTTGAGATCCCAGTGCATCGCTACAGCTGGGAGAGCTACCACTCAGTCACCAACGAGGCCGGTGGGTTCCCGGTACCGGCGCGAGCGATCAGCACACACCTCGGGTTGTTAGGAGGCGATCGCCGTCTCGACCTCTTCGACCAAGCCGGTCGCGAGGCGAGCCTCGTTTACCGAGCGCCGCACGGCTTCCGCGATAGCTCGGAGCTGGTTTACCTGCGTGAGGATCTGTTGCTTGATTACTGCACGGCGACGGGCCGGGAGTTTGGTTGGATTGTTTGGGGAGAGCGTGAGCTCCATCACGTCGCCCACGGCCATGTGCCGGACTCCGTATTGCGCATCTACCGGGCAAACCGCAACGCCCACCGCCGCGTGGTCAGCCTCGCCGCTTTGTCAGGCAAATGAGAGCCGGCTCTTCAATGATCTAGAGCCTTTCAGCCGCCCTAGCCTGGCCGGTGTGGGTTACGAACCAGCTCAGCAGAAGCTAAAGACGCCTCGTCGCATGGGTGAGTCGCGCTCAGCCCCCAAGACGAGGTGACGCCCGCCGACGATCACGGTGCGCACGGCGGCGACAGCGAGGCTGAATGCTCGTCGCTTAACGGCGTAGGACCATGCCGCCTCGCTCGCCCGTCAGCTCTCCGGCCCGCAGCGTCGGCACTCCGTTCACGAGCACGTGCCGAATGCCCTCGGCCAGGAGGTTCGGCTCGAACACCGTCCCCCGCTCGGCGAACGCCTTCGAGTCGAAGACGGCGACGTCGGCGCGCGCGCCTTCGCGCAGGACGCCGCGGTCTGTCAGGCCGATTCGCTCTGCCGGCTGGCCTGTCAGCCGGTGCACGGCGCCCTCAGGCGTGAGTAGCTGCTCATCGCGGACCATGAAGCGCCAGAACCACGCCGCCCACGTGTACGCGCCGTGGAAGAACGACTCCGCCAGCTTGCCGTTTGGTGCCAACGTCGTCGCGTCTGAGCCCGGTACGCAGAGTCGGTGCGCGAATGCTTCGCGCTGCTGGTCCTCGGAGTAGGCGTGGATGATCACCATGAGCTTTTGCAGCTCGTCGATTCCGCCCAGCAAGAGGTCGTAGGCGGCGTCGAGCGGGTCCTGGCTGCGGTCGGCGGCGATCGAGGCTAGGTCGCGGCGGCTGTACTCCGGCCAGATCTCGCTGTCCAGCAGGACGACGCGCGACCAGTCGTTGCCGGCGCTCAGGATCGAGCGATGCCCGCGCATCTCGTCGCGCTTTGCCGGATCGCGCAGGATCGTGGCGAGGTCGGCTGGCTCGGCGCCGAGCGCCCAGGTCGGCAGCACCGCGTAGAGGTTCGTCAGCCCGAACGTGCGCGTGTGCATGTCGAAGGCGACGTCCTGCCCCGCGTCGCGCGCGGTCTCGACGAGCTCGATGCAGCGGCGGCTCTCCTCGATCCCGTTCCGCGGGACGAGATGCGAAACCTGGAGCCGCACCTCGGCGTTCGCGCCGGTGCGGATCGCCTCCGCCACAGCGTCCGCGGCGCCTTCGTCGCGCTTCCGCGTGTGCGTCGCGTAGAATGGCGCCTTCCGCGCCAGCGCGGTCAGCTCCTCCTCGCTCGCCGCCTGTTCCTGCGCGTACTCGAGCCCGGTCGAGTAGCCCCACGCGCCCTGGTCGAGCGACTCACGCAGCAGCACCTGCATCTCCTCCAGCTCGGCTGCGTCGGCCGGCCGGTCGGCCAGGCCGAGCGTCGCCAGCCGCAGCTGTCCATTCGGGACGAGGCTGAGCACGTTGACGGCCGGCCGGCACGCCTCGAGCGTCTCGAAGTACTCGCCCGCCGAGCTCCAGCTGATCGGCAAATCATCTGAGTAGCCGTAGATCGCGCGCCGAGCCTGCTGCGGATCGCGGATCGGGAAGCAGCCGAAGCCGCAGTTGCCGACGACCTCGGTCGTCACGCCCTGGTGGATCGCGCTCACCGCCCGCGGATCCATCAGCAGCGTGTAGTCGGAGTGGCTGTGGATGTCGATGAACCCCGGCGCGACGGCCAGACCCGTCGCGTCGATCTCCTCCCCGCTCGGTTCGAGCGTGCCGATCGCGGCGATGCAGCCGTCCTTCACACCGACATCCGTCACGCGACCTTCGGCACCCGTGCCGTCGTAGACGGTGCCACCGCGAATCACGACATCGAAGCTCACGCG
>JAXIPI010000466.1:0-1910 GCA_045403015.1 Gaiellaceae bacterium | reverse complement strand
CTCCGCGACGCTCGCGAACAAGGGTCTCGAGCTCATCGAGGCGCACTATCTCTTCGGCCTGGAATACGAGAGGATCGAGGTCGTGGAGCGGAACCCGGAGCTCGAGCTCTTCGCTCTCGCGTCCGGCTCAACCGACCTTTCCCAGCTTGCCGCCGAGCACGGTGTCGGCCACACCCAGGTGGGCGGTGACCTCACCAAGTTGCTCGACGCGTCGGAGCCGGACGTCGTCCTCAACGCTGTCGTCGGCTTTGCCGGTGTCGGCGCGACGCTCTGGGCACTCGAGCGCGGCGTCACGCTCGCGCTCGCGAACAAGGAGAGCCTCGTGGCCGCCGGCGGGCTCGCGCTGGCAGCGAAGGAGCGGGGCGGAGGCCTGCTGCTGCCGGTCGACTCCGAGCATTCGGCGGTCTTTCAATGTCTCGAGGGGCGTGCCGCGGACTCCGTCGAGTCGCTCGTCCTGACCGCCTCGGGCGGGCCGTTCCGCGGCCGGACGCGCGGCGAGCTGGCAACCGTCGGCGTCGACGATGCGCTCGCGCACCCGACCTGGAGCATGGGCCCGAAAATCACCGTCGACTCGGCCACGCTCGCGAACAAGGGGCTCGAGTTGATCGAGGCGCACTTCCTCTTCGGCGTCCCCTACGAGAGCATCGAGGTCGTTGTCCACCCGAGCTCGATCGTCCATTCGCTCGTTCGATTCCGTGACGGCGCGGCGCTGGCGCATCTCGGGTACCCCGACATGACGGTTCCGATCTCCTACGCGCTGACCTATCCGGAGCGCGCCGCCACCCACGTCCCGCAGCTCGACCTCGCGCGCGGGCTGACGCTGGAGTTCTCCGCCCCCGACCTCGCGACGTTCCCGCTGCTTGCGCTCGCACGGCGCGCCGGTGAGCTCGCCGGCACCTACCCGTGTGTTTTCAACGCTGCAAACGAGGTCGCGGTGGGTGCATTCCTCGATGGGAAGCTGCCGTTCCTCGGTATCGCAGAGGTCGTCGAGGACGCGTTGGCGGCCGCGGACGGAAGCCCCGTGCGGGATCTGGCCGAGCTCGTGGAGGTCGATGCCGGCGCACGCCGGCTGGCAGGGCGCGGTGTGCCCGTCGCATGAACATCTTCGTCGGCATCGTCGGGCTTGGTTTCCTGATTCTGATCCACGAGGCCGGGCACTTCTTCGTCGCACGGGCGGTCGGGATGAACCCGCGCAAGTTCTATCTCGGCTTCCCACCGGCGATCGCGAAGGCGAAGCGAAATGGGATCGAGTACGGCATCGGCGCGGTCCCGCTCGGCGGCTACGTCAAGATCCCCGGCATGCACCGCCCCGCGGCGGGCGACCTGGACATGCACTTCGGACGCGCCGTCGAGGAGCGGCCGACGCTGCGCCGACCGGTCGACGCACTGCGCGCCCGGCTCGACGAAAGCGACTACACGGGGGCGCAGGAGGCTGTCAGGGTCCTTTCCGAGGCCGTCGCGGAGGCCGAGCTGTCGCCCGCGGCAACGAAGGCGGCGGAGCGCGGCCTTAACGAGATCGAGGATGCCCTGGCACCGGACGCCTACTGGCGCGCGAAGACCTGGAAGCGGGTCGCAGTGATCTTTGCCGGGCCGGGCGCGAACCTCATCTTCGCGATCGTGATCTTCGCCGCGCTCTTCATGGCGTTGAGCTCGAGCTACCGCCTCGGCTTCGAGCCGCGGGTGACGAACGACAACAGGCTCACCGCAACGATCAACAGGGTCCTTCCGGACACCCCGGCTGAGGAGGTGGGTCTGCAGGAGGGCGATCGGATCGTCACGATCAACGGCAAGCGCGTGACCGGCGACTCGATCCGTCCGACGATCCAGGCGTCGGAAGGGAAGCCGCTGCGCCTGATCGTGGTGCGCAACGGAGAATCGTTGCAACTCGGCCCGGTCAGCCCGGAGAAGTC
>JAXIPI010000228.1:0-7777 GCA_045403015.1 Gaiellaceae bacterium | reverse complement strand
GCTTCGTTGGAGCGTCCCTGACCGCGAGGCCGCGCTATCACTGGACTGTGAACGGAGAGGAGCTCCTTTGAGCACAACGATGCTCGACGTCGAGGCGGTCCGCGCCCGCTACACCGCGCTCGACCGTCGGCTCGCGTTCTTCGACGGCCCCGGCGGCACGCAGTGCCCCGACGAGGTGATCGACGCGATCGCGCGGTACCTGCGCGAGGACAACGCGAACGTGGGCGCGCCCTACGACACGAGCGCGCGAACAGTCGAGCTGGTCGAGCGCGCGCACCTCACTGCCGGCCGCTTCCTCTCCTGCCACCCCGACGAGGTCGCGTTCGGCCAGAGCATGACCTCGCTCAACTTCCTGCTCACGCGTGCATTGGGCCGGACGCTCGAGCGCGGGGACGAGATCGTGTGCACCCGGCTCGATCACGACGCGAACGTCGCGCCGTGGCTGGAGCTCGCCCAGGACCTCGGCGTCGTCGTCCGCTTCGCCGGCGTGCACGAGGACCTCTCGCTCGACCTGGACGATCTCGAGGCGCAGCTCTCCGAGCGCACGAAGGTCGTCGCGTTCCCGATCGCCTCGAACGCCGTCGGGACGACGCCCGACGTGGCACGAGTCGTCGAGCTCGCCCACGGCGCAGGCGCACTCGCCTGGGCCGATGCCGTCCACTACGGGCCACACGGCCCGATCGACATCGCCGGCTGGGATGTCGACGTGCTCCTCTGCTCGCCGTACAAGTTCTTCGGCCCGCACATGGGGATGGCGTTCGGCAAGCGTGAGCTGCTCGAGGGCCTGCGCCCGTACAAGGCGCGCCCCGCGCCGAATCTGCCCGTCGGCCGTCGTTACGAGCACGGCACGCTGCAGCACGAGCTCCTTGCGGGCTTCGTCGCTGCGGTCGAGTACATCGACTCTCTCGGCTGGGAGGCGATCGAGGCGCGCGAGCGGCAGCTCGGCGCGCGGTTCCTCGACGGGCTCCCGTCGGCGGTCGAGCTCTACGGGCTGCGGACGATGGAGGGACGCGTGCCGACGTTCGCGTTCAATCTCCCGGGCCGCACGTCCGAGGACGTCGCTCACGAGCTCGCGGCGAGGGAGATCGCGGTGTGGCACGGCGACTACTACGCCGTCGAGATCATGAAGCTGCTCGAACTGGAGGGAACGGGCGCCGTGCGCGCCGGCATCGTCCACTACAACACCGAGGACGAGGTCGACCGGCTGCTGACCGCGCTCGACGAGCTGTGCTGAGTGCCACGGAGCTCCTCCAGGAGCTGATCCGGTTCGACACGACGAACCCGCCCGGCAACGAGGCGCCCTGCATCGAATTCCTGCGCGCGCAGCTCGAGGACGCGGGCTGCGAGACGCAGCTCTACGAGAAGGAGCCCGGCCGCCCGAACCTCGTCAGCCGCATCGCGGGCGGGGCTGCGCCACCGCTCTTGCTCCAGGGGCATGTCGACGTCGTGACGACAACCGGTCAGAACTGGACGCACCCGCCCTTCGACGCCCGGCTCGAGGACGGGTACATCTGGGGCCGCGGCGCGCTCGACATGAAGGCCGGCGTGGCGATGCTCGTCAGCGCCTTCGCGCGCGCGAAGCGGGAGGGCGCCAAGCTCCCCGGCGACGTCGTGCTCGTCGTCCTCTGCGACGAGGAGAACGGCGGCAACCTCGGCGCGCGCTATCTCGTCGAGGAACACCCGGAGTTGTTCGAGGGCATGCGCTACGGACTCGGCGAGTTCGGCGGCTTCACCCTGCACACGGGTGGGAAGCGCTTCTATCCGATCCAGGTGGCCGAGAAGCAGATCTGCTGGCTGAAGGCGACGATTCGCGGGCCTGGTGGTCACGGCGCCATGGTCCACCGCCGCGGCACCGTCGCCCGGCTCGGCCGTTTCCTCACCGACCTCGATCGCAAGCGACTGCCCGTGCACGTGACCCCTGTCGTACGCGAGACGGTCGAGAGGATCGCCGCTGAGCTGCCACGGCACCAGGCCGCGATCATGCGGTCGCTGCTGAAGCCACGCCTGACCGACAGCGCGCTGCGCCTGCTCGGTGCGAATGCGGCGCAGTTCGAGCCGATGCTGCGCAATACCGTCAACGCGACGATCGTGCGCGGCGGGGCGAAGATCAACGTCGTTCCGAGCGAGATCGAGCTCGAGCTGGACGGCCGCGCGCTGCCGGGCTTCTCGCCCGAGCAGCTGATCGCGGAGCTCCACGACCTCGCCGGCGACGACATCGAGGTCGAGGTCGTCCGGCACGATCCCGGCGCGGCGGCACCCGATCTCGGCCTGTTCGACACGCTCGCGGAGGTGATCCGCGAGCTCGATCCGGAAGGAATCCCGATTCCGTTGCTCCAGATCGGGGTCACCGACGGCCGCTTCTTCTCCCAGGCGGGCGTGCAGACCTACGGCTTCCTGCCGATGCGCCTGCCGGAGGGCTTCGACTTCGCCAAGCTCATTCACGCCGCCGACGAGCGGATCCCGGCGGACGCGGTCGAATTCGGGGCCGAGGCTGTCTGGCGAGCCGTGCAGAGGTTCCATTGAGGATCCTGATCCTCGGTGGGACGAAGTTCCTCGGGCGCGCGCTCGCCGAGGTCGGGCTGGCACGCGGGCACGAGCTGACCCTCTTCAACCGCGGCAAGACGGACCCCGGGCTGTTTCCGGAGGCTGAGCAGCTGCGCGGAGACCGCAAGCGCGACCTCTCGGCGCTCGAGGGCCGCACGTGGGACGCGGTGATCGACACGTCCGGTTATGTGCCGGCAGATGTCCGCTCAGCCGCCGAACTGCTGCGTGAGAGCAGACGCTACGTCTTCGTCTCGAGCGTCTCGGCCTACACCGACTTCTCGACCGGCCCGACCGAGGGGAGCCCGGTCGCGGAGCTGAACGGGCTTCCGGTCGACGAGCTCACGTCCGATTACTCCAATTACGGGCCGCTGAAGGCCCTTTGCGAAGCGGAGGTCGAGCGGGTATTCGCCGAGCGCGCGTTGATCGTCCGGCCGGGGCTGATCGTGGGGCCGCGCGACCCGACCGGCCGCTTCACGTACTGGGCACGACGACTCGAGCGCGGGGGCGAGATCCTTGCGCCCGGGCCGCAGGATCGGCACGCGCAATTCGTGGACGTTCGCGATCTCGCGAGCTGGATCCTCGATGCGGTCGAGCGCGACCTCTCGGGCACGTTCAACGCGACGAACGAGGGCGTCGCATGGGGCGAGCTGCTGGCCGGAGCAGAGGCCACGTGGGTCTCGGACGACTTCCTGCAGGAGCACGAGGTCGGACAGTGGATGGAGCTGCCGCTCTGGCTCGCCGACCCGGGTTTGAAGGGGCTGCACGAGGTCGATGTCACGCGAGCCGTTGCCGCAGGCCTGCGCTTTCGGCCGGTCGAGGAAACGATCGCAGGAGCCGCCACCGCGGAGGCCGTCGAGGGCGTCGGTTTGACGCCGCAGCGCGAGGCCGAGCTGCTCAAGGCGTGGCGCGCGCGGTGAAGGTCGCGTACCCGGGCCGCGAGGGAGCACACAGTGCCGCCGCGTGCGCGTTGCTCCATCCGGATGCCGACGCACAGGCCCTGCCGTCTTTCGCGGACGTGGTCGAGGCTGTCGCCTTCGGTGCCGTCGACTCCGGTGTGCTGCCGATCGAGAGCTCCGTCTCGGGCCCTGTGACCGAGACGCACGACCTGCTCGTCGACTCGCCCGTCTCGATCAACGCGCAGACGATCCTCCCCATCCGGCACTTCCTCGTCGGCGTTGCGGAGATCCCGCTCCAGGAGATCCGCGTCGTCCGCTCCCACCCTGCAGCGCTCGATCAGTGCCGGAAGCTGCTCGGATCGCTCCCGCAGGCGACCGCGATCGTTGCCGGGACAACTGCCGATGCGGCGGCGCAGGTCGCCCACGACCGCGATCCGACCGAAGTCGCGATCGCCAGCGAGCGAGCGGCAGCGCTGAACGGGCTGGTCGTGCTCGCCACCGACGTGGGCGACCACCCGGACGCTTACACCCGCTTCGTCGCAATCTCGAACCGCACCGAGCTGGGAGGCGGGCCGAACTGGCGTATCGCTTTCTCGTTCCAGACCGATCACCAGCCGGGTGCGCTCCACCGCGCGATCGAGCCCTTCGCCCGGCACGCGCTCGACCTCGTCCAGCTCACGTCCCGGCCGATTCCGCAGACGCCGTGGCGCTATCGCTTCGACGCCGTCGTCGCCGGCCATCCCCACGACCAGGATGTGGCCGAGGCGCTCGCCGAGGTTCGCCGCCAGTCCCAGCGGTTCACCGTCTTCGGCTCCTATCCAGCGTGAGTGCGCACAAGGACTACTCCGGCACACCGCTCTCGCAGAAGCTCGGTGCGAAGCCCGGCACAGGGGTGGTGGTCTACTTCACAACGAGCCGGGCTGAGCTCGAGCGGCGCTTCGACGCGCTGAAAGCGACCCTCGATCCAGCCGACGGTCTGTGGATCGCCTGGCCGAAGAAGGCTGCCGGGATCGAGAACGACCTGACATTCGACGTCGTCCAGCAGACGGGACTCGCCGCCGGGCTCGTCGACAACAAGAGCTGCGCGATCGACGAGCGCTGGCAGGCGCTCCGCTTCGTCTACAGGCTCGAGGACCGGCCTCAGGCGTAGGCGTCGCGCGCCCGCTTCCAGCGCGGGTCGTCCCAGCGGATCAAATCCGGATCGGTGCCCCGCGCCTCTGCGAGATCGAGCGTCAGCAGCTGAAAGCGAACGATGTCGACCACCGGGTGCCGCGTCGGCACCAACGTCGCGTCGCAGCCGAGCTCCCGCAGCGCGCCAACGGTCTCGGCGGCTCGCGCGACCGCGCGTCCTTCTCCTTCGAGCACGAAGCAGCGAACGCTCTCGTCGACCGCCGCGAGGTGCCCGTGCAGGAGCTCCTCCAACTGGTACGCCTCCGCCGCGAGGTACACACCCTCACGCAGCTTCAGCGCTGCTTCCTGGGCAGTGGGCCAGTCGCGACCAGCGCCGACGAACAGCCAGCGGTCGTGTCCGGAGACCGGCAGCCGCTCGCCGGCGAGCTCGTCCGCGACAGCGGCCGGCAGCCAGGAAACGTCCTCGCCCCGAAGCGCGGCGAGCGTTGCGACCGCGGCGGTGTAGCTCGCGGTGTGGCAGTAGCTCTCCTCGACGACGGGGGTCGCGACGACGACCTCGTCACAGAGAGCTGCGAGACGGCTCTCGGCCTTTGCGGTCACGAGCCACTTCGGGCCTGCGAACGCTTCGGCAGCCTCGATCGTCAGGGGCGTCGTCCCCTCGTGGCTGACGAGGACCAGCACGTCGGCCTCGGGCGGGTGGAGCACGAACTCGAGCGCGTCGTAGCCGTTGCCCGACGTCTGTGCGGCGTGGAACGACGTCCCGCAGCCGACGACCGCGATGCGGCCCACTGGAAGCCGCCGCCCGGTCGGCACCTGCGACAGCCATTCGGGCTGTACGGCGATCGCCTTCCTCGTCAGGTCTCCTGCCACACCGCCCTCTATACCATGGCCGGGCATGGGGGTCTTCGAGCGCTTTGAGCTCCAGAACGGCCTGCGGGTCCTGACCGCGCCGATGTCACACGCCCAGTCCGTGTCGTGCGTCGTGATGCTGGCGGCCGGCTCGCGCTACGAGACACCGGAGACGAACGGCATCGCCCACTTCGCCGAGCACATGTTTTTCAAGGGGACCGAGCGGCGGCCGACCGCACGTGACATCGCCGGCGAGATCGACTCCATCGGCGGCGAGTTCAACGCCTTCACCGGCAAGGAGTACACCGGCTACTACGTCCGCTGCGCCGGTGAGACGCGCGACACGGCGCTCGACGTCCTCGTGGACATGCTGCGCAACTCCCGCTTCGACCCGGACGAGATCGAGCGCGAGAAGGGCGTGATCGTCGAGGAGATGAACATGTACTTCGACACGCCGCGCGACTTCATCGGTGGTGTCTACGAGTCGCTCCTCTACGGCGACCAGCCGCTCGGCTGGGACATCATCGGCCGCAAGGAAACCGTTCGAGGCGCCACGCGGGAGACGTTCATCGACTACACCGGCAAGTGGTACCGGCCGAACCGGATGGTCTTCGGCATCGGCGGGCAGCTCGGCGACGGCCTGCAGGAACGACTCGAAGCGCTCCTCGGCGACATGGAGCCGCAGGCGACAGGGTCGCCCGAGCCGGTTCGCCCGAACGGCGCCGGGCGAGTGAAGGTGCACACGAAGCAGTCCGACCAGGCGCACCTCGTCCTCGGCGTCCGCAGCCGTCCACTCATCGACCCGGACCGGTACGTCCTGCAGCTGCTTGCAACCGTGCTCGGCGGCGGTATGTCGTCGCGCCTCTTCACCGAGGTGCGCGAGCGCCGCGGCCTCGCGTACTACGTCTTCGGCACCAACCACTCCTACACCGACGCCGGCTCGCTCTACGCGCAGTCCGGTGTCGACATCAACCGGATCGACGAAGCCGTGACGACGATCGTCGAGCAGTTCCGGTTGCTCGCGGAAGAGGCGGTGCCCGCCGACGAGCTCGAGAAGGCGCGCAACTTCGCCAAGGGCCGCTTCGTGCTCCAGCTCGAGAGCCCGCACGGAACGATCATGTTCGGTCTGCGGCGCGAGGTGCTGGAAGGACAAGCCGCGGAGCCGAAAGACGTGCTCGACGCGCTCGATGCCGTCACCGCCGAGGACATTCAGCGCGTCGCGCAGGACATCATCGACGAGGGTCCGTACCTCGCCGTGATCGGGCCGTTCGACGATGCCGAGAGGTTCGAGAAGCTCCTGGCATGAGGCGTGTCGCGGCGGCGGCTGCACTGGCGGTGGTCGCGATCGTCGCCGCAGTCGTCGTGGTCAGGCAGTCGGACGAAGACGTGCCAGTGGCCGCGGCGGCTGCGGTACCGGCCTTCTGCGATCCAGCCGACCTCACGGTCTCCCTCGAGCAGCGGCCGCTGAACTCGGCGCAGAGCGTGGCCTACCTGAGCGTTCGCAATCGTGGTGACGCGCCGTGCACCGTGGGCGCACTTCTCACTACGCGGATCAGTCCGGGCGCGGTCGGACCGATCTCAGTGGCACAGGCACGCGACGACGCACACGCGCAATCCGCACGTGATCGCGTCACGTTGACTCCGGGCCGGCGAGCATTCGCAACGGTGATCGTGGGCCATACGTGCGTGCCTGGTCTCACCCCCGTCGCCTCGATCGGCGTTCGCCTCGTCGTTCGCACCTCGGAGTGGGCGAAACCGACAGCCGCGAGTCTCAGGATCCGCTCGTGTCCCGGAGGCGCCGGGTTGGAGCTCGGGTCACTCTGGCCATTGCGGTCGTCGCCCTAGCGGCCGAGCGCACCTCGCGCCTCGGCCACCGCCTCGCGCGCGTGCTCGATCGCGGCGGTGTTCTCGGGATCGCGCAACCGCACCTCGAGCGCGCGTTCGAACACGTCGAGCGCCTGCTCGTGCTCCCCCGCGTCGAAGTACTCCCAGCCGAGGTTGTTCAACAGCGGGCCGAGCCAGTACCCGGCAGCGTCGGAGGACTCGGCGAGCTCGATCCCACGGTTCGTCCAAGCGATGAAGCCGTCCTTATCGGGCGCGGCCAGCGCGCACATGTGCGCGGCATCGCCTGCGAGCCAGTCCTCCCCCGCGTCGAGCGCCCTTGCGAACGCGGACTCGAAGAGCGGCAGCGCGGAGGCCTTGTCGCCTGTCGAGCGACGGAGCCGGCCGCGTTCGAGGTCGACGCGGATCCGGACACGCGCGTCCTGCTCGTCGATCTCGTCGAGCAGCGTGTGCCCCTCCTCGAAGCGGTCGCGCAGTCCCTCCACCCGCGCCAGCTGCGTCAGCACCTCCGCGCG
>JAXIPI010000245.1:0-6219 GCA_045403015.1 Gaiellaceae bacterium | reverse complement strand
CCCTGGCGAACATCGAGCACAACCGCAGCGACGAGTTTGTCTTCGTCCCGCGCGACCTGACGCACGAGATCCGGATCGAGGAGCCGGTGGACTTCGTCTACCACCTGGCGAGCCCGGCGAGCCCGATCGACTACCTGCGGCTGCCGCTGCAGACGCTGAAGGTCGGCTCTTACGGGACGCACAACGCGCTCGGTCTCGCGAAGTTCAAGCGCGCCCGCTTTCTGCTCGCGTCGACCAGCGAGGTGTACGGCGACCCGCAGGTGCACCCGCAGCCCGAGACCTACTGGGGCCACGTGAACCCGATTGGCCCGCGCGGTGTGTACGACGAGGCGAAGCGGTACGCGGAGGCGCTGACGATGGCGTACCACCGCCAGCAGGGCGTGGACACCACGATCGTCAGGATCTTCAACACCTACGGGCCGCGGATGCGCCCCCACGACGGTCGCGCAATCCCGACCTTCATCCGCCAGGCGATGGAGCAGAAGCCGCTGACCGTCTTCGGGGACGGGTCGCAGACACGGAGCTTCTGCTACGTCGACGACCTCATTCGCGGGCTGATCCTGCTGGCCGAGAGCGGCGAGCACATGCCGGTCAACATCGGCAACCCGCAGGAATTCACACTCCTCCAGCTGGCTGAGAAGGTGATCGAGGTCTGGGGCAGCACCAGCGAGATCGTCCACGAGGCGCTGCCGACCGACGACCCGAAACAGCGGGAGCCCGACATCACCCGCGCGCGCCAGCTGCTCGGCTGGGAGCCCGAGGTCTCGCTGGACGAGGGGCTCCATCGGCTCCACTCGGCGCGGGCGGCGGAATCAATCGTTGTCTAGCCGCTTGTGGTCAGCGGCTGCGGCCGCTGTTGTAATCGCCTCACTCTGCACGTCCACCGCGAGCGCATCGCGCTACATCCAGGTCGGGTTGTTCGACGACACGCAGTTCAACTACGGGAACCCCGATCAGGTCTTTCCGGTGCTGAAGCAGCTGCGGACGCAGGTGATCCGGGTCAACCTCGTCTGGGGCGGCCCGAACGGCGTCGCCAAGCGGCGGCCGGTGAATCCGATGAACCCGAACGATCCCGCGTACCAGTGGGCCGTCTACGACCGCACGGTGCAGTACGCGCAGCAGAACGGGATCAAGGTCATGTTCTCGATCATTGGGACGCCGCCCTGGGCGAACGGAGCCGCCGGCGTCAACGTCGCTCCGCGGAGCGCACTCGATCTCGAACGCTTCGCCACCGCCGCGGCTCGCCGCTACAACGGGTCGTTCGTGGGTCCCGACGACCGTGTCATCCCGCCGGTGCGCCTCTGGCTCGCCTGGAACGAGCCGAACAACCCGGCTTTTCTGCGGCCCCAGTTCCGCAAGGTGAACGGCAAAGCCGTGATCCAGAGCGCGATCGATTACGCGAAGATCTGCAACGCGGTCGTGAAGGGCGTTCGGAAGACCACGGTCGGCGCGTCGAAGGTCGCCTGCGGCGTCACCGGCCCTCGGGGGAACAACAACCCGAACTCGAGCAGGCCGGCTCTGTCGCCGCTGCCGTTCCTGCGCGCAATGAAGAAGGCCGGCGCGAAAGGCTTTGACGCCTACGCCCATCATCCGTACTACGGTGCTCCACGCGAGACGCCGAGCACGCCGCCGCCACCGGGGATTCACGGCAACGCGGCGACTGCGATCACCCTCGGCAACTTCAGCCTGCTCACCAAAGAGGTGACGCGGCTCTACGGCAACAAGCGGATCTGGATCACCGAGTACGGCTACCAGACCAATCCGCCGGACAAGATCTTCGGTGTCTCATTCGCCAACCAGGCGAGGTACTTGACGCAGGCGTACGGAATCGCGAAGAAGAACCCTCGCGTCGACATGTTCATCTGGTTCCTGCTTCGCGACGAGCGGACGGGGGTCAACCAGGGCTGGCAGTCCGGCCTGCTCACCGCGACGGGCGCCAAGAAGCCCGCGTTCGCGGCGTTCCAGAAGCTGCGCGGGTAGCTCTCGGCCGCCGGGCGCTCTAGGGTTCATTCGGCAGGGCATGTCCGAACGGGAACGGATCCGACGCCGGTATGAGACCCATCATCGCGAGCGCCGCGCAGGCGGCGAGTTCGTCTTCGTGCCGGAGCGGGTGCCGCTCCTGGTCGCGGCGGTCGGCGGGCCCGGGCGCCGCGTACTCGACCTCGGCTGCCGGTCGGGTGCCGTGAGCCAGCACTACGTCTCCGGCAACGAGGTCGTCGGGCTCGATGTCGACCTGGCGGCGCTGCGTCAAGCGGCCCAACGCGGCATCAAGCCGGTGCACGGAAACGTCGAGGAGCGACTGCCATTCGACGACCGTTCGTTCGACGTCGTGGTGGCCGGCGAGGTGCTCGAGCACGTGCGCGCGCCCGAAGAGGTCGTCGCCGAAGTGCGCCGCGTGTTGCGGCCGGCGGGCACATTTGCCGGCTCCGTCCCGAACGCGTTCCGGCTCCAGAGTCGGCTGCTTTTCCTCTCGGGGAGGCCACCGGAGGACGACCCGACCCACCTCCACATGTACTCCCCGGCCGCGCTCCAAGCGCTCCTCGCCGGGTTCGCGCCGCCGGAGCTCTCCTTCGTCGGCGGCCGCTTCAGACGGCTCCACCCGCGACTGCTCGCGCGCGACATGGTCTTCGTCGCACGGCTGCGCGCATGAGCGTCGCCGGGAGCTGATGCGGCTCTTCCGGCGCAATGCCCTAGGGATCTACGCGACCTACGCGGCCGCGATCGTCTCCGGCCTCGTCGTCACGCCGATCGTCCTGCACCAGGTCGGAACAGAGGCATTCGGCATCTGGTCCTTCATCGGGTCGATCACCGTCTTCCTCATGGTGCTCGACTTCGGCGTAGGCCCCTCGATCGTCCGCTTCGCGGCGGAGGCCCGTGGCCGTCGATCGCTCGAGGACACGAACGCGCTCGCCTCCGTGGGCCTCGCGCTCTACGGCGTGATCGGAGCGGCCACGCTGCCCGTCGGGCTTGCGATCGCGTGGCTCGTCCCCGAGCTCGTGACCACGCCCGCTGACCTCGTGTGGCCCGCAAGAATCTCGACCTTCCTCGTCGTGCTCGGGATCGCGTTTCGCTTCCCTCTTGGCCTCTTCAACAACCTGCTCCTCGGTCAGCAGCGCTTCGACCTTCAGAACCTGGCGAACTTTCTCTCGACTGCGCTCTACGCCGTTCTCGTCGCGCTTCTGATCCCGAGGGGCGGCGGCTTGATCGTGCTGGGCGCATTGACCCTGGCGACGACCCTACTCAGGCTCGTGCTTCCTCTTGCGTGGCTTCGCTCCGAGCTGCCCGGGCTCCAGCTCAGCCGGCTCCATGTGACGCGGGCGCGGATCCGCGCGCTGGCGTCGTTCAGCTGGAGCAACTTCCTCGTCCACCTCGCCAACACGGTGGTCTTCTCAACCGACGTCGTTGTGGTCGGGATCGTCCTCGGTGCCGAGGCGGCCGCCCTCTACGCGATCCCGGCAAAGCTGTTCAGCTTCGCCTACGGGCTTGGGAGCGTCGGCACGAGGCTGCTCTATCCGGCCCTCTCCGAGTACGAAGGCTCACGTGAGATCGATCGTCAGCGCCGGCTACTGCTGACCGGGCTCCGCGGTGTGACGGCGGCCACGCTCCTGCTCGCGCTACCTCTGCTCTTTCTCCCTGGGCAGCTGATCGAGGCCTGGGTCGGCGCGGGGTACGGTGAAAGCGCGGCGGTGATGGCCCTGCTCGCGCTCGTCGCGCTCGTGCACCAGCCGATCTACCTCCTGACGCAGTTCCTGATCGCCCGCGCAAGACAACAAGAGGTCGCCAGAATCCTCGTCGCCGCCGCGGCTGCGAACGTTGTCCTCTCCGTCGTGCTCGCGTTGACTGTCGGCATCTGGGGCGTCGCACTCGCGACCTTGGTCGTCGACGTCGCATTACTGCTGTACATCGTTCCGGCGCTCGCAGCACCGGCTGCGGGGGCTCGCGCGATCGACCTCGCCCGCGCGATGCTTCGCCCGGTTCCGCCTGCTCTCGCGGCGGGTGTCGTCGTGCTCCTCGGCGTGGGCCACATCGGCGATCTGGATACGCGCCTCGAGCTATTACCTGTGGGGTGCCTCTGGGCGCTTGTGTGTGGCCTCGCCGTCTGGCGCTTCGGGTTCGATCGCGAGGAGCGGGCGGTCGTGGCTCGGCAGCTACTACGTCCGCCGGCGGCGGCCGCCGAGTAGCGCCGTGCGATAGACCTCCACGGTTTGGTCGGCCATCCGTGCGACCGAGAACTCGCTGTGTGCCCGGTCCCGGCCGGCAGCACCAAGCCGGGTGGCCCGAGCCGGATCCTCGAGGAGCTCCCGGACCGCCCGCGCGATGCCGTCGACGTCTCCTTCGGCGACGAGGATTCCCGTCTCGCCGTCCACCACGACCTCCGGCACTGCGCTCACGCGCGTCGCCACGACTGGCAGCGACGCGAGCATGGCCTCGAGCAGCACGATCCCGAACCCCTCCCAGCGGGATGTATGGACGAAGACGTCGCCGCGCTCGAGCCAGTCGCGGATGTTCGTGCGGCCCGGGAGGAAGACGGCGTCTTTCAGGCCAAGCTCCCGGACGAGTTCTCGCGTCTCACTCTCCAGCGGCCCGCTGCCGAGAATCGCGAGCCGCGCGTCCGGTAACTCGGCGTGCACACGGGCGAAGGCGCGAGCGAGCGTCGCATGGTCCTTCTGCGCGATCAGCCTGCCGACGGCGATCGCGAGGGGCGCGTCGGCGGGAATCCCCTCGTCCTCTGGAGTCACTTCGGCGCGCGCGGACGGGAGCTCGTCGAGTCCGTACCGAATCGTGACGAGCTTCTCTGGTGCGTGGCCCGCCCCTTCGAGAAAGAGCTTCACGGCGTCCGAGATCGCGATCAACCGTCGGGCGCCACGCGCGAAAGCGCGGTCGATGTAGCGGAACGGTCCGAGGAGGTATCGATCATCGTTGTGGCGGGTGGAGAGGTACGGGACCCGCAGCGCACAGGCCGCGATGGCGCCGTAGATGTCGCCGTGCACAAGATGCGTATGGAGCAGCTCGGGTCGCTCTGCTCGGACCGCGCCGATCACATCGCGGGCCATGCGCGGGCTGATGTCAGTGCCGCAGCGCACTTGGCGATAGGGGATGTCGAGCTTGTCGAGCCGGTCATAGAACCGCTGCGCGTCGCTACCCGCTACGTCGAGGCCGAGGAAACGGGCGTCGATCCCGGCCGACCGCAGAGCCGGCAACAGCGCGAGCAGGTGGTTCTCGGAGCCGCTGACGCCGGTGATCTTGTGGATGTGGACGACCTTCATCGCTCCAGCACCCCGCGGTAGAGGGCATCGATTTCGGCCGCCATACGTTCAGTCGCGAAGCGCTGACGGACATCCTCGGCGCCGCGACGACCGAGCGCGAGACGCCGGTCGCCGTCGCGGGCGAGCTCGGCCAACCGGCCTGCGAGCGCCTGTGTGTCTCCGATCGACTCCAGGAATCCGCTTTCGCCGTCGAGTACGACAGTCGCCGTGCCGCCGGCGCGTGTCCCTACGACCGGGCACGCGGCGGCGAGCGACTCGATCGCGACCACGGGGGTGCCCTCGTTCGCGGAGGTGAGGAGCGTCGCGTCAAAGCTGGCGTACCAGGCTCGCATCCCCTGCTGGAAGCCGACGAGCCGACAGCGTTCGGCGACCCCCAGCTGCGCCGCGAGAGCCTCGACCGCGTACCGCTCCTCGCCGTCTCCGACGATCACGAGCTGCGCATCCACGCCCTGATCGAGCAACGCTGAGAGCGTGCGGACGAGATCGAGCGGTCGCTTGATCGCCGTCAGCCGGCCAGCCCACCCGACCACGAACGTGTCATCGCCGATGCCGAGGTCCGCTCGCGTCCGGACGCGAGCCACTTCGTCGGCGTCGTTCCGCGCAGGAAGGTCGAAGCCGTACGGTACGACGGCGATACGCTCGGCGGGCGCGACCCTGAAGCGGACAAGGTCGTCCCGCACTTCGTCGCTCACCGCGATGAGAGCACCAGTCATTCGTCCGAGCAGCCGTTCGACGAGCCGGAAGATGCGCTCTCGCGAAGGACTGAAATAGCCGCTGAGGACGTGGCCGTGGTAGGTGTGGACGATCGCCCGCGGACGCGACCGGCCTGCAAAGAGCGCCGCGAGCCGCCCCGTCGCGCCGGCCTTCGCCGTATGGGTGTGAAGGACGTCGGGACGTCGTGCACGCAGGACGCCGCGGAGCGCGTGGAATGCCGCCGCGTCCCGCCGTGGCG
>JAXIPI010000434.1:0-10092 GCA_045403015.1 Gaiellaceae bacterium | reverse complement strand
CGCGGCGCGAGCTTGCGGAGGAAGAAGTACTCGGTCGCGAGCCGCCAGAGCGTCGGGAAGCCGCGCACCGAGCGCTGCAGCGTCCCGTCCGTGTTCAGGAGCTTGGGGCCGACGACCGCAGCCTCAGGGTGGGCGTCGGCGAACGCCACGAGGCGCGCGAGCGCGCCGTCGGTCATCCACGCGTCGGCGTTCAGGAGCAAGAAGTAGCGGCCGGTGACGATAGCCATGCCCGCGTTCCAGCCCGAGGCCAGACCCAGGTTCTCGCGCTCGACCAGAAGCGCCTGCGGGAAGAGCTCGCGCACCACGTCGACCGTGCCGTCCGTCGAGCCGTTGTCGACGACCACGACCTCCTCGCCGCGTACGCTCTCGATGCTCTGCTCGATCCAGGGCAGCGCGTTGTAGGTGACGACGACGACGCTCGCGTCAGGCATTGGTCACGCTCGGCCTCCCATGCAGCCCCTCCCAGAGCAGGATCGCGCCGCCCGGCAGGGCCATCGCGACCGTGACCAGGAAGAAGAGGAACCCGGCGGCGAACGCCTGGTCGGCGCCGACGCCGACATTGCCGAGAAAGCTGACGAAGAACGCCTCGCGGACCGCGAATCCGTTCAGCGTGAACGGCACGAGCAGGACGAGGAAGAAGAGCGGGCCCATCACGTAGTAGATCCGCGGCGAGAGGTCGATCCCAACTGCCCGCGCCGTCGCCCAGATCGCGAGCACCCGCACTGACTGGATCGCGACTGTGAACAGGAACATTCCGACGAGCAGGCCCGTGCGATCGCGGAAGGCGTGGATGCCGTCGTAGACCGCGCGCATCGGCCGCTCGAGCCTCAGCCGCCGCAACAGCGGGGCGGTTGCTCGCAGGATCGGTCGCGCGGAGCGCGAGAACATCAGGAAGGCGAGCAGGAAGGTCAGCAGCACGAAGGCGCCCTCGATCCAGAGGTAGGCGCCGACGTCGTAGCGACCGATCGCGAGCAGGAAGCCGACGGCGCCGAGGAGTACCGTCGCCGCACCGCCGAGCGCGCGCTCGAGCAGGACGATGGCCGTGATCGCACCGAGCCGCTCGCGGTGGCGACGGGAGGTCTCGAGGATCCGGACCGCGTCGCCGCCGATCGAGGTCGGCAGGATCTGGCCGGCCGTGTAGGAGACGAAGTACGCCCGGGTCAGCCACGGCAACCGCTCGTGGATGCCCTGCGACCTGAGCAGACGGCGCCAGCGCTCGGCCATCGGCAGAACGGTGAGCGTCATGATCGCGACCGCGAGCAGGAACCACCACGGGCTCGCCTCGGCGATAACGTCGACGGTCTGGCGGATGTCGATCTTCCAGACGAGATAGGCGATCGCGAGACCCGTGAGCGCGAGCGTCGCGAGGACGCGGACTCCGCGTTTCATGCGCTGCGGTCGCGGATCCGCCCGAGCGCCTCGATCACATCCGTGATGTCGTCGTCGGAGTGAGCGGGTGACAGCGGCAGCGACAGGATCTCGTCGCCCGCGCGCTCCGCGACCGGAAGTGACGGCTGGCTCGGGTAGCGCTCGCGGTACCAGCTCAGGCGGTGCACCGGCAGGAAGTGGATCGAGGTCGAGATGCGCTCGGCGGTGAGCGCGCGCTGCAGCTCGTCGCGGGTCAGGCCGAAACGACCGGCATCCACGCGGACGACGTACAGGTGCAGCGCATGCGTGTCGCGCGGGTCGCGGGCAAGCGGCTCGATTCCGTCGAGGCCGGCGAGCCCTTCGTCGTAGAGCGCGAACTGCCGCTCCCTCGCGGCCGTGTGCTCGGGCAACTTGTCGAGCTGGACGAGGGCGATCGCAGCGAGGACGTCGGAGAGGTTCGCCTTGTAGCCGGGAACGGTGATGTCGTAGCGCGACCCGTCACCGCGGCGCATCAGCCGGAGATTCCGGATCGCGTCGGCGACGTCGTCCCTGTTTGTGGACACGAGGCCGCCTTCGCCGGCCGCGATGTTCTTGGTGGCGTAGAGCGAGAAGCAGGTCGCCTCGGAGAGCCCTCCCAGCTTGCGGCCTCGATACGCGCTCTCGGCCGCGTGCGCGGCGTCCTCGATCACCGGGACTCCGAGCCCCCAAATTGGATCCATGTCGCACGGCTGCCCGGCGAGGTGGACGGGCATGATCGCCTTCGTCTGCTCGGTGACCGCCGCCTCGATCAGGTCGGGATCGATGTTCAGGTCTCCCTCGCGGACGTCGACGAAAACAGGCGTCGCACCGGTATGGACGATCACGTTCGCAGTCGCCGGCCACGTGATCGGAGTCGTGATCACCTCGTCTCCCTCACCGATCCCGAGCGCGACGAGCGCGAGGTGCAATGCCGCAGTACCGGAGGCGACGGCGAGCACGTGCTTGGTCTCGAGGTACTCGGCCATCCGCTCCTCGAGCAGCGCCGCACGCGGGCCTGTGGTCAGCCAACCGGAGCGAAGAGCGTCGGCGACAGCCTCGATCTCCTCCTCGCCGATCGAGGGCGGCTGGAAGCCCAGCTGAGTTTCCCTGGTCATTCGAGGACGAAGCGTATTTCGTCGGCGGCCGCCCGAGCGCGGGCGAGCGCGTCGTCGCGGCTGTCGCCGACCGCGATCACCGCGCCGGCGCGATCCGCACCCCGCAGCAGCGGCCCGATCCGGAAGCCCGGCTCGCGGTAGATCCGCACGTCCAGGACACCCTCGGAGGCGTGCGCCGCCTCCCGCCCCTCGACGGCGTGCAGCACCCCTTCGGGCGCGACGAGGAACAGAACGCACGCCCCGCCCGGTTGGGAGGAAGAGAAACTTTGTGTTCCTGTAACACAAGCCTCGTTTCCGAGTGCGAAGTCGAGCGCAAGGTCGTTCAGCTTCACCCCGGTCGCGGCCACGGTGAGCTCTGCGTCGTGGCCGCCGCCGAGGCGCGCAGCCAGCTCAACCACGCGGGATCCGTCCGCCCCGACCCGGATCTGGGTGTACGTCGGCCCGTTGCGGACCCCAAGCGCTTCGGCCGCGGCCCGAGCCGCCTCGATTGGACTTTGTGTTCCTGTAACACAAGGCCAGGCGTGCGCCAGCGCGACGCCGAACGCAGGCGGGTCGGCGGTGATGCGGTCGGCGACGAGGAGGGGGTGGAAGACGCCGTCGATCGAGACGGCCTGTACGGTCACCTCCGGGCCGTCGACGTACTCCTCGACGATGTACAGGCCGTTCCGCGAGGCCTCGATCGCCGCCTCGATCGCAGCCGGGAGCTCCTCCTCAGTCCGGACGAAGGTCAAGCCCCGTTGGCCCTGCCGGTCGGGCGCTTTCACAACGCAGGGCGCGACCGGTTCCTCGAGCGGGCGCGGTTGCGGCACGCCGGCCGCGGCGAATCGCTCCCGCTGTCTCGACTTGGTGGTCACAAGTACTGCGGTCGCTTCGTCGATCGGATGGGGAAGCCCGAGCCGCGCCGCCACCCTCGCGGCAACCCCGACCGGCCAGTCCGCGCCGGGCGAGATGATCCCGTCGACGCTCTCGGCGCGGGCGAGGCGGTCGACCGCCGGCTCGTCCTCCGTGGAGACGAGCGCCCGCTTGTCCGCGTAGGCGAAGCCGGGTGCCGAAGGATCGCGATCGACGGCGATCACGAAGAGGTCGCGCTCGCGCGCAGCGCGCAGGAGCCCGATCTGCGCGGGCCCTGCTCCTAGGACGAGGAGACGCTGTCCCGCGCGGTCGGAGCCCGCCAGCTGTTCTCCCTCCACCAGGCCTCGTTCTCGCGGTACCAGGCGACCGTCTGCTCGAGCCCGCGCTCGAAGCTCGTCCGCGCGCGCCAGCCCGTCAGCCGCTCGAGCTTGTCGGTCGAGCCGATGTGGCGGTCGACCTGGCCGAGCCGCTCGTCGACGAAGACCTTCTCGACGTCGGTGTCGACCACTGCCAGCACGGCGTCGGCGACGTCGCGCACCGTGATGTCGATCCCCGTCGCAACGTTCACGACCTCGCCTGCGAGGAGGTCGATGTCCGCCGCGATGATCGCCTCGATCGCCTCGGCGTCGTCGTCGACGTAGAGCCAGTCGCGGCTCGCGTGCCCGTCGCCGTGGATCGTCAGCGGCTCACCCGAGAGCGCCTGGGTGATGAACCGCGGGATCACCTTCTCTGCATGCTGGCGCGGACCGTAATTGTTGAACGGACGGACGATCACGATCGGCAGTCCGTAGGTGACGTAGTACGAGTAGGCGAGCCGGTCGCCGCCGGCCTTCGTGGCTGCGTACGGCGAGCGCGGGTTGAGCGGGTGCAGCTCGTCCATCGGCGCGTACTCCGCCGTCCCGTACACCTCGCTCGAGGAGATGAGAATGAAGCGCTCGACCGGCGTGCGGCGGATCGCGTCGAGCAGGATCTGCGTCCCCTCCACGTTCGTCGTCACGAACTCAGACGCGCCCTCCTCGATCGACTTCTCGACGTGAGACTCGGCCGCGGCGTTCACGATCACGTCGACCTCCGAGACCATGCGGGCCACGAGATCCACGTCGCGAATGTCGCCGTGCACGAACGAGAGCCGCTCGTGGCTGATCACATCCGCGAGGTTCTCCAGGTTCCCCGCGTAGGTGAGCGCGTCGAGCGAGACGACCTCGTGATCGGTGTTCGCCAGCAGGTGGCGGATGAAGTTCGACGAGATGAACCCGGCGCCACCGGTGACCAGAACGCGCTTTCTCAAAGCTCCTCCGAGATCGTGTAGAGAGGCCGCCCTTCGACCTCCCGCTGGATTCTGCCTAGGTACTCCCCGACGAGCGCGAGGATGAAGCCTTGGATGCCCAGCACGAAGAGGACCGCGACGCCGCCGAGCAGCGGGCCCGGGAAGTCCGAACGGTCGATCCAGTACCAGACGCCGTAGATTCCGAGCGCGATCGCGAGCAGCGAGCAGACGACGCCCAGTGCGACGCCGATCCACTGGATCGGCTGCGGCCAGAACCCGGCGAGAACGTGGAGCGCAAGGCGTGTCAGGCGGAGAGGCGAGTAGCGCGAGCTGCCGGAGCGGGCCGTGTGGCCGACGTCGACCTCGACCACCGATGCGCCGCCGGAGAGGATGAGCGCCTTCGTGAACTTCTGCTTCCCGATCGCGGGCAGCATCGGCTCGACGACGTTTCGCCGATAGGCGTTGAAGGCGCAGCCGAAGTCGGCGATGTCGACGCCCGTGAAGCGGCGGAGCATGCCGTTGATCAGGCGCGAGGGCAGCGTGCGACCCCAGGAGTCGTTCCGGGCGGCCCGCCGCCCGCTTGCGACGTCGGCGCCCGCCTCGACCGCAGCGACCAGCCGCGGGATGTCCTCGGGCTGATTCTGGAGGTCGCCGTCCATGGTCACGACGATGTCGCCGCGGGCGCGGGCGAGCCCGGCGTGCATCGCCGGGTGCTGGCCGAAGTTTCGCTTGAAGCGCACGGCGTGCACGCGCGGATCGCCGGCGTGCAACCGCTCGACCTCGGCCCAGGTCCCGTCCGTGGAGCCGTCGTCGACCAGGATCAACTCGAACGGCTTGCCGTCGAGGGCCGATACGGTGCGCCGGTAGAGCTCCTCGAGTGACGCCTGCTCGTTCAGGAGCGTGACGACGACAGAGAGATCGGGAGAATCGGCCATCGGCGGCAAGGAGCGTACCGGCGCGGTCTGGCGCGACGTGCATCGCGGGCGAGTGTGGCGCGCCCAGGCGTGCCGCATCGTCGAGGAGTCGCCGGAGCTCATCGCGCTCTGGATGCCGCACGGGACTCCCACGCTGCTTCCCGTGGACGAGAACGGTAGGCGAATCCGGATCCCGGCCGAGCGTTGGGAGCTCGAGCCAGTCGAGAGCGGGACACGCGATGCCGTCGTCCTTGCCCGCCCAGGTCGCGCGCACTCGATCTATGTCTTCTGGCGCGAAGGAACGTTCGAGCACTGGTACGTGAACTTCGAGGAGCCCATGCGCCGGACACCGGTCGGCTTCGACACGTTCGACCACAAGCTCGACCTGATCGTGATGCCTGACGGCACCTACCGCTGGAAGGACGAGGACGAGCTCGAGCAGGCAGCTGCGCTCGGCCTGGTCGACGCCGACGCGGTCCGGGCCGAGGGAGCGCGCGTGCTCGCGGAATGGCCCTTCCCGACCGGCTGGGAGGACTGGCGGCCTGATCCGGCCTGGCCGATCCCGCAGCTCCCGGACGGCTGGGACCGCGTGTGAGGCGCCGCGGGCCGCTCGCGGCATTCTTTGCGTTTGGGTTCTTCTGGGGCGGCTGGGCCGCGCTCGTCCCCGCGATCCAGGACGCGGTCGGCGCGTCGAAGGGCCAGCTCGGGCTGGCCCTTCTCTTCGTCGCCATCGGCTCACTGCCCTCGATGCTCGTTACGGGCCGCGAGCTCGACCGCCACGGCGCGCGCCTGATCCCCGTCCTTCTCGGCGGACTCGGCGTCGCCGCACTCCTGCCGGCGTTCGCGAACAGCGTCCCGGCGCTCGCCGCGTCGCTCTTCGCGATCGGAGTTCTCGGCGGCGCGCTCGACGTCGCGATCAACGCCGCCGTCTCGGAGCTCGAGGTGCAGCGAGGGACGCGCCTCATGCAGCTGGCGCACGCACTATTTTCAGCCGGCCGCCTGGCCGGCGCGCTCGTGTCCGGGCTCGCACGGCAGCTCGGGGCAAACCGGCTCGAGGTGCTCGGCGGGATCGCGGTCGTGCTCCTTGCCGCGGCCGCACTCAACCTCGGGCACGGGCCAGTCCAGCGGAAGGCGACAACCACGCCGCGCCTCCGCCTGAGCCGAGCCGCGATCCCGCTGGGAATCGCGTGCGCAGCCGCGTTCGTGATCGAGGGTGGGATGGAGAACTGGGGCGCGCTCTTCATGGAGCGGGAACTCGGTGCGGATCCGGCCGTGAGCGCGCTCGCTCCGGCCGCCTATGCCGGCGCGATGATGCTGGGGCGGCTGTCCGGTCAATGGCTCGAGCAGTTTCTCCGCGACGCCACGCTGCTGATGGGCGCATTCGCCGTCGCGCTTCTCGGGCTCGTCACGGTGGCCCTCGCGCCGACAGTGCCGGTAGCGGTTGTCGCGTTCTTCATCGGCGGAGCCGGGATCTCCATCGCAGCGCCGGCGCTCTTCGGTGCCGGTGGGCGCAACGCGGCGCCGGAGGAGCGGGGCCGGGCCGTGGCGACGGTGACCACTATCGGCTACCTCGGCTTCCTGGTCGGACCGCCCTTCGTCGGCGGGGCGGCCGAGGCGGTAGGGCTGAGAGCGGCGTTCGCCGCCCTCGCCCTGGTGGCCGTCGCGCTCGTCATCGCGACGCCCCGCCTCGGCCTGGAACGAAAGTCCGTCTAGGCAGCCGCCTCGAGCGGCACCTCAGCTGTAGCCCGCCGCTTGCCCGGCACCGCGAGGGCGATGATCGCGCCGGCGCCTACGACGATCGCGCCGACCCACGTCGCAGCGACGAGACCCTCGTTGAAGGCGACGGCCGACTCGTACCCGCCGGTGCGGGCGAAGATCGCCGCCAGCACTGCGACGCCGAAGACCCCGCCGACCTCGCGGATCGCGTTGGACGCGCCCGACGCCTTGCCCTCATCGCGCTGGCCGACTGCGCTGAGGACGATGTTCGCGACCGGAGCGAAGAACATCCCCATCCCGATTCCGGAGAGGATGAAGGGACCGATAAGCGACGAGTAGGCGACGTCGGCGGAGGAAACGGCTGCGATCCAGGCGAGCCCGATCGCCTGCAATGCCAGTCCGCCTGCCAGGAACGGCCGGCCGCCGATCCGGTCCGACAATGCACCGGCGATCGGGGCGACGATCATCGGCATCGCCGTCCACGGCAGCACGCGAAGTCCCGCCTCGAGCGGCGAATAGCCCTGCGCCGTCTGGAAGAACTGCGAGAGCAGGAAGATCGAGCCGAACATGCCGAAGTACATCGCGAGCGAGGCGCCGTTGGCCGCGGAGAACGCTCGGTCCTTGAAGAAGCGGAGCGGCAGCATCGGCTCGCGCGCGCGTGCCTCCCAGGCCACGAAGGCGGCGAGAAGTGCGGCACCAATCGCGAGCGACGCGACGATCTGCGGGCTTCCCCAGCCGTCGCCGTTTCCGTGCACGAGTCCCCAAACCAGACCGAACAGACCAGCGCTCACGAGCCCGAGACCGGGCAGGTCGAGCGCCTTGTCGGGGCCGCGGCTCTCGGTCAGCAGGCGCGCCAGCGGGAGCACGGCCAGCCCGATCGGAACGTTCAGCCAGAAGATCCACTGCCAGGCGATGCCTTCGACGACGGCGCCGCCCACGAGCGGGCCGGCGGCGACCGCCAGTCCGGCGATCCCGGACCAGGCACCGAGTGCAACCCCTCTCCGCTCGGCCGGAAATGCACCCGAGAGGATCGTCAGCGTCAGCGGCATCACGATCGCGCCGCCGATGCCCTGCACCGCGCGAGCTGCGATCAGAGCGTCCATCGACGGAGCGAGTGCTGCCGCCGCAGAAGCACCAGTGAAGATCGCCAAGCCGATGATGAACATCCGGCGCCGGCCGAAGCGATCGCCGAGCGCCGCGCCGGTCAGGAGGAAGACCGCGAACGTGAGCGTGTAGGCGTTCACCGTCCACTCGAGCTCTTCGATCGTCGCGCCGAGGTCGGTGCGGATCACCGGCAACGCGGTCGAGACGACGAGGTTGTCGAGGACAACCATGAAGAGCGCGACCGACGTGATCGCGAACGTCCACAGCGTCCTGGTCTTGCTGGTCATGTCAACTCTCCTCTCACTAGTAACTGGTCACTTTCATACGAGTCGAAAAAAATGCCTCACTCGGAACGGCAGCCGGCGATCAGCCGGTCGCCCCACGGGGTCGGATCCTCGAACAGCTGCATCGCATTCACGACGTTTAGCAGCATGCCCTTGGCGAAGAAGGCGCTGATGACCTCCGGCGGCTCGCCCGAGGCTCGCTCCGCGAGCTCGACGAGGTCGGACCAGACACGCCGCACACCGTCGCGCACGTCTGGATCCTCGCAGCCCGCGAAGCACTGCAGCATCAGCAGCAGGCGCTCCCGGTCCTCGATCAGCCCCATGTAGACCTCACCCATAGCGTGCAGCGCTTCCTGCCCGCTCTTGCCACGCGACGCGCGCTCGAAGGCCTGGTAGGTCTCCTCCATCTTGCGGGTTGTCGTCGCGAGGTAGAGCTCCTTCTTCGTCCCGAAGAGGCGGAAGAGGTACGGCTGGGAGATGCCGGCGTCCTTGGCGATCGCGTCGGTCGAGGCGCCGTGAAGACCCTTGCGGGAGAACTCGCGGGCGGCGGCCTCGAGAACCGCCTCGCGGCGTTCGTCCGCCGTCTGTCTGACTGTCGTCGTATTCATAGGTAGTGAGTGTTCACTATCAACTCGCCGCTGTCAAGCGAAACGCACGATTCCCGCGGCGACTCGATCGAGGTCGTCGTCGGTGAGACGCGAATGGAGCGGCAGCGCGAGCGCGCGGTCGAACGCCGCGTCGGCGCCCGCGAACGGCCCCTGGTCGCGATACGCGGACAATCTGTGCAGCGCGTAGGTCCCGATCTGCACCTCGATTCCCTCTGCACGCAGCGTCGTCAGCGCCTCTTCCTTCCGGTCGAGCCGGATCACGTAGGCCTGCCAGCCGTGCGTGTCGCCCTCGTCGGCGTCCGGAACGTCGACCGCAGCTGCGAGCCGCTGCGAGTAGCCCTCCGCGATGCGCGCGCGCTCGGCAAGCAGCTCGTCGAGCCGGCGAAGCTGCGGAATCCCGATCGCACAGAGGATGTCGGCGAGCCGGTAGTTCGTCGAGGGCTGAGCGATGTCGGCGCTCGCGTCGAGCCCGTGGTTGCGCAACCGCCGAATCGACGCGGCAAGCTCCTCGTCGTGGGTGGTCACCGCACCGCCTTCCCCGGTGGTGACGATCTTCCGCGGGTGGAACGAGAGGCAGCCCATCGTCCCCAGCCCGCCGCAGGGCATGCCGCGCCAGCGAGCGCCGAGTGCTCCGGCGGCGTCCTCGATCAGCAGCACCTCCGGCGGAACCGCACTCTGTAGCGCCTCCCAGTCCAAGGGCCTCCCGAAGAGATGAACCGCGAGGACGGCCTTCGTCCGCGGCGTCACCGCGTCATAGACCTTCGCAACGTCGAGGTTGAAGGTGGCGGGATCGATGTCGACGAGCACGGGCGTCGCGCCGGCGAGCCGGACGACGCTCGCGGTCGC
>JAXIPI010000033.1:0-4326 GCA_045403015.1 Gaiellaceae bacterium | reverse complement strand
CGTGTGCTCTTCCGATCTGGGCTCGGTCCGCTGTGCGAAGCGCAGGAGGACCGGCCCGGGCCGGACCGGGCCACGGTCGCTGTGGCGCTGCAGGAGGCCCTGTCGCTCGAGCGCGGCGAGAAGCCGCGAGGTGGTGCTCTTCGGCAGCTCGGTGGCCTCGGCGAGCTCGCCGACGCCGAGCGGCCGCGCGCTCTCCACCACGCGTACGAGCAGCTGCGCCGCCCGGTCGATCGCCTGAGTTCCGGCCATAACCACATTATGGAACCAGCGTTCCACGTACGCAAGTCTCCGCCCTTGTGCAGACCGGACCGTGAGCGATGATCCGGGACGATGGCGAACGGCGAGAGCCAGGGATCCGATCTCGTCAAGGCGGTGGGGCAGGCCGTCGGCTTGCTCGCCGGGGCCGTCGGGCTCGTGTACGCCGTCGGCGGCGCGGTGCTTGCCCTGCGGCTGTTCATCGAAGATCTCCCGTCACGCACGATCGTTGCTCAGCTCCCGCGCGACCTGCTCGTTTCGGTGGGACTGGCGCAGGTCGTCCTGCCGGGACTCGCGATCGCCGCGCTCTACGCTGCGTTCCGGACGCTCCGCGGCGCATCGCCTCCACCCAAGCACCTCGTGGATCAATGGATCGAGCCTTCGGCGCGCGGCTGGCTCGAGCTCGTTGCTGCAAGCGCGGTCCCTGCGCTGGTGATCACGGCCTACAGCGCGCTTCGCGTGCCGCGGGTGCAACTCGAGTGGGATCTCGCCTGGCTGCTACCGCTGACCATGCTCCTCTCGATGCTGATCATCTTGGTAGCGCTGCGGCTGCGGGCAACGCTCGCGGCCACGTATCGCGACACGTGGAACGAGCGTCGCCCGATCCTCTGGATGACGCTCGTGGTCTGGCTCGCCGCCGTGCCCGCATGCCTCGTCTTCGCCGGAACGTTCCCGCTGCTCGACGCCAAGGTCTGCACCACCAGCGGGGCCGAGCGGACCGGTCTCCTGATCGGCGAGACGAGCCAGCGCATCTACATCGGCGAGAGCAGCGGTGCGAAGCGCCAGGTGATTTCGCTCCCGCTGACGCAGGTGAAAGAGACGTTCATCGGCGGGAACGCCGGCTCGGAGCGCTGCGACTAGTCCTTCATGCGGAACGCGACCTCGTATTTCGTGACCGACGTGCGCGCGCCCGGGGTGTCGCCGGCCGGCATCGCGCTCAGCGCCTCGTCGCCGCGCTTGTAGTCGTCTTCGGTCTCGAAGAAGACAACTACGAGTGACTTCTCGGCTTCCGGATCGTGAAGAACGATGATCTCTGTGGCCGGCACGTCTTCCGGCCGCTCGGTGCCTTGCATCTCGCTCTGCATCTGCGCCATCCGTTCACTGCTGACGCCATCGAAGGTCACGACTCGTGCGAGCGGCATGACTGCCTCCTTGTAAGAGTTCGCTCGACTCTAACGCTCGAGGAATCGGCGCGCGAAATTGCGTTACGGTTCACTCGGTGAGACGATCGTCCCACATGCTGAACCGCACGCAGGAGCCACCGACGTGTTCGTGAACCGCATGCCGCGCTACGAGATCCTCTCCGAAGAGGCCGTGGCGACGCTCGACGGCGGCTGGCGGCGGATCGTCTCCGAGCTCGGGATCGAGTTCCTGCTCCCGGAGGCGGTCGACGCGTTCGCGCAGGCCGGCCAGGAGGTCGACGACAACCTCGTCAAGCTCGATCCGGAGTTTGTGCTCGAGCAGGTGGCGAAGGCGCCGCGGGAGTTCGACGTGCAGGCGCGGAACCCGGAGCACTCGATCCACATCGGCGGCGACCACATGTCGTTCGCCTCGGTCTACGGGCCGCCGTTCGTGCGCGAGGGCGCCGTGCGCCGCAACGCGTTGATGGAGGACTTCGAGAACTTCTGCAAGCTCTCGCAGGCCTTCCCGCAGCTCGACTCGGCGGGCGGGACGATCGTCGAGCCCGAAGACACGCCGCTCGACTCGCGTCACCTGGACATGGTGCTCGCGCTTCAGACCCTGACCGACAAGCCCTACATGGGCTCGGTCACCTCGGCCGAGAATGCGAAGGACACGATCGCGATGGGCGAGATCCTCTTCGGCGGCCGCGAGGCGATCGAGGCCGAGCCGGTGTCGATCTCGCTGATCAACGTCAACTCGCCGCTCCGGTACGACGACCGGATGCTCGGAGCGATGCTCGAGTACGTGCGCGCCGGGCAGCCCGTCGTGATCACGCCGTTCCTGCTGATGGGCGCGATGTCGCCGGTCTCCGTGCCCTCGGCGCTGACGCAGCAGATGGCGGAGGCGCTCGCCGGGATCGCCCTCGCGCAGCTCGTCCGGCCGGGAACGCCTGTGATCTTCGGCTCGTTCCTTTCGAATACGGACATGCAATCGGGCTCGCCGAGCTTCGGCACACCCGAGTCGGCGGTCGGGCTCCTCTGCACCGGCCAGATCGCGCGCCACTTCGGCCTTCCCTGGCGGAGCGGGGGCGGGCTCACGTCGAGCCAGACCGCCGATGCGCAGGCCGCCTACGAGGCGATGATGACGATGCTTCCGACCTTCCTCGCCGGCGCGAACTGGGTCATGCACTCCGCCGGGTGGCTGGAATCGGGGCTCGTCTCGTGCTACGAGAAGTTCGTGATCGACATCGAGATCCTGCGGATGCTGAAGGAGGAGTTCACCCCGCTCGAGGTGGACGAGGCGAGCCTCGCCTGGGGTGCACACAAGGAGGTCGGGCACGGCGGCCACTTCCTCGGCGCCGCGCACACGCTCGAGCGCTTCCGCGAGTGCTTCTATCGCCCGCTCCTCTCGTCGACCGAGAACTTCGAGCGCTGGAAGAAGCTCGGGGAGCGGGACGCGACCGCGCGCGCCGGTGAGATCTGGCGCAAGACGCTGGAGGAGTACGAGCAGCCGCCGCTCGACGACGCGATCCGCACGTCGCTCGGGGAGTACGTCGTCCGCCGCCGCGCCGAGCTCGGCGACTAGGAGCGAGGAGGCTCGTTGGCCGTAGAAGTGGAGGTCGTGCGCTCGGTCGAGGTGCCGACGCGGATGGTGCACGGGCCGGGCGCAGTGGCGCGGCTCGGCGAGCTCCAGCGGGAGCTCGGGATCGTGAGGCCGCTGCTCGTGACCGACAAGGGCGTGGCCGCGGCGGGGCTCGTCGACCGTGCGCTCGAGCAGCTTGACGGCGCCCTCCTCTTCGACGGCGTCCGCCCGAACCCGGACGTCGAGCTCGTCGGCGAGGGATCGGCCGCCTACCGCGAGGGCGGCTGCGACGGGCTCGTCGCGATCGGCGGCGGCTCCTCGATCGACGCCGCGAAGGCGATCGGGGTGGAGGTCGTCCACGGCGGCCCGATCCTGGAGTTCGAGTACGGCGGAACGCCGCTGACGGAGCGCGTACCGCCGCTGATCGCGATCCCGACCACCGCCGGAACCGGTAGCGAGGTGACGCTCTGGGCCGTGATCACCGATCACGAGCGGCAGATCAAGTTCAACGTCGGTGGCACGCCGCTGATCGGACCGCACGCGGCGCTGATCGACCCCGAGCTGATGCTCGGCCTGCCGCCGGCGGTCACCGCCGCGACCGGCCTCGATGCGCTGTCGCACGGGATCGAGTGCTACACCTGCGACTACCACCAGCCGTTCAACGATGCGGTCGCGCTGCATGCGATCGAGCTCGTCGGTAGCTGGCTGCGGGCCGCGTACGAGGACGGCTCGAACCTCGAGGCGCGCACGCACATGGCTCACGCCGCGACGCTCGGGGGGATGAGCTACGGCACCGAGAGCGCGGGCGCCGCGCACGCCATGAGCCAGTCCGCCGGCGGCGTCCACGACTGCCCGCACGGCGCGCTCACCGCCCGCGTGCTCGTCCCCGTCTGCCGCTACAACGTCCCGGCCGCGCCCGAGCGCTACGCCCGCATCGCGCAGGCACTCCGCGTCGACACGTCGGGAATGGACATCGACCAGGCGGCGTACGCGGGGGTGGATGAGCTCGCGCGCCTGACGGACGACGTCGGCATCCCGTCGATGGCCGAGCTCGGCTTCTCGGAAGACGAGATCCCGATGCTGGCGCGGATCGCGTACGAGGATCCGCAGACATTCGGCAACGCGCGCGAGGTCGACGTCGCGGCCTACGAGGAGATCTACCGTGAGGCCTTCGCATGAGCACTGTGACCCGCGACTACGGGATGGTGATCGGAGGCGAGTGGACCGACTAGGCGTGTTTGAAACCCGGGCCGGAACCCTGTTCAATCAGGGAAGACGATGAGGGACAGGACGATCTGAGCGCGACTGCGGTGACGAGCGCTGCGGCCCCGCGCGTGTCTCGCGACGGGCCACCGTTGATCCGCGCCG
>JAXIPI010000317.1:0-11853 GCA_045403015.1 Gaiellaceae bacterium | reverse complement strand
TACGACTTCTGGTACCAGCCACGCAGGAACACGCTCGTCTCCAGCGAGTTCGGCGTCCCGAACGCCTACGAGCCGGGCTTCGACCTCGCGGACGTGGAGGCCGGTCGCTACGGGCAGCGGCTCCACTTCTGGAACCTCGGGACCCGCGAGCTCGAACAGTCGATCGACCTCGGCGCGAACGGCCTCGTCCCGCTCGAGATCCGCTGGAAGCACGACCCCGAGGCGGACGAGGGCTTCGTCGGCGCTGCGCTGTCGTCGACGCTCTGGCACTTCCACCGTGCGAACGGCGCCTACGCGGCCGAGCCGGTCGTCGCGGTCGAGCCGGTCGACCTCGACGGCTGGCCGATCCCCGTTCCAGGGCTGATCACCGACCTCGTCCTCTCGCTGGACGACAAGGCCTTGTACTTCTCCAACTGGCTGCACGGAGACCTGCGCCGCTACGACGTGTCCGACCCGGCTTCGCCGCAGCTGACGGGTCGCCTGTGGCTCGGCGGCTTGCTCGACAAGGAGAGCGACGCGGGCCGCCCGCTCACGGGAGGGCCGCAGATGCTGCAGCTCTCCTACGACGGGCGGCGGCTCTACGTCACCAACTCGCTGCTCTCGAGCTGGGACGATCAGTTCTACCCTGGGCTGCGCTCGTACTTGCTCAAGGTGGACATCGGCGAAGACGGCTCGCTGGCGGTCGACCCGGACTTCTTCGTCGACTTCAACGACCGCCCGGACGGCCCAGCGCGGGCGCACGAGGTGCGGCTGCAGGGCGGCGACTCGACCTCGGAGGTGTTCCCGTGATCCTCGGACACCACGGCGGCGAGGCACCGCTGCTCCAGGCGGCGCTTGCGACCGCCGGCTCGCTGTCGATCACGCTCGCCCTCTTCCGGGTCGAGCTCTTCCGGCTCGGCAGGCGGCTCCGTCGCGGACCGCGCAGAGACAACGAAACCCGCGCTGACGGCGCGGCAACCAAACCAGGAGGGGAACGATGAGAACTCGAATCACAGTCGGGCTTATGGCGCTCGCCTGCGCCGTGGCGGCGCTGGTGGCCGTAGTCGCCACCGCGTCCGGGCCCGGAGCTGCGGCGACCGGGCACGATCACGGCACGAAGCAAGGCGGGAAGCAAGAGCGATACCTCTACGTCAGCACCATCGCGCAGAGCACGACCGATCCGGACTTCATCGCCGTGGTGGGTGCAGATCCGCGCCGGCGGGACTTCGGCAAGATCGTGAACCGCATCGACATGCCGAACGTGGGCGACGAGCTCCACCACTACGGCTACTCGCACGACCAGAAGCGGCTGCTCGTGCCGGGCCTCTTCTCGAGCCGGATCCACGTCTTCGACGTCAAGGGCGACGGCCGGCGATTGAGCTTGAGGACGGTCAACGACCAGCTCGCAGCGAAGAGCGGCTACGTCGTGCCGCACGGCGTGATGGGTCACGGCGTGTCCCACGGCCGTGCCCTCGTCACGATGATCGGTGCCGCGACCGACACGACGCTGCCCGGAGGCATGGTCGAGATCGACGACAAGACCGGCGCGTTCGTCGGCCACTTCGGCCCGGGACCGGTGCGTAAGCCCGGCGAATCCGACCCGAAGTACATGTACGACTTCGAGTCGTTGCCCAACGCGAATCGTGGCATCAGCACGACGTTCGGCTCGCCGGCCGGGTGCGCGAAGGGCATCGACCCAGGCTGCCTCGGCGATGAGGTTGCAGTCTGGGACGTTCGCAAACGAAAGGTGATCCAGACCGCCAACCTCGGTCCTTCGAGCGGGGCGTTGATGGTGCACTTCGTCCTGAAAAAGGGCGTCCGGCGGGCGTTCATCAACGCGCCCGGGACGAGCGCGATCTGGCTGGCCGACGACGACGACGGCGACGGCGTCTACGACTTCCAGCAGGTGCTCGGCCCGAAGGACGGGCTCGCGCTGCCGCCGGACGTGATCGTCTCCAACGACGCCAAGTACCTCTACGTGAGCAACTGGTTCGGTGACACGGTGCAGCAGTTCGACATCAGAGACCCGTTCAAGCCCGTCCTCAAAGCCACCGTCTCCGTGCCGCACCCGAACATGCTGCGCCTGAGCCGCGACAACAAGCGCCTCTACGTGACGAACTCGCTGCTTACGCCCTGGGACAACGACCCCGACTTCGGGGCGCCGCGTAACGACAACTACGGCATCTGGCTCTTCCGAGTCAACCAGCAGTCTGGTCGCCTCACTCCGTCGCGTCCGAACGGACGAGCCTGGGTCAGCTTCACGAACGTCAAGAAGAAGACCACCACCGGTCCGGCAGGGCCGCACATGCTGCTGTTCGACCCGAGCATTCCGCTCGCGCCCGGAGAGCACTGAGGGCAGACGCCATCGCGTTGCTCGTCGTCCTCAGGGAGAGGGGCCGCGCTCGCGGCCCCTCTCCCCCTCGGTTAGTCGTCGTCTCTCTCGTTCACCGGACCGAAGTAGTGCCGGTCGCGCCAGCGCGCGATCTTTCTGCCCATGCGCGCGCCCTGCTCGTCCGCGGTTCGGAAGTGGATCCCGGACCAGACGCGAGCGTCGACGATTTCGTCGATCGCTTGCGAGAAGCGGGTGAAGCTTCGCGTCAGACCGGCGTTGTTGGTGTCGGCCCAGCCGATCCGGTCCGTGCCGAAGAATTCCTGCAGCGTCGCGACGATCGAGCCGCTCAGGCCGGTGTGGCCCGACGAATGCTCCGGATAGGGTGGGGTCGGGATGAGCGGCAGCCAGCCGGCGTCCGGATCCGTCGCGGGGTTGCCGTCGGTGTCCGCCTCGCGGATGGCCGTGATCGGTCGCCAGAAGGAGAAGTGAGCCTTGTCGTCCCAGACACCGATTAGTGCGTCCGCGGCCGTGAGGTAGAGCATCGCGAAGAGGCGCGCGTTCTCGACGATGGACAGCTCCTGCTGCTCCGACAGCGTCCGGAAGATGCGGCTCCAGGTCGCAGGCGGGTTCTCAGCCCAGTAGCGGGCCGCGTTCGTCTGATCGAGCGTCCGCGTCGTGCTCGTTGCCGAGCCGAGCGACTTCACTTCGGCGTACTCGCGTGCGTACCTCCGACTTGCGAGCGAAAGCGGCCCCGCGGAACGGAACTGCGACGAGTTCCGGATCAGGAAGGGCTTCACGTCCTTCAACCACGCGTTCGGGTCGTTGACGTTCGCGGGCAGCACCGGCCGCCAGGCACCCGGCGCAGACCCGACCGCGAACCTGAATGGCCCGAAGCGTCCATCGTCTGTTCGCGCCGCGAGCATCGCCGTCGCCGCGGCTTCGCCGACGGCGATCCCGCGCGTCTTCGACGAGCCGTCGGGAATCGTCGCGAGCGACGCCGCGTACTGCGCGTCGAGCGTCGCCTGCTGCGCCGGCACGATCTTCAGGAGCACGCGGTAGGCCGCCGTCGCGGCCGCCGCCTCTTTCGAGTCGGACGGCGTCGCCAGGCGCGACGTGAGCAGATATCCCTCGTGGCCGCCGTCGATCGCGTTGACGGCGTCGTAGACGGCGCCGTGCACCATCGCCATGTGCGGGACCGACTGCTGCGGCGGCTGGGCGGCGGTGACCAACAGCGCATTCGTCGCGTTCAGGTTCCACTGCGTAACCGCGTCCGCCTGTGTCTGCACGCCCGCGGCGAGAGCGCCGCCTGAAGACGCCACGCCGGACGCGCCGGCGAGCAGCGCAGCCGCGACCAGCATGGCGGCGCCAATCGCGAGCCGCACGATTCGTGTCGACATTGCGCACTTCCTTTCGTCTTGGGTTGCTCGCATCACGAAGCGAGGCTAGGACGCTGGGTTCGAAGCGGCTACACGGCAGGCAGGCAGATCGCGGGCAGGGCAGCACGGTGTTGCCCTGGTATGTCCGCCCCTTTGATCTGGGCTCGAAGGGCATGCCGGTCCCTTGACGACAACCGTGCGATGACGGACAACTTCCGCACGTCGTCGAATAGGAGGTTGTTCACTCTGGAGGTTCCGCACGTCGAGACGCTGGAGGAGTCGCTCGACCGGCTGCGCCTCGAGGTCGAGGAGTTGCGTGCGTCCCGGGAGCGGCTCGTCGTGGCTGCCGACACGGATCGTCGCAGGATCGAGCGCGAGCTCCACGACGGTCCGCAGCAGCACCTGGTTGCGCTCGCCGTAAACCTGCAGCTCGCGCGCCAGCGGGCCGGCCCCGATCCTGCCGCGGCGAAGGCGCTCCTCTACGAGATGGGGCGCGACGTCCAGCACGCGCTGGAGGAGGTGGGGAAGCTCGCGCACCGTATCTACCCGCCGCTGCTCGAGGCGGGTGGCCTCGCGGCGGCGCTGCGCTCGGCGGCGGCGAGTATCGGCGTCCCCAGCCGCATCGACGTTGCAGCGGACGCGGTCTATCCACCCGAGGTCGCGGGCGCGGTGTACTTCTGCTGCCTCGAGGTGCTCGAGCGCGCCGGCGACGGCGCGCGGGCGACAGTCGCGGTGCGTCACGAGGAGGAGGCGCTCGTCTTCGAGGTGCGCGAAGACGGCACCGGCTCCGAGGCAACCGTCTCAACTGAGGATCTCAGTTGCTTGAGGGACCGCGTCGAGGCGCTCGGCGGCCAACTGACGATCCGATCCGAGCCCGGGCGCGGCATCCGCGTCTCCGGCTCGTTCTCGCTCTCGCGATGACGCTAGGGGCTCTCGGCGAGGTAGAGGATCACGGCCTTGACGCGCTTGTGGACTGCCGTCTCCCACGTGAGCCCGAGCTTGAGGAAGATCGAGTGAATCACCTTCTCGACCGACCTCTCGGTCAAGAAGAGCGCGTCGGCAATCGCTGCGTTGTTCTTTCCCTCGGCCATCTCGCGCAGCACGTCACGCTCACGCGGCGTCAACTCGTTGAGCGGCGACCCCGCGTCTCGAGCATTCTCCGCCACCAGTGCCTCGACGACCTTCGGATCGATTACCGAGTCGCCAGCTGCTACGGCGCGGATCGCGGCGACAATTTGCCCGAGGTCTTCCACCCGCTCCTTCAGAAGGTACGCCCGCCGTGCGCTGCCACCCTCCAGAAGCGCGAGCGCGTAGCTAGGGTTTGTGTATTGACTGAGCACGACGACGCCTACCTCGGGGCGCGTCTCGCGCAACCGCTCGGCCGCCTGGATACCTTCGTCAGTGCCGCCCGGCGGCATTCGGATGTCGGTAACGACCACATCCGGCCGTTCTGCATCGACGGCAGCGAGCAGCGAGCCGAGATCGCCACACACAGCCGCGACCTCAAGGTCAGGCTCCGTCTCGAGCAAACGCCGGACTCCCTCGCGGACGAGGTAGTTGTCCTCGGCGAGCACGAGCCGGATCGGCATGCGTAGAGGATACGTCGGTGCCGTCTCCGCCTCCAGGCGCCGACGCTCGCCGAGCGGCCGGGGAGAGGCGTCCGCTCGTCCTGATCGTCGATGACAACGAGAAGAACCTCAGGCTCGCACGGGACGTGCTGCGCGCGGCCGGGGTCGGAACACTCGAGGCGGCGAACGGCGTCGAGGGAATCGCACTCGCGGCCGAGCACCAGCCGGACGTGATCCTGATGGACCTCCGGCTGCCGGACATGGACGGCACGGACGCCGCGCAGAGGCTCGGAGAGGACGCACGAACGGCGTCGATCCCGGTCGTCGCGTTGAGCTCGCTGCCGTTCGACGGAGGCGCCTGGCTTCGGGGATCAGGCTTCGCCGGCTACCTCGAGAAGCCGATCAGCGTCGCGGAGTTCGCGGATCAGGTACGCCACTACTTCATCAGGTCGCGAGCGTGATCCTCCGCCGGGAGGTGTGCCAGCATCCCGCCGGAACCGCCAGCGGGCACGGTTGGCACCCAGGCGTACTTCTCCTAGCGTGGTTGCGTAGCTGGACGAAACCGCACCCGCATGTGAACATCGATACGTACACGCGCCTGGTGCCAGGTCGAGCATGGGAAGGAGGCTCACGAGCAAATGCGGAGGCTCTTGATCGGAGGCGCGCTCGGTGTGCGCGTTGTGCTTGGAGCGTTCGTCATCTCGCTCGTGGCCTTCGGTGGCTCGAGCGCGAGCTCGGTCCCCGAGGCAGTCCTGCAACAACAGGCGGATTACTGGGCTATTGAGCAACTCCAGAAGAGCTTCCACAGGGCGAGGTCGAAGAAGGACATCGACCTGATGATGAACCTCTATGCCCCGAACGCGACGCTCACGCTTCCCGGAGAGACCGCGGTGGGAAAGGAGCAGATCCGCCGGTTCTGGCTCACCAAGTCCGACGCGTTCCGACCGACCAATCGCTGGATCTCCGAGACTCCTGCGTACAAGGTTCGGATCACGGCTGACGGCGACAGGGGGACGCTGCACTTCGAGTGCCACTACGTCGATGTCAGCAAGAAGACCGTGGTTGTCTACTTGACCGCCGATCAGGAGGTCGCGCGGATCGGGGGAAAGTGGCTGATCGCCGACATGGTCGTTGGATCTGCTGCGCTGAGGCCCTGACCCCGCGTTGGAACGGGCAGAGAGGGAACAAAGCTCCGCGTTCGCCGAGAAGCGGTGGCCGTTGAGCAGAGGCGATAATGCCGTCGTCCGCGCGGTCGGCCGCTTTCCGGCGAAGGTCTACACCAAGCTGCTCACCGCCTTTGTGGGAACCGCCGTCCTGGTCGTCGCGCTAGGCCTGCTCGGGCTGCGCGTCCTCGCGCAGTCGAACGACAGGGTGGCGGCCCTCGGAGCGCTTCAGGAGAGAGCCGCAGCCTACGGCGAGCTCCAGAGCGACACCCGGCAGATTCGCCTGCTACTCGCGGAGAACCCCGGCCGAGACTTTTACACAGTCTGGCCGAGGGGCTTGCCGAGGGGTCGTGAAGCATCGGCGGTCGCCGTCGACCTGGCGGTCCTGAGCGCACTCGCGCGGATCGGGCCCGCGACCCGCCCCGACGGACTCGGGTTCGTGCCTCCCGCCGAAGACGAGCGCGTCCTTCGGAAGATCCGGCTGACAAGCGATCGGCTCACAACGGTGATGCGTGAGTTGGTCGACGCGAACCGCGCTGCGGCGGCGCCTGGCGAAGGTCGACTGCCACGCCGCCACACAGTCGAGCAGCTCTCAGTCGAGCTCAAGCAGCTCGCCACGGAGCTCGCGAATGCCACGACTGCGAAGACGGATGACCTGATCGCACAGAACGCGAGCTCCTACACGAGCCAGCGGAACGTATTCGTCGGCGTTGCGGTCGGCGCGATTGTCCTCGCGCTGGTTCTTGGGGCCATCCTCTCGTGGTCGCTGATCGGGCCCATCCAGCGGATCGACGCCCGGCTCGCTGCGATCGCCTCGGGCGACTTCTCGGGACACGTCGACGTCGACAACCGCGACGAGCTGGGTGCCCTAGGGACCAACGTGAACCGGATGAACGACGAGCTCGAGCGTCTCTACGGAGAGCTCGAGACGGCGAGTCGACACAAGTCGGAGTTCCTGGCGAACATGTCGCACGAGCTGCGGACGCCGTTGAACTCGATCATCGGCTTCTCGCAGGTGATGCGCGAGCGAATGGTCGGCGACGTGAACGAGAAGCAGGAGGACTACCTCGACGACATCATCTCGTCTGGCAACCATCTGCTCTCGCTTATCAACGACGTCCTCGACCTGTCCAAGGTCGAGGCCGGACAGGTCGAGCTCGAGGTCGAGCCGTTCTCGCTGCGGGACGCGCTCGAGCGCGGCGTCGTGATGGTGCGCGAGCGCGCGACGAGGGACGGCGTCCGGGTGGCGTTCACGGCGGATCCAGAGGTCGACGTCGTCGAGGGCGACGAGCGCCGAATCAAGCAGGTGATCTTCAACCTCCTCTCGAACGCCGTGAAGTTCACACCCGCGGGCGGGGCCGTCGACCTGAGCGCGGCGCAGCTCAACGGCGAGGTGATGGTTTCGGTGGCGGACACCGGTCCCGGCCTCGCGCCCGAGGACCACGACAGGATCTTCGAGGAGTTCCAACAGGCCGAGGCGGGCGTCGCGCAGCGCGAGGGGACGGGCCTCGGCCTCGCGCTCTCGAAGCGGCTCGTCGAGCTGCACGGCGGCCGGATCTGGGTCAACAGCGAGCTCGGAAAGGGGAGCACGTTCGTGTTCACGCTGCCCGCGAGGTCCTCCTAGCCATGGCGGGTGAGCGGGTCCTCGTCGTGGAGGACAACGAGAAGAACATGAAGCTGTTCCGAGACGTCCTGCTGGCGACGGGGTATCGCACGCTGGAGGCGACGACGGGCTGGCGGGCGATCAAGCTGGCGGCCGAGCACGCGCCGGATCTCGTGCTCATGGACATCGAGCTACCGGATATCGACGGCGTCGAGGTGCTGAGCCGTCTGCGGGCGGACGAACGCACGGCCTCCATACCGGTACTCGCGGTGACCGCCCAAGCGATGCACGGCGACCGCGAGCGGTTCCTGTCCGCGGGCTTCGACGGCTACATGTCGAAGCCGGTGAACGTCGTTGAGCTCGTCGGTGCCGTCAGAGAGCACTGCGACGGACGGGGTACATGAGGCGACGCGAAGCTCCTCGTCATGGACGACGTCGCGGTCGCCGAACGCCGTGCCGCTCTCGAGCTCGTCAAGTCCACAGACAGACCCCATGGTCCTCGATGTCGTCCAACCGCTTTCTATCCAAATCTTGTAGCCGGTCGCACAAATGAACACAGTTCACGGCCGCATTCGCCTCAGAGCCCGCTCGGTCGACGTGAGCGGCACGCGGCGCAGCGGTGCGCCGATGAGCGCCGGCTACCGCCTCCAGCCGCGATCTCCACTTCTGCGCCGATGGGCAGCCACTGGATGCGCCGGCGGACGTCCTCCGGCGCGCGCGCGAGCTCGCGCTCGATCGCCTGTCGGCCTTGCCGGAAGTGCTTCCAGCCTTCGTAGTGGATTGGAATAGCGGTGCGCGGGCGGATGAGGCGGCACAGCTCGACGGCGTCGCGGGCCGTCATCGTGTAGCGGACCGGGCCGGTGACCGGGAACTGCACGCCGCCGAGGTGCAGGAGCGCGGTGTCGACCGGGAGGCGGTCGGCGACCTGGCGCACGCCGTCGTAGAGCACGGTGTCGCCCGAGATCCAAAGCACGCCATGCTCTTGGCCGTCCCAACGGAGGGCGAAGCCGATCACGTCGCCGGCGAGCGCGCGGCTGAGCGGCGGGCCGTGGCGACACGGCGTGGCGGTGACTTCGATTGACGGCTTCCCCGGCGCCTCGAGCAGCGTCGTAGTCCAGGGCTCGAGCCCGCGCGCACCACCGCCCAGCCGCGTCGCTCCGGAGATCGTAGTGACGACGACCCCGGCGGACGGGAGCAGCGCCCGTCCGGCGGGGTCGAGGTTATCGTCGTGATGGTCGTGGGTGAGCAGGACCGCGTCGATCGGCCCGAGATCGGAGGCGGCGATCGCGGGCCCGGCCAGCTTGACCGAGCCCGTGCCCCAGCCGAAGGCGTACTTCCGCCCCGGGGGATCGAACGTCGGATCGGTCAGCAGCCGCCAGTCGCCGACCTCGATCAGCGCCGTCGGCCCTCCGACGTGGGTGATGCGGACTGCAGTCATGCAGTGCTCGACACCCGGCGGTCGGTGGCGGCCCAGGACACGGCCTGCTCGACAGCCCAGGTCAGGGCGTAGTCGGCGACCTCCTCCCATCCCTCCTGCGAGGGCATGAGGTGTGCGCGACCCTCGAACTCCTTCACTTCGGTGATAGTGCCTTCCGCCTTGTAGTGCTTCGCGTTCGAGCGCTGGATCTTCGAGGGCATGAGGTGGTCCTCGCTTCCCGCGATGAACAGCAGCGGCGCCCGGTCGGGGTTTTTGTAGTTCACGTAGGTGTCGTCGTGGCCGGGGTGGATGTTCGCGAGCGCGCTGCCCCAGAAGACGCGACCCGAGGCCGCGATGTGGTAGCGCTCGTACAGCCGCCGCGCCTCCTCCTCGCTGAAGGTGTTGGTGAACGCGTAGCGCCACTGCTCGAATGTGAACCCGACGGCCTTGTGGCGGTTGGCGGGGTTCTTGAGCACGGGGAACGTCGACTTGATCTGTGAGAGAGGCACCGGCTTGACGCCTTCGGTAGGCGCCGAGTTGATCGCCACGCCGGCCGCTCCGTAGCCGCGATCCATGAGAAGCTGGGTGAAGACGCCGCCGGCGGAATGACCCATCAGGATCGGAGGCGCGTCGAGCTCGCTGACAACGGACTCCAGGTGCTCGATGACCGCGGGAACCGTAAGCTCCTCGATCGGCGTCGGGTCCGCGTTGAGCGCCTCGACCTCGACCTCGAAACCGGGGTACGCGGGTGTGAGCACGCGGTAGCCGCGGCTCTCATAGCGGGCTTTCCAGTCCTCCCAGCTTCGCGGGGTCACCCAGAAGCCGTGGATGAGGACAATCGTGTCGGGGGTAGTCCGCTCGGTGTTCATGCGTCGTCCTTTCGAGTCGAGGAACCGACGACCTCGGGGTCGTCGAGGACCTGACGTAGGCGAGCAGATCCGGCGCCGACGCTACGCCGCGCGGACCGCCTTTGCGTCCGTGGATCGACGGTTGTTACTGAGGCAGTGCGATCGCGAGAACGGCGCCGCATCAGTGGAGCCACTGAAGCGGGCGGTTTGCATCCGAGACGTGGCCGCTGTTACAACGCCATCGTGGAGGGAGTCGGAGCCGTGACGCTGCCGCCGTTACTAGGCCGTGAGCGGGAGCTCGCGACGATCGACGACCTCCTAGGCCGGATTGGCGTGCGCGGCAGCGCACTTCTTGTGCGTGGGGAGCCCGGCATCGGCAAGACAGTGCTGCTCGACTGGGCCGCCCTCCGTGCCGAAGAACTGGGACTGAGCGTGCTCTCGACCGCAGGCGTTCCATCCGAAGCGCACATGGCATTCGCCGGCCTGCACCGGCTGCTTCGCCCACACCTGTCGCGTATCAGCGAGCTTCCCCGGCCGCAGCAAACCGCCTTGTCACTGGCGTTCGGGCTCGATGGGGGCGCGCAGGCCGATGGCGAACCACCATCGGCGCCGGACATCTTCCTGACTGCACTCGCGACCCTCGACCTGCTCGCGGAGGCGGCCGCGAGCTCGCCAATTCTGCTGATTGTCGAGGACGCCCACTGGCTCGACGCCGCGACGTCCGACGTGCTCGCCTTCGTTGCACGCCGCATCGAGGACGAGCCGATCGTGCTGCTCTTCGCCGTGCGCGAACGTAGCGCGGGCACGCTTGAGGAAGCCCGACTCCCGGAGCTCGCCGTGCAGCGGCTGGACGACGCCGACGCCCAGAGCCTGCTCGACCGGCACGCACCCGCGCTCACGCCAGAGACGCGGACACAGCTTCTCGAGACGGCGGCCGGTAACCCGCTCGCGCTGGTCGAGCTCCCTTACGCCTCGGAGTCGAGCTCGGTGGACGGCTCTCTCGGGCTGACGCCGATCCCCGTCACCGAGCGACTCGAGCGCGCGTTCTCGGAGCGACTCAAGCCCCTCCCCGAGATCACGCGGCGGCTGCTCCTGGTTGGCGCGCTCGACGAGGGTGGCGGGCTCAACGAGCAGCTACACGCGGCCAGCCAAATGGTGGGGCGACCCGTAACGACTGATTCGCTCGCGCCAGCCGAGATGGCAGGGCTCGTGGCCATCCACGAAGCAGGCGTGCGCTTCCGCCACCCCCTCGTCCGCGCGGCTGTGGCGAGCGCTGAACCGACATCGGTGCGCCAAGCGGCGCATCGTGCGCTCGCGACGGCGCACGCGGACGATGTCGACCGCCGCGTGTGGCATCGCGCCGCGTCCCTCAGCGGACCCGACGATGACGTCGCGACGGAGCTTGAGGAGGCCGCCGAACGGGCCACTCGGCGAGGAGCGGCGGCGATCGCAGCCGCGGCGCTGGAGCGCGCAGCCCAGCTCAGCACCACGCCGTCCCGGCGCGGGACGCTGCTCGTACGGGCGGCCGAGATGGAGTTCGAGCTCGGCGGTTTCGAGCGCGCCGTCA
>JAXIPI010000076.1:0-5610 GCA_045403015.1 Gaiellaceae bacterium | reverse complement strand
GTTATGGCAAGAGCGGCTTCGAGCGGTTGGACAACGACTTCTCCGTCAACCTCCTGCTCGCGCCGCATCCCGCTGAGGCCACGCGCGCGGAGATCGAAGGCGACGGGCTGCAGGGGTCGTTCATCAAGCAGCAGGACCCGGAGACGACCGGGCTGAGCTTCGTCGGCTACAGCACCGACAACTTCCCCGGCGACCAGATCCCGGTGTTTCACACCGAGTTCGAGGGCTCCCGCATCCATGACTTCTGCGAGACGGCCCCTGCGGGGCTCGCCGTGTTCACCACCGCGACGGCAATCGGCGTCGCGATCTGCTTCATCCCCGTCGTGGGCTGGATCGCGTGCTTGATCGCGATCGTCGTCGGCGCGCTGATCGGCGCGGCGATCGCGGGCGCGATGATCATCACCGCCTGGAACGACGCCCTTCCGGGTAGCGCCAAGGACGCCGAGGTGAACCCGGGCGACGGCGACCTGCATGCGATGGATCCGGACACCAAGAAGGGCGGCGACTACGTCATCATCCACGGTCGCTGGTGCTACGACGCCGGGCACTCCGGCTGGAACGAGCTGCATCCCGCCCGCAGCGTGCAGAAGATCCCGCTCAAGGTCGACGAGAGCGGGGAGCCGCGGCCGCCCTGGAAAGAGGGCAGCGAGGAGGCGCAGATCAAGGCCTTCGAGAGCGTCAAGGAACGCTGGTGCCGGCACACCGGGTACGCCGAGGACCCCGAGGTCAAGGAGGAGCAGGAAAAGCCTGAGAACAACTGGGTCTGTCATCCCGCGGTGGACGGCTGCCGGCCCCGTCAGGAGGAGCCGGAGGAGCCGCCAGAGCCGCCTCGCTGATCGCGGCGCTCGCGGCCCCGCGTCACGCTGCCATGATCAACTCCCGTAAGGAGCCGCTGATGGATACCCGCATCGTGCGTCGTAGGTTCTGGATCGAGGCGTTCTGCGCACTCGTCGCTGCAGCACTTTTCGTGCTCACGTTGTTCTCCCGCGAGTGGATCGAGCTCGCCTTCGGCGTCGACCCGGATGGCGGCAGCGGCGCGCTCGAGATCGGGATTGCGATTACGTTGCTCGCAGGTGCCGCTCTTTCCGCGGCGCTCGCCCGGTACGAGTGGCGCCTCGCTGAAGCGCGTCGTTGAGGTTGCTGGTCGCAAACGCGTCCAGGTAGCGACGTGACTCTCGATCGTCAGGAGCTCAGGGAGCGGATTCACGAGCTCTATCGATCCGAGCACGAGGCGATGGGAGAGCGCGGCACGCTCGAACGCCTGGAGCGGGGGCGGGAGTGGGATCTCGCGCCGACGCTCACTTCCGGAGGCGTCGTGGTTTTCCCGCATGCCGGGGTGTCGGACTGCGGGCATCAGGTCGCTGCCGCGGTCCACGGCTGTCTCGACAGCGGCGCCGAACGCGTGATCGTGATCAGCGTCCTGCATGCGTTCACGGACGAAATGGAGGAAGCTCGCGGGCGCGTCTCGGCGGGTGATGATCCGTCCGAGTGGCCGTTCTGGGGGATCCAGGGGCCGGGTATCGAGGGACGAGACGAGTGGTGCGACGACCACGCATTGATCAGCTTCCGGCACTTCTGGGCCGCGGAGACGAAGCTGCGCGGGGTACGCGGCCCGGAAGTCGTCGAGCGGTACCCGTACCTTGCGGGCGGCCACCCCGAGCGGCTGCCGGGTATCGAGGAGCTAGCCGCGCTCGCGGAGGACGCTGTGATCGTCTCCACTGCCGACCCCTTCCATCACGGGATCGGTTACGGCGATCCTCCGGAGCGCTCACTGGCGCCCGACGACAGTGGGCTCGAGCTCGCTCGAGCGACGATCGAGAAAGGGATCGCGCTACTCGGCAGCGGCGACTACGCCGGCTACGACGCGCACTGCGTCGAGGCCAAGAGCGACGCGCGCGACGCAGGGGTCGTCTTTCGCTACCTCCGCGGAGAACTGCACGGCTCGATCCTCGACATGACCTACACCGACGCCGCGGCGTTGTACGACGCGCCCGATCCGACTTGGGTCGCTGCTCCGCTCGTCGAGTGGCGGACACGCTGAACTCCATCTTCCCAATCCCTAACGCTTCGACCAGCGCTTCGAGGCGGGCGCCGCGTCGTACACCGCGATCGCTGCGGCCGCGACCTTCTTACCCAGCTTGAGCCCGGCGTCCTTGTCGCTTCGGAAGTGGATCCCGCCGTACAGCCGTGAGACCGCGGCCTCCCGCGCCCACTTCCGAAGCTCGCGCGCCTCCCGCGGGAAGTAACGCGCCAGCACCTCGGACGCCGCCCCGGAGGTGGTCGAATGCCCGGAGACGTAGGAGGGGAACGGCGGCGTCGTGATGTACGGGCTCCAGTTCGGATCGAGGTCGCGGCGGATCGCCGTCACCGGCCGCTCCGACCAGTACCTGAACTTCGCGTCCCAGCAGGCGATGAACGCGTCCGCTTGCGCGGTGTTCAGCGCGGCGAGAATCTCGGCCGTGGCGCGGGTGGACAGGCGCTCCTCACGGATGAGGTCGAGCGCGATGAGGTTCCAGTGGCCGGGGGCGTCACGGTGCCAGGCCCGTCCGCCCAGAACTCGGCGATCCGCTTCTGCGCATCGGTCAGCGACCGCCCGACGTCGTAGACCTCGCGCGTCTCCGCCGCGTACGCTGCGGTTCCGAAAACCGGCGGCGGGCCGGGACGGAACTGCGATCCGGACGCAATGTTCCACGTCCGCCACGTTCCGGCAAGCGGCTCGAGCGGCGGTAGGAATCCGGGCGGCGTCGGCACCCAGAGGCCGGGGCCGACGGGGATCGTGCCCTGGACGACCGCATCCGATCCGTCGGTGCGGGCCTTGGCAACGATGCGCTCGCCGAGCCTGCGTCCGAGGTCGACCGCTTTGCGCGGGTGCTCGCGCCTCGCCAGTTCTTCGAAGGCGCCGGCGCGATCGGGAAACACGTAGGAGAGAACGGTGGACGCGGCGCCCGCGACCGCTGCGTCCCGGTACCCCTTGGGCACACGGGTCGCGTCGCGCATCGCGACGCTCACGAGCGCCAGCGCGCGCGCCGCTCGGGGTGGGTTCGTGCGGTGCGATGCGAGTTCCGCGAGTTGGACCTCGACCCACTTCGTCGGAGTGCTGCCGCCGCGCTTCTCCCCGCGCGCAGACATCGCGCCCCGGGGAAGGTGACCAGGGCGACTGCGAGGAGGGCCACGGGAAGCAGTGCTCTGCGGTCGACGATCAGCTTCATGCCCCTCGTTCGACGGCCTGAGCGTAGTGGTTCCCGGCATGCGGGAGGGAAAGCCGCAAGGGCGCCACCCGCGCGGGTAACGATGCCTAGCCGGATCCGACCCATCGGCTACCCCTTCCGATCCCTGCGCGGCATTCCTATGCGGGTTCGCAGAGACGCATGCCTCGTTCGAGGTTATTGCTGCGTGGTCTGAATGCTGATGATCCTGCGCATGTGGCAATAGCGACATTTGCGAAAGGACTGACTTCCATGCGGAGGATCTCGAATAGACGTTTCATCTCTCGGAGTATCGGCCTGGCGGTGGCGGGCATCGCGGGGCTGGCTCTCGCGGCCACGGCGACATCGGCCACAGAGACGATCAGCGTCAGCTCGCTGGGGGTCGTCTCGGGAACAGCCACCGGCACGATCTCCGGGTTTCAGCCCGGCTCATCGGTGACGGTCAACGGCGGCGCATTCACCGCCGACGGATCGGGCACGGTCAATCTCGCCGCGGCGTCACTCGGAGGCTCGAACACGTTGAGCGTCGGCTTCGTCGACGGCGGCGGCACCCCTCACGCGCTCTCGGGGCCTCTCAAGGCCCTGGCGACCGGAACGCCGCTGTCGCAGGCCCAGGTGATGGATCTCATTCCCGACGTCACCGAACCCATGACGCTCAGTTTCGAGGGCAGTAGTGGAACGACGACCGGCACCACCGGCGGAACCACGACGACCACAACGACCACGAGTAGCGGAGGAACCACGACGGGTTCCGGCGGGAGCGGCTCCGGGGGGTCGGGGGGATCGGGCGGCTCCAGCAGCAGCGGGATCGTCGGCGCCATCCGACTCAGCGATGGATCGTCATCGATTCCGGCAACCAGCGTGGTCAATCCGCATCGGCTGGTGATCAAGCATGTCGTCTTCAGCCCGACGATCGTTCGCTCACGCCAGCAGCCGATCACGATTCGCTATCGCGTGCTCGACACGCGGGGGATGGTCGTCCGCGACGCGGCGGTCTGGATGCGAACGCTTCCGCTCCAGGTCGTCACGCCGGTGAAGACCAAGCGAACATCGATGACAGGCTGGGTCACTTTCACCGTCCGGCCGACGAAGGGGCTGAAGCTGAAGACGGGGGGACGCGTGAGCATCTTCGTCCGCGCCTCGACGCCTGGCCAGCCGATCACCGGCGGCACCTCCACCCGCCGGGTGGTCTCCTTCCGGACCGCCGCCGCTCGTTAGACCACGCGACACGCTGGGATCTCCCCGTGGGGATCCCGGTGTCCGTGTCGCTGCACGAAGCACCGCAGGAGAGCTGACTCGATCCGCGAAGTAGGGCGGCGCGATGGACACCCCCTCCGCGAAGCGAGTAGAGCTCGTTCTGCCGATGCGGACGGTGCTCATCGTCGCCGCCGCCATCGGCGTGGGCGTGGCGTTCGCCGCGATCGGCGACACGTTCCTTATCGTCTTCGTGGGCATCTTCCTCGCACTCGTCTTCGAGTTCCCGGTTCGATTCGTGATGGCGAAGACGAACATGTCGCGCGGATTGGCCGCGACGGTGACGGTGCTCGGGACGGCGGTCGCGGTGACAGTGCTCGCGCTGCTGCTGCTCGTGCCGCTCGTCAGCTCGGTCCGTGACTTCCTCCAGGAGTTGCCGGCCACCGTCCAGCAGCTTCAGGACTCGGACGAGCTGTCGTGGCTCGGAGACTCGGGGGCGGCCGGGAACGTCCAGGAAGGCGCACAGCAGATCTCGTCCCTGGTGCCCAATGCGATCTCGGCCGTCCTCGGCATCGCCGGCGGCTTCTTCTCGCTCTTCCTCACCGCCTTCACGATCATCTTCATCTGCCTCTTCCTGCTCACCGACATCGCCAACCTGAAGCGCGCGCTTGGGAGCGTCCTCATGCCCGGCGAAGAGGAGCGCTGGCTCAGCGTCTGGGAGCGCGTCACGGAGTCCATCTCGCGCTGGGCGATCGGGCTGATCATCATCGCGACGATCGCCGGCACGACGCAGGGCGTGACCGCGTGGCTGCTCGGCTCGAGCTACGCCGTCGCGCTGGGGGTGATCGCGGGGCTGCTCGACATGATCCCGAACCTCGGCGCCACGATTGCCGGGTTCATCCTCGTGCCGACCCTCTGGGCGGAGGAGGGCCTCACAGCCGCGTTGATCATGACTGCCGTAGTGCTGATCTACCAGCAGCTCGAGAACAGCATCCTCACGCCCAAGATCCAGGGCAAGGCGGTGAACATCTCCCCGTTCTTCATCATCGTCTCCGTGACGCTCTTTGGCGCCCTGCTGGGTGTGCTCGGCGCGCTGACCGCTGTGCCGCTGGCGGCGATGATCCAGATCCTCGTGCAGGAGTTGACGAAGGCGCGGCGCGAGAAGGTGTCGGAAGCGAAAGCGGCCGTCGAGTCAGCCGCAGCCGGGTCG
>JAXIPI010000429.1:0-2442 GCA_045403015.1 Gaiellaceae bacterium | reverse complement strand
CACAAGGTCCTGAAGAAGCTGCCCGGCAAGCGAACGCCGCCGACCGTCACGCTCAAGCGTGGCATGACGAGGAACATCGAGCTCGCTGCCTGGCCTGAGCTCGTGATTCTGGGTGACGTTGCTGCCCGCAAGAACGTCACGTTGACGATGTACGACACGACCGGCGATCCGGTCGTCCGCTACCACCTGACGAACGCGTGGCCCGCCAAGCTGGAGATCGGTGCCTTGAGGGCGGGTGCCTCCTCGGCACTGACGGAGACCGTCACGCTCGTCGCCGAGTTCATCCAGCGCGTCTCGGTCTGAGCCGTGGAGTGAACGGCTTCCTCGTCTCGCCGGCGGGGAAGCCGTGGCTTCCGCGTCAGGCGACAGGCGCCGTGACGAACGGCAGCAGGTCGTCGAGGGTCAGCACGGCCGACGTCGGCAGTTCGTCGCCGGCGCAGATCGCCTCCGCCAGCGCCCGTGCCTCTGCCTTCGCGAGCCACGCCTCGTAGGCGTAGACGCGGGCAAAGCGGTTGAGCGAGGCCTCGATCGCCGGGCGGGCATCCGCGACCGGGATCGTGCCGAGATAAACGGTGTCGTCGAGTGGGCGCACCTCGATCCGCCCATGAATCGTCCTGACGAACCCGCGGCGTGCGAGCGAGAAGATCCGGGTCGGCGCGAATGTCTCGATCGCGAGCCCACGGGTCCGGCCGCCGAGCCACGCGACGGGCCGCGTCGTCTCGACCAGGCGCGCCCGCAGGCCGCCGTACGTGGTGTGGAACTCGGAGATCTGCTGGCCTCCGGGCCGCGCGGGTGTGAAGCGCGCACGGACGGCATCACGCCGCAACTCGTCGAGGAGGAGGCCGCGCGCCGCACTCCGCGAGAGCGGGATCTTCTGAAGCGCCGCGAGATACGCCGAGACGTTGCCGCGAAAGTGATCGTCCACGAATGCGAGCTCGGCTGCGAGTACGGCGCGAGCGTCGAGCTCGACCTCCTGCTGGAGCACGAGCCGCTCGAGCACGAGGCTCGCAGCGATGTCACGATCACCGATCGCCCGGGCGAGCGGGTCGACGGCAATCGACCTGATCTGTCCGGCGGGAAGGGTGCACAGGACCCCGTCAGGAAGGTTCAGCTGCCCGACGGTGAGGGAGGGATCGAAGTCGGGCCCTGCCGCTCCTGGCCCGCTGCACATGCTCTGGTCGCGCACCCACAGGTAGACGCAGACCGCCTCGCTCTTGTCGCGGTCGATGCCAGCCTCGCTGAAGGTCGCCCAGCCCCAGGACCAGATCGAGTGCGTCTTCAGCTCTTGCGTCACCTGGCGGACCGCAAGCGCCTCGAGCTTGACGATCTCGAGCCACTTCGAGCGCGGTTGCAGCCCCTCCCTGCCGCCGGTGCCAGGAGCCGACTGGAACTGGAGCTCAAGCGCGACCCGATTCGCCGGAACCCCGATCTCCGTGAAGCGGCGGACGAGCGCGCGCATGCCCGTCCGCATCGACCGGCTTGCCCGCACCGGGCCAAGCGCGTGCAGTTGCGGCACGTTGGGCGAGGTGAAGAAGACCTGGCGGATCAAGACCGCGGCCGAGGCGAGGTCGCGCCACCACTGCGCCGCGTCGCCACCCGTGTAGGGAGGGTTCGCGATCGTCACCGCGGGCCTCGCCCCTCGCTCCGCGAGCCGCCGAACGAGTGCCAGTGTGTTGGCGCGGTACTGCGCCGTCGTCGTCGTCCAGGGCGCCGGCGTCTGCGCCCCGAAGAGCTCGTTCAGAGCGATCCACGGCGTCTGGCAACCGGTCACGGAGACGGCGAAGTCGAAGAGACGATCCGCACGGTCGGTGATCGTCGCCGGGTCGGCGGGGACCGTCGGCGTTCCGACGCGGTTGTTGAAGTTCAGATCGAAGAAGACAGTCGCGGCGCCGGCGGCGCGCGCCTCCGCAGGCTTCACCGTCCCTGACGTGAAGGCGAGCGTCAGGCCCGGCTTCTGCGGCAGCGGCGCGTCGTGACCGGCGAAATCGACCCAGAGTGGATTCGAGTCCGGGATGCCGCACTCCCGGGCCAGAGCCGTCCCGGGCAGGACCAGCGCCGCGACAACGGCAATGGCAACGGCGAAGCGCACGAGCTAGTTGTAGCGGGCGTGCCTTACGGCACGATCACCGCTGTGCGCGCAAGGGCACCGGCTCGTCGCCGACACGGACGGCGAGAGGGTGAGCGTCTTCCTCCTCAGCCCACTCGTCGATCAGGGCCTGAAGCGCATCGACCGAGGGGTGGGAACGGGCCGGAAGGCTGCAGACGAGCCAGCGATCGTGCTCGACCTGAACGGCGTAGGCGCTATGGCCGCGCAGCTTTCGGAGCAGAGAGCTCGTCTCCCACTGGCTGCTCGTCTCGACGGTGACGAACCTCGTCGCGGTTACGGGAATTGCGTGCCTCCCTGTAGCGGTCCGCACCTTGACAGTAGCACGGCCCTGCAGC
>JAXIPI010000048.1:0-4164 GCA_045403015.1 Gaiellaceae bacterium | reverse complement strand
CTCCGAGCGACTCGACGACTGCGCCGTAGACCGCGCTCGGCAGGGCGAGAACGATCAGCTCTGCGTCCGCGAGCGGGGCCTCCTCGATCGTCGTCGCCTTCACGCCACGGAGGTTGCAGGGAGTGAGGTAGCGCGGGTTCCGGCCCGTCTCGGCGATCACGCGCGCCTGCTCGGCGTCACGGCAGGCGAGCGTCACATCGTGCTCGCGGTTCTGCAGGACCCGCGCGAACGCGGTCCCCCAGGACCCGCCGCCGACGATGGCGACTCTCACGACCGTTCGACGAAATCGATCGAGACGGGCACGCCGGCGAGGTTAAAGCGTTTGCGCAGCTCGTTCTCGACCCAGTACGCGTAGTCGCGCGTGACAAGCCCCGGATCGTTCACGTGGATCCGGATCCGCGGCGGCCTCGTCGAGACCTGGGTGCCGTAGAGGAGGTTCAGCCGCTTCCCCTTAGACGATGGGGCCTGGCGCGCTTGCCTCAACTCCGCCAGCGCGTTGTTGAGTGCCGGGGTCGGAATGCGGCCCGTGTGCTTCTCGAAGAGATCGGCGATGTACTCGAGCAGACGGTCGAGCCCGCGCCCGGTCTTCGAGGAGACGGCGATCAGCGGCGGTCGCTGGCGCAGCTTGGTTTCGATCCGGGGCCGGACGTCTTCGATCGTGACCTCGGTCTCGTCCCACTTGGCGAGGACGACGAGAGTCGAGTTCCCCGCCTTGCGCGCCACGTCGGCGACCGCAAGATCCTGGTCGACGATCCCCTCGCTCGAGTCGATGAGCACGAGGGCGATGTCGGCCCGTTCGGCGGCCTCGAGCGCGCGGAGCTCCGAGTAGTAGTCGATCCCCTGCCGCTGCTTTCGCTTGCGCCGCAGGCCTGCGGTGTCGACGAGCTGATACGTGCGGCCGTCGCGCTCGAGGAGGGTGTCGATCGTGTCGCGCGTCGTGCCGGGGACGTCGGAGACGATCACACGCTCGGCGCCGACGAGGGCGTTCAGCAGCGACGACTTGCCCACGTTCGGCCGCCCGAGGATCGCGACGCGAATCGCCTCGTCGCCGACCTGCGCCGGCCCGACTCCCGGCAACTGCTCCACGATCTGATCGAGCAGGTCACCGGTGCCGTGTCCGTGCAGGGCGGAGAGCGGGAACGGATCGCCGAGCCCGAGCTTGTGGAACTCGATCGCGTCGAGGTCGCGCCGGGGATCGTCGATCTTGTTCGCGAGCACGATCACGGGCTTCTTCGACGCCCGCAGGGTGACGGCAAGCTCCTCGTCGCCGGGTGTGATCCCGTGTCGCGCATCGACGACGAACAGGACGAGGTCGGCCTCGGCGATCGCCGCGCGAGCCTGCTTCGCGATCTTGGGGCTGAAGGCATCGGTGGCGAGGTCGTCGACACCGCCCGTGTCGATCAGCAGGAAGTGCTTCCCGTTCCAGTCGGCAAGCAGCTCCTTGCGATCGCGCGTCACGCCGGGTGTCTCGTGCACGACAGCCTGCCGCGTCTCGGTCAGCCGGTTGATCAGCGTCGACTTGCCCACGTTCGGGAAGCCGACGATCGCGACGGTGCCGATGATCTCCGGCGTCTCCGGCGTCTGGGGAGGATTCTCGGTCTCGCTCATCGCGGCGGCACCGCGTGCTTCGGCCTGCCGGCCGCGTGCATCTCGGCGAGCCAGCCGTGGAGCGTATGGAGCCGCCGCTCGATCTCGGCTGAGGCTTCGCGATAGCCCTTCGCCCCCTTTGGCAGTCCGTCGAAGCTCAGCGGCTCGCCCCACGCGACCGAGATCGGGTGGAAGTTGCCGGGCCTCCACTCGTGCGACCCGTAGATCGCGGCAGGGACGACCGGAACCTGCTCCTGCACTGCGACCATCGCGGCGCCGGGCTGGACCGTTCCAGGGACTCCCGCTCGCTGACGCGTTCCCTCGACGAAGAGACCGAGCGCGTAGCCCTCGCGGACGACCTCGCGCATTCGCCGCACCGCCTCGCGGTCGGATTCGCCGCGCCGTACGGAAATCGTCCCGAAGCTCCGGATCAGCTGTCCGAGCCCGGGCACGCGATGGGCCTCGACCTTGGCCAGGAAGTACATCGTGCGTGGCGAGCTGTACCCGAAGACGGGCGGGTCGATCCAGTGGAAGTGGTTGAACGCGAAAACGACACCGCCGGTGCGCGGCACGCGATCGACCCCGTAGTTCCGTAGCGGCGTCAACAGCCGCACGACTGAGCCGATCGTCAGGCGCCCGGCGGACCAGACGGCGTCGACTCGGTTCACGCCGCCTCAATCACTGCGTCTGCCGTGCGTGGACGAGCTCTTCGATCCGACCGACGACCTCGTCCACGTCGAGCGTGGTCGTGTCGATCTGGATCGCGTCCTCGGCGGGTCGCATGTTGATCGCGTCCTTCTCGTCGCGTAGGCGGAGATCGGTCGCGAGTGCGTCGGCGCCGATCCCAGGACGCTCCGAGCTGCGACGCGCGGCCCGCACCGACTCGTCGGCAAGAAGGTAGACCTTTACCTGAGCTTGAGGTGCGACGACCGTGCCGATGTCCCGCCCCTCGATCACGACGTTCCCTTCCTCCGCGAGTGCCCGCTGGCGCTCGCGCATCACCTCCCGCACCTGGTGATGGCGCGCGACGACCGGGACGAGCTTGTCGATGTCGGGCTTGCGGATCGACGAGGTCACGTCGCTGCCGTCGATGAAGACGCGGCCGGCCTCGTCGAAGGCAACGGGGTTTGCGGCCGCGAGCTCGGCGAGCTCGGCAGCGAGGTCGAGCGCCAGGCCGCGGCGCCGCGCGAGCCAGGTGAGCGCGCGGTACATCGCTCCGGTATCGAGGTAGCGGAAGCCGAGCCGCTCGGCGAGATGCCGTGCGACCGTGCTCTTGCCGGCCCCGGCGGGCCCGTCGATGGCGACGATCATCAGATGCTTAATGCCGCGAGATCGCCCGTCTCGGGCCGTGGTCTGGCCGCACGGCATTTCAGAAAGGCAGTGGCGCGGCGGCAGAACGCCTTGATGCTGGTTGCATCGGTGGCGGGCTGGCGACGCGAAGCGGACGGCACGGCTGGAAGGCCGCGCAGCGGCCTGGAGGCCGGGCCGGGAGCGGCCCAGACAGGCCAGAGCGCGGCCCGAGCGCGCGAGATCGTGGAATTAAGCATCAATGCTCTGGGTCGCTCGCAGAGAGTCGAGGAGGTCGAAGAAGCCGGGGAAGCTTACCGCCGCCACCTCAGCGCCCTCGACCTCCACTCCCTCACGCGAGACGAGGCCGGCGACGGCGCCGAGCATCGCGATCCTGTGGTCGCCGCGGGCGTCGATCGAGCCGCCTCGCAGCCGTGAAGGCACGCCGCGAACCGTGAAGCCGTCCGGCGTGGCCCGGATGTGGGCGCCGAGCCTTCGGAGACCGTCCACGACGGCCTCGATCCGGTCGGTCTCCTTCGCACGCAGCTCGGCCGCGCCCCGGAGGACGCTGTCGCCGTGCGCGTGCACCGCGAGCAGCGCGAAGAGCGGGAGCTCGTCGACGAGCAGCGGCACCTCCCCCGCTCCGATCGTCGTCGCGACGAGCTCCGCCGAGCGCACGTCGAGGTCGCCTGCCGGCTCGCCGCCGATCCGCCGCCGGTTGAAGACGGTGACGTTGGCGCCCATCCGCTCGAGCACGTCGAGCAGGCCGGTGCGCCGGGGATTCAGGTTGACCCCGTGCACGGTCAAGTCCGATCCGGCGAGCAGAGTTGCGGCGACGAGGAACGGGGCCGCGGAGGAGAAGTCGCCCGGGATCTCGACGTCCCCGAGCTCGAAGCGCTCGACCGGTTGAACGCTCACGCTCTTGGGCTTGCGACGAACCGGCACGCCCGCCTGCGCCAGCATGTTCTCTGTGTGGTCGCGCGTGGGCAGCGGCTCCTCGACGGTCGTCTCCCCCTCCTCTGCGTAGAGCCCGGCCAACAGCACCGCTGACTTGACCTGCGCGCTCGCGACCGGCAGCTCGTACGAGATCGGCTTCAGCGGCGCACCCTCGATCACGATCGGGGCATGGCCATCGTCGGTCTCGATCGAGGCGCCCATCCGCCGGAGAGGCTCCGCGATCCGCTCCATCGGACGCGAGCTCAGCGATTCGTCACCGGTCAACTCGAAGCGGCCCTGCTGGCCGGCGAGGATCCCGGGGAGGAGGCGCATCAGCGTGCCGGCGTTGCCGCA
>JAXIPI010000295.1:0-7106 GCA_045403015.1 Gaiellaceae bacterium | reverse complement strand
GCCGGCGCCTTCGAGCAGGTCGCGGCTCTCGGCGTTGCCGGCGAAGCCGACCGCGCCGGTCTCGAGCAACCCGTAGGCCTCGAGCGTGAGCTGGTTGCCCTTCTCAGGCTCCTCGCCGATCGACAGCAGCCGCACCTCCGGGCACGAGATCTCGAGGATGTCCTCGGCGAAGATGACACCCATGTGAGCGAACTGGAGCAGGTGCTCGGGGCGCCCGTCGGCGTTCGCACCACTGTCGAGGAGGACGAAGGGGTGGCCGCTCCGCGTCGGGATCGGAACCGCGATTGCCGGCCGCATGACACCGGGGATTCGCCGGAGATGAAGCAGCCCTGCGGCGAGCATCGCGCCGGTGTTGCCGGCCGAGAGGACTGCGTCCGCCCGTCCCTCGGCGACCGCGATGTGGGCGGCGACGAGTGACGAGCCCGGTTTCGCGCGTACGGCCTCGGAAGGCTTTTCGTGCATCTCGATCACATCAGGCGCCTCGATGAGCTCGAGGCCGTGCGTCTCGATCCCCGCTGCGCCGAAGAGGACGATCTCGATCCCCTCCGCGGCAGCGTCCAGCGCGCCCGCGACGATCTCATCCGGCGCCCGGTCGCCCCCCATCGCATCGACTGCGATGCGGGCCAAGGCTACGGAGCCGGGGTGCGGAGCGGCTCGATCTCGCGGCCCTTGTACGTCTTGCAGGTCGGGCAGACGTGATGCGGCCGCTTGGGCTGATGGCAGGTCGGGCAGACGTTGACGCGCGGCGCGTCGATGCCGTGCTGCGCGCGCCGCTTGTCGCGGCGGGCCTTCGAGGTCTTTTTCTTGGGGACGGCCATGAGCGGTTGCGGAGTATAGCGGGGCGCCTGATGGTCGGAGATCGCCCGTCTCGCGGCCCGAGCTGGCAGCTCTGGGAGGTGCAGGCGGGCCGCCGCCGATGCTGGTGGCATCGGTGGAGGCCCGGCGGCGCGTCCCAGACACGCCAGATCGGGCTGCGAGCGCGCGAGACCCGAACGTCAGGCGTCCTTTAGAGGTTCAGGGATCTCGTTGGCGCGACGGCCTCGAGGAAGCGGCGGTCGTGGGAGACGACGACGAGGGTGCCGTCGTAAGCCGCCAGCGCAGTCTCGAGCTCTTCGATCGCCTCCAGGTCGAGGTGATTCGTCGGCTCGTCGAGGACGAGCAGGTTGACGCCGCGGACCATCAGCTCTGCGAGCTCGGCGCGGGTGCGCTCGCCGGGCGAGAGCGTCGCGCACGGCCGCTCGACGTGCTCGGCGCCGAGGTTGAACTTGGCAAGGAGCGTCCGCGCGTCGACCGGACGAAGGCCGGTACGGGCGGTGAAAGCCCTGAGCAGCGGCTCGTCGCCGTCATACGTCGTCCGCCGCTGATCGAGTGCTGCGATCACGGTCGCCCGGCCGAGGTGCCGCGTGCCGGCAGCCGGCGGCAGCTCGCCGAGCAGGAGCGCGAGCAGCGTCGACTTGCCGCTGCCGTTCCGGCCGGTGACAGCGAGGCGCTCTCCGGGCGCGAGCTCGAGGTCGACCGGGCCGAGCCGGAACGTGCCACGCTGCTCTGTCGGCGCAGATTCGGGATCTGCGGAAGCAGATCCCGAATGCGCGAAGATCCCTGAAGGGTCGCTTCGCTCCGCGACAGCACCTTCCAGGGATGCGACCTGATCGCCCTGACGCTGCGCGGCAGCGAGCGAGAGGTGTAGCTGCCACGGCTCGTACGGCTTGTCGACGCGCTCCACCCGCTCCAGCGCCTTCGCCGCCTGCCGCACTTTCCCGGACAGCGCCTTCGTCCCGCGCCGGTCGGAACCGCCCGTCATCTTGGCGAGGAAGCCGCCGCCGGCGCGCGCCTGATTGCGTCGCGCGTGCAGCAGCGCCTCGATCTCGCGACGATGGCCCTGCGCATGCTCGAACTCGTCGTACTGTCTCTGCCGCGCGAGGTCGCGGGCCTCGGCGAAGTCGCTCCAGCCGCCTGCGTACTCGCGCAGCCCGCCCGTCCAGGGGTCGATCTCGGCGATCCGTGTGACCGTGCGGTCGAGGAACGCCCGGTCGTGCGAGACGACCGCGATCCCACCCGCGAAGGACTCGACGAAGCGCTCGAGCCGGTCGAGGCCGTCGAAGTCGAGGTCGTTCGTCGGCTCGTCGAGCAGGAGCAGGTCGAACCGCGACAGCAGAATCGCAGCCAGGGCGGCGCGCGCGGCCTCGCCGCCGGACAGCGTGGCTGTCTCCTGTTCGAGCGACACCGGCAGCCCGAGCTCGGCGCAGACTGTCCGCGCGCGAGCCTCGAAGTCGGCGCCGCCGAGTGCGAGGAACCGCTCCAGCGCCGCCGCGTACCCGTCCGGGCTCCACTCGGCGGTGTGCTGTTCGACCGCGGCTTCCGCCTCGGCGACGCCGGTGCGTCGCGCGAGATAGGCCAGCAATGTCTCGCCGGGCCGGCGGTCGTGCTCCTGCGGCAGGTAGCCGACGGCCAGCGTTGCGGGTGTCCGCTCGACCATCCCCGCGTCCGGCTCGTCGAGGCCGGCGGCAAGCCGGAGCAGCGTCGACTTGCCCGCGCCGTTCGGGCCTACGAGACCGAGCCGGGAACGCGGCCCGAGCGTCAGATCGACCCGGTCGAGAACGGTACGGGCGCCGAACGAGCGGACGACGCCTGCGAGTGCGACTCGCACGGACACCTCCTGCGGAGACGGAAACGAGGACGGGGCGCCAGAGGCGCCGGGATGAAACGTCTGTGTCTCGTCTAGTCCGTCATGGGAAGGCGCCGGAGCGCCACGGGCATCCTACCCGGCGTCTCGGGCCATGCCGGGGCCAGGACACACCATGTCCGGCCGCGACCGCGAAAAACGCTCATCTGTAGGGAAGTGGATCGACTTCGGGCAGCGCTAGAGCCGGTCGCGGAGCTCTTCGAGGGCCGACCAGCGCGAGTCCAGCTCTTCCTCGTCGTGCGTGTGCGGCTCGACGTTCAGGTCCTTGCCGCAGACGGGGCAGAGACCTGCGCACTCCGCCGCGTGCAGGATCTGGTCCGGGAGCGCAAGCGCGATCGCGTCGCGCGCCCACGCGGAGAGCTCGAGCTGGTCGTCGACGACGTACTCGCTGCGAAGCTCCTCAGCGTCGCCGGGCTCGTTTGCGTGGTACTCGCGGGCGTCGATGTGGACGTCCTGGACGGCGTCCTCGAGACAGCGCATGCACGGACCGTGCAGCCGAACGTCGAACGCGAGCCGGAGGTCGAGCCCGGTCGTCGCCTGGGCGACGGTCAGGTCGCCCTCGACCTCGTGCGGCACGGGCAGGTAACGCTGACCCCCGAGCTCGAAGGGCTCCAGCTCGATTGGAACGGCGTCGCGCTGCTCCTCTCCGGGGCGAAGGCGGAGGCGTCGGAGCGGGAAGCGGGTCATTGGACCCGGCTAGAGGTAACTGTTGTCGTCTTCCGGCTCTCTAGGCCCCATTTCCCTGGGGCCGACGCCCGCAACGACCGTCTCCTGCGAGCGCTCGTGTAGCCGCTCGCGGCCGCGCTTGACCGCCGTCAAGAACTTGTCGAGGTTGACCTCGAGCGTCGAGAGGATGCCGTCCGCCCAGTCCTCCATCTCGAGCCGTGTCTCGCGCGCCTGACGGCGTGCGTCGTCGACGATCTCCTGCGCCTGACGCTCTGCGAGCTTCACGATCTCGGTCTGCGAGGCCTCGCGCACCGCTTGCTCGCGAGCCTCGCCGAGGATCCGGTCGGTCTCGCGCTTCGCCTCGGCCAGCATCTCCTGCCGTTCCTTGACGATCCAGCGGGCCTGCTTGATCTCCTCGGGAATCGTCGCGCGCATCTGGTCGAGGATGTCGTAGATCTCCTCACGGTCGATCCGCACCTGGTCCGTGAGAGGGACGGCCTTCGCGTTGTGCACGAGGTCGTCGAGCTTGTCGATGAGTACGAGAACGTCCATCCGCTCAGTTTACTCCCGGGGGTTCTCTGGAGCGCCGGGTCTGCCGTTGGGGAATTTGTCCGCCAGCCGGCGCGCCACGGTGTCGGGGACCAGTTCGTCCACTTTTCCGCCGAACGCTGCGATCTCCTTCACTCCGCTGGAGGAGACGAAGCTCACCTGCGGGCTCGCCATCACGTAGACGGTCTCGATCTCCGGGGCGAGGTGACGGTTCAGCTGGTTCATCTGGAACTCCCACTCGAAGTCCGAGATGACACGCAGCCCCTTGACGATCACCTTCGCCTGCCAGCGGCGCGCGAACTCGACGACGAGCTCGGAGAAGACGTCGACCACGACGTTGTCCAGGTCGACAAGGGCCTCCTTCAGGAACTCGACGCGCTCGTCCAGGTCGAACAGCGTCTCCTTGTGCCGCGGGCTGGCAACGACGCCGACGACGACACGGTCGAAAATCGCGGACGCGCGCTCGACCACGTCGACGTGTCCGAACGTGACGGGGTCGTAGCTTCCTGGGCAGATGGCCGTAATCATTGGTGCTCGAAGAGGGTGAGCCGCGCGGAACCGTACCGCCGCGAGGTACGGATTGGAAGCGGAAGCGCAGGCTCGGTGCGCGCGCCGGTCTCGACGACGAGCAGCCCATCCGGCGCGAGGACGCGCGCTAGGTGCCTTGCCAGCTTCGGCTCGAGCTCGGCCCACAGCTCGTACGGCGCGTCGACAAGGACGAGGTCATACGTCCGCGACTCCTGGCGCAGCGTCCAGACCGCGTCGGCACAGACCACTCGCGCACCTGTCAGCTTCAGCTTCTCGAGGTTCTGCGAGATCATCCGGCAGGCCGCCTTGTCACTCTCGACGAACGTTGCGCTGGCGGCCCCGCGCGAGAGCGCCTCGATCCCCATCGCGCCGGAGCCCGCGAAGAGGTCGAGCACCGCGGCGTCCTCGACCGGTCCGATCAGATTGAACGCGGCCTCGCGGACGCGATCGCCCGTCGGACGTGTCGCAAGCCCTTTCGGCGCGGCGATCCGCGCCCCGCGATGGGTGCCGGCGATGACTCGCATCGGCGCATTGTCTACGGCAGGCGGACGACGAGCTCGACGTTTCCGTCGGCGTATTGGTGCACCAGCTCGTCGCCGAGACTTCGGACGAGAGCGAACGCGGCCGTGTTGCCGTGCGCGACCAGGGCGCGAAAGCGAAGGATTCCCTGCTCGCGGGCTAGCGCGCTCAGCTCAGTGACGAGCCGCTTGCCAAGCCCTCTCCCCTGCCACTCGTCGACGACTTCGAACGCGATCTCCGCCTCGGGTGCGCCTTCGTCGCGCACGAAGCGAGCGATTCCGACCGTCCGGCCCGATTCCTGGTCGATCGCGGCGACTGCCTCCCGTCCGCAACAGCCGACGTCGACGAGGTAAGCGAGGTCGCTTTCGAGCAGCCGCGGCTTCGAGCCGAGGAAGCGCAGCCGGCGGGAGCGCTCCGAGAGGCCGGTGAAGACCTCGAGCACAGGGGTGCGCTCGCCGGCGCGGAGTGGTCTGTACGCGATCGAAGCCATGGGTTTTCGAACGGTGGACGGCCGAGGGCTATTCCGGCGAGGACGTATCCGCGGTCACGAGAGTCTCCGAAACGTCACACACAACCAGGGCCGTCGCCGTCGCGCAGCTCGTGATTCGTTCGCACTCTGTCTCCGTCGACGACAGTGCACCACTCGGCGACCGTGCCGTTACGGTGCGAAACGAAACAGAGGAACACGGGCTCGGGGTCCGTGGTTCGGCTCCGCACCACACAGTTCACCTGCGTTACGGGTCCAAACGTTTCCACCTCGGAAACACGAGCTGGCAGTTCCTCGATATAAGCCGCCAGCATCTTCTCAGCGTTGCGTGCGTCATTCGGCTCCGCGCCATCGCGGTGGAGACATCCCGAATTCGTCACGGCAGCGACCAGGACGAGCACCAGGACGGCTAGGTTGCGACTCCGCATGGCTCACCCATAGATACCCACATCCGGGTCCCCTCACGCGAATCCCGCGCTACTGGGAAGGCGAGGACTGAGCTCTAGCGCAGCGCGTCGATCGATGCGGTGGCGACGACCCCTTCGACGCTGCGCGCCAGCTCAGCGTCCATGGCGACGAGCGCGTCGGCCTGCAGCTGAGTGAGTGCCACGTACTCGGCGTCGTATGTCGAGGCCCATCCCAACTGACTCGCCAGGTCCCAGGCCCGGCGCCGGAGCACGGCGTCGCCGAGGAGCCTGATCGACATCCGCCCGATGCGGGCGAGGTCGCGCGCGACGGCGGCCGGAATCTCGCCCCGCTGCACCGCCTCGTGCAGCGCCGACAGCGTCTGGGAACGAAGGAGCGTCGGTGCGAGGAGCTCGTGCTCGCTTGAGACCTCGACCCCTTCGCTCGCCAGATGGAGGGCGGCGCCGGCGTCAACGACGAACCTCGTCATCGGGCGAGTCTAGTTCGGTGCGATGTTCTGATTGATCCGGAAGAAGTTGTCCGGGTCGTACTTCTGCTTCAGGGCTTGCAGCCGGCCGTACTTCTCCGGCCCGTAGGACTGACGAACCCGATCCGCGCCCTCGTCACCCAGGAAGTTCACGTACACGCCCTCGTGCCACGGCTCCAGCGCCGACCAGAAGCTCTGCACCCAGTTGCGCTCCTCGTCGAAGCCTTCGCTCGTCTCGGTGCAGGCGCCGATGTTGTACGTGAAGGCTGCGGTGCGGCCGTTGAACGCGGTCTCGTCGTCGCTCACCCGGCTCACCGCGCCGCCCATCTGCCAGATCGGGAACGACGTCAACGGCGATTGGATCTGGAGCGAGCGCTCGACGGTGATGTCGATGATCTCGTCGGTCAGCTCGGCGATGTCGCAGCTCTTGAAGTAGTACCAACGCTGCGGCACGAAACTGGGATCGAACATCGCCTGGTGCGCGAGATACGGCTTCGCGACGCAGACGTCCGCGACCGGCGAGCCGAACTCCCGCAGGGGACGGATGAACCTCTCCCCCTCCTCGATGTCGCCGGACCAGCAGGGGATGACCATGACGACAGGCTTCCCGTGCAGCTCGGGCGGGACAAATGGGAGCGGCGGCGCCTTGCGGTGGATGACGATGGTCATCAGATCGTCCGGCGCCTCGGCCACCCAGTCGCGATAGAACCGCAAAACCTCGCCCGACTGTTCCATCGGCCAAAACACCGGCCCTGCCAGCACCTGCATCCCGAGCGGCACGC
>JAXIPI010000269.1:0-12430 GCA_045403015.1 Gaiellaceae bacterium | reverse complement strand
GATGAGGCCCTGCGGTCCTTGCGGGCCCTGCGGGCCTGTGAGTCCTTGCACTCCCTGCGGGCCGGCCGGACCGGTCGCACCGGTCGCGCCCTGTGCACCCGTGGCGCCGGTCGCGCCGATCGCGCCCTGCGGTCCGTCGATGCCCTGCGCGCCCTGCGGCCCGATCAGTCCCTGCGGGCCCTGCAAGCCGAGGAGGCCCTGCGGACCGATCGGCCCGATCGCACCCTGTGCTCCGGCAGCACCCTGCGGTCCTTGCGAGCCGGCTGCGCCCTGGGCGCCCGCCAGCCCGCGCGGGCCAGTCGGTCCCTCGACGCCGGCTGCGCCTGCCTGTCCGGTCTCGCCTATCGAGCCAGCCTCGCCGCGCGCACCGGGATCTCCCTTGATTCCATCCGCGCCATCTGCACCGTCCGCGCCGTCTGAGCCGTCGAGCCCCTGCGGGCCGATCGGGCCGGGAACGCCGGCACGTCCGGGCTCGCCTTGCGGGCCTGACAGGCCGGCCGGGCCGCGCGGACCGGGCTCGCCGGGAAGGCCACGCTCACCAGTCGCATCGTGCTTGGGACGCGGGCGAGCTGTGTACTGGTGGGACTTGACGAGGGCGACGCTCCGCGGTGCACGCTCACCCGCCGGACTCGAGCTTGCCGCTCCGGCAAGGGTCACGCCGCCGATCGCGGACATCGCCGCGACGACGAGGAGTGCACGCAGAGCGAGCGAGCGAGTGATTTTCGGAACCTTCATTGAGACCTCAGCCGCATGTGAGATCTCTCCTGGAACCGCAGTCCAAGAAGAGCTGAGCTCACAGTCACGAACATGCGCCCGACGCGCGCATCCCCCTTCTGGGGGCATCGATCACCCGAAACGTGGATCGCGCTCACCGGCAACAGGGGAGTCCGCCGGCAGCGTTCCGGCGACCGGAGTCGCTGACCGACGGCGGCAATCACCCAGACGGGGGGACGTATTCCGGCGGCTCGCGACGATATCCCCCTTGGCGAGGGACTCCGGTCCCGCGACCCCCACGACCTTGGAGACGATGACGTCACCCTCAGATCCAGCCCTGCCCGGAACCCGCGGCAGGTGGCTTCTTCTCGGCCTTTCCTCCCTCTTTGCGGTCTACCTCATGCTGCTCATCGCGCAGCCGGGCGGAACGTCCGAGGTCGTCAGGTGGCTCTACAACCTCCTGCTCGTCGGCGCAGCTTTCGTCTGCCTGACCTCGCCCAACCAGCGCGGGACCGAGCGAGCAGCCTGGCGCTGCATCGGGGCGACGCTGCTGCTGTGGGCGGCCGGCGACTTCTACTACACCGTCTTCCTGCTGGATTCGACCGTGTCCCCACCGACCGTCACCGACGTGCTCTGGCTCATCTCGTACCCGATCCTCTACGCCGGCATCGGCCTCCTCGTGCGTGCCCGGACGCTGCACTTCGAGCGCAGCCTCTGGCTCGACGCGGCGCTCGCGGCACTCGCGGTGGCCGCCGTCGGCGCGGCGGTCCTGTTCGGCGCGGTCGTCGAGAGCACGGGCGGCTCACCGCTGACCGCAGCGATGAACGTGGCGTACCCGCTGGCGGACGCGCTGCTCCTCGGCATGGTCGTCGCGGTGCTCGCGATCACGGGCTGGCGACTCGACCGGGCCTGGCTGTGCATCCTCGCCGGCACCGGCGCGCTGACCCTTGCAGACAGCGGCGTCCTCTATCAGGCGGCGGCCGGCTCGGCGGACAGCATCGCGCTGCTCGACGCCGGGTGGCCGCTTGCGATGCTCCTTCTGGCTGCCGCGTCCTGGCAGCCCGCCGGCCGGCTCGGCGCCGTCCGCGCGGAAGGCGCCCGCGTGCTGGCGCTGCCGGCGGTCTTCGGCCTGACCTCGCTCGCGATCCTCGTCTACGGACAGTTCGAGCCGCTGAACAAGCCGGCAGCCATCCTCGCGGCGACCTCGATGCTGGCTGTAATCGCGCGGATGGCCTTCACCTTCCGCGAGAAGATGCAGCTCCTCGCGTCGACCCGGATCGAAGCGCAGACCGATGCGCTGACGGGCGTCGGCAACCGGCGCAAGCTGATGATCGACCTCGGCGGCACGCTCGACGCGCGGACGACGGCGGTCCTGATGCTTCTCGACCTCGACGGGTTCAAGGCCTACAACGACACGTTCGGCCATCCCGCCGGCGACGCGCTACTCGCCAGGATCGCGGAGAAGCTGAGTGGAGCGGTGGCCGGTGAGGGTGAGGTGTATCGCATCGGCGGCGACGAGTTCTGTGTTCTGGCAGACATCGGCCGGGACCGCCGAGAGGCGTTCGCAGCCGCCGCCGCGATGTCGCTCGAGGAGCAGGGAGAGGGCTTCAGGATCACGGCTGCCTACGGCACCGTCGCGCTTCCAGAAGAGGCCGCCAGCGTCGTCGAGGCCCTCCGCATCGTGGACAGCCGGATGTACGACGAGAAGGACGGACGGCGCGCCTCCGCGGGCCGGCAGAGCCGCGACGTGCTCCTCCGGGTCCTCTACGAGCGCGACGCCCGGCTGCAGGGTCACCTCAGCGGGCTCGTCGAGCTCGTGCGGGCTGTCGGGGTGGGCCTCGGACTCTCCGACGACGAGCTTGCCGACGTGGCGCTCGCCGCCGAGCTGCACGAGGTCGGCAAGCTCGCGATCCCGGACTCGATCCTCCGCAAGCCCGGACCTCTGAGCAGCGAGGAGTGGCAGTTCGTCCGCCGTCACCCGCTGATCGGCGAGCGGATCCTGTCGTCTGCCCCCGCCCTGGCCAAGGTTTCCGGGCTGGTTCGCTCGACTCACGAGCGGATCGACGGCGCGGGCTATCCGGACGGGCTCGCGGGCCAGGAGATCCCGCTCGGAGCGCGGATCATCGGCACCTGCGCAGCGTTCGTCGCGATGACCTCCGAGCTGCCATACCGCGCCGCACGCGCCCCGGAGCAGGCCGTCGAGGAGCTTCGCCGCTGCGCCGGCACCCAGTTCGACGCCGCCGTGGTCGAGACGCTGATCGCGGTTCGCGACGAGCATGCGGTCGACCTCGCCGTCGTCGCGTGAGCGGCTGACTACGCTGCGCCGATGATCCTCCGTGCCTGGACGCTCTGCGTCCTCATCCCGCTCGCCCTCACCGGCGGAGCGCAGGCCCACGACTCAGGCCCTGCGATCGCCCGAGCGATCGTCGCCCTCCAACAGGGCCCGATCGCGTTCGACTCAGCCGCCCCGGTCTCCGAGCAGCAGGCCGATGCCGTCAATCAGCGGCTGAGTCGCAGCACCGGCATCGCGGTTGCGATCCTCCCCGCCGACTTCCAGCTGAGCGCGGTCGGTGCGGCGAAGGAGCTCGAGCTCCACCTGAACCGCCAGGGGACGATCATCACGCTGCTCGGGGCTGACATCGGGGCGACGAGCACCGACGTCGACGGCCCCGTGCTCGGAACGCTGGTCCGCGGCAGCCAGCAGGTGTACAACCGCGAAGGAGCCGTGCCCGCGCTGACCGGGCTGATCGACGGCGTCGAAGCGGCGCGCGACGCGACGGGAGATGGAGGCGGAGGCGGGCGGTTGCCCATCGTGCTCGTGACGGCCGCGGCGCTCGTGGCCGGGAGCGTGCTTGCCCTCTTCGGCCTGCGGCGGGCTAGAAGACCTTGACCTCGCGGTAGAGCGTGTCGCGCTGCACCGGCGTCTTGCCGAGCGAGCGGATCAGGTGGACGAGCTCCTCGGTCGACGTCCGGTAGGTCGTTCCCGCCGCCGAGACGACGTTCTCCTCGATCATCACCGAGCCCATGTCGTCGGCGCCGAAGCCGAGCGCGACCTGTCCGATCTTGAGGCCCTGCGTCACCCACGAGCTCTGGATGTGGTCGACGTTGTCGAGGTAGATGCGCGAGACCGCCTGCGTGAGCAGATAGTCGAACGAGGTCGGCCGGTCCTCGTCGCGCACCACGTCGTCGAGCCGGTTGCCGTCGCGCTGGAAGGTCCAGGAGATGAAGGCGCGGAAGCCGCGGGTCTCGTCCTGGAGCTCACGGATCCGGCGCATGTGCTCGACCCGCTCCTCGACCGTCTCGACGTGGCCGTACATCATCGTCGCGGTCGTCGACATGCCCAGCTTGTGCGCGTGGCGCATCACGTCGAGCCACTCGGAGGACTTGGTCTTCTTCGGCGCGATGATCTCGCGCACGCGGTCGACGAGGATCTCGCCGCCACCGCCGGGGACCGAGTCGAGGCCGGAGTCGCGCAGCCGCGAGAGGGTCTCCCAGACCGTGAGCTTCGAGCGCCGTGCGATGTGCTGGATCTCGGGCGGCGAGAGCGCGTGCAGGTGGATCTTGTAGCGCTGCTTGATCGAGCTGAAGAGATCCTCGTAGTAGTCGACCCCGAGATCCGGGTGATGCCCGCCCTGCATCAGCACGCCCGTGCCGCCGATCGCCAGCGTCTCCTCGATCTTCTTGAAGATCACCGGCTTGGGCAGCAGGTAGCCCTCGTTGCGGTCGCCAGGGCTTCGGTAGAAGGCGCAGAAGTCGCAGTCGGTCACACAGATGTTCGTGTAGTTCAGGTTCCGGTCGACGATGAACGTGATCCGGTCCGGGTCGACCTTCCGGTTGCGCAGCTCATCGGCGACGCGCCCGACCGGCACGAGCTCGCGCGACCGAAGCAGTGCCACCGCGTCGTCGTCGGAGATGCGCTCACCGTCGAGCGCCCTCTCGAGGATCTCCTCCACGGTGCGTGTCTCGACCGCGGTCATGCCTCGACGGGGTCGCGTCTGCCGACGAAGCGGAGCTCGGGGACGTGCTCGAGCTCGCCCACGTCACGGGCCATCTCGAGGAAGGTGTAGAGCCCGGCCCGCTCACGCGGCCCGAACGAGTAGCGAAGCTTCTCGAAGTAGCGCGCGAGGTAGCCGGCGGGATAGCCGTAGCGCTCGCTCGCCTCGTACGCGAGCACGTCGGGCTCCGAACGAGCGAGCCGAACGCTCGCAACGAGTGAGTGCTCGAGCTCCGCGACGCCGTCCGCGACCGGCTCGGGCGCGGCCCAGACGGCGAAGACCATCGGCAAGCCCGTTCGCTCTAGCCACAGCCTTCCCAGGTCGTAGTGGGGAGTCGGGTCCTCGAACGCGCTCTTCAGCGCCGCGTCGCCGATCAGGAGCTTCGCGTCGGCCTTCTCCTCGAGCGGAACCTGAACGGCGTTCGGGAGCAGCACCTTCGAGAGCACGACCGAGGTCGCACTCTCCGGCGTCACCGCGATCGAGCGAATCGATGCGAACGGGATCTTGGAGACGAGCTGGATCGAGTCGACCGCGCCCTCCGAGGAGACGCACATGCGGGGCAGGATCCGCAGCGACGCCGCGTGGCGCGCGTACTCGATCGACGAGATCGGTGCGAGATCGAGTTGCCCGTCGAGCAGCAGGCCGTTCAGCTCGGTCGGGACCCCCTGCACCTCGTCCACTTCGGCGTTCAGGCGGTGGAAGACCGGCGCCATGTTCACGTACGAGATCCGACCTAGACGGACCATCGCCGCACCTCGTTGTAGAGAGTGTCGCGCTGGACCGGGATGCGGCCCGCGTCGCGGACGAAGCGCACGAGCTCCTCGATCTTCTGCTCCGTCTCGGTGACCGCGCCGGCGGCGTGGAAGATCTGCTCGCGCACAACCGTGCCCTGGACGTCGTTGGCGCCAAAGTGCAGCGCAACGGCCGCGAGCGGCATGCCCATCATGATCCAGTAGGCCTTGATGTTCGCGATGTTGTCGAGCAGGAGCCGCGAGACGGCGAGCATCTTCAGGTCATCGGAGCCTGTCGTGTGCCGCCAGCCGCGCCGCTCGAACACCGTGTTCTCCGGGTGGAAGGCGAGCGGAATGAACGCGAGGAAGCCGCCGGTCTCGTCCTGCTGAGCCCGCAGCCGGAGAAAGTGGTCGACCCGCTCCTCGTAGGTCTCGACGTGGCCGTAGAGCATCGTGCAGTGCGTGGGGATCCCCAGCCGGTGCGCAGCGTCATGCGTGCGGAACCAGTAGTCGGGATGCTCCTTCCCGGGCGCGACGAGCTTGCGGACCCGGTCGGCGAACACCTCGGCGCCGCCGCCGGGAAGCGACCCGAGCCCGGCCGCCTTCAGCTCGCGCAGCACCTCCTCGTGCGTGAGGCCCGAGAGCACCGTCATGTGGTGGATCTCCGAGGCCGTGTACATCTTCAGATGCACGTCCGGGAGCGCCTGCTTCAGCGAGCGCACGGCATCGACGTAGAACTCGAAGTCGACGTGCGGGTTCTCGCCGTTGACCATGTGGATCTCCGTGAAGCCGGTCAGCTCCCGCTGGCGCACCGCGTCCTCGACGAGCTCCTGCGTGGAGATCGTGTAGGCGTGCTCCTGCTTCTGCGTCGCCGCGAACGCACAGAACTTGCACTTCACGCGGCAGACGTTCGTCTGGTTCAAGTAGAGGTTCTGAACGAAGTACACCTCGTCCGTTCCGCCGCGCAGGCGCCGTGCCCGGTCGGCGAGGTCGCCGAGCCCGAGCAGGTCGTCCGTCTCCAGCAGCGCGAGCCCGTCCTCGAAGTCCAGCCGCTCGCCGGCCTCGATCTTCTCCCGGATCGGCTCGAGCGTGGATGTGCGGGCGAGGATGGCCATCAGCGTTTTCGGTTCACAACGGCGTCCGCGAGAGATTCGAGCTCCTCACGGTGGAACACGCCGTTCAGGGTGTCCCGAGCTTCCCTAGCGTAGTCGAGCGCCACTTCCCGGGAGCGTTCGAGCGCGCCCGTCGCGGCCACGCGCACGAGCGCTCCCTCGACCGGCCCGCCTGCGAGCGCTGCTCGTACCACATCGTCTTCGCGCGCCGCGAGCAGGAGCGGCAGCGTCGGCGTCCCCTCGCGTAGGTCGGTGCCGGCAACCTTGCCCGTCTCGATCGTTTCGCCCGAGCAGTCGAGGATGTCGTCGGCGATCTGGAAGGCGATGCCGAGATTGAGGCCGAACGGGCCGAGCGTGCCACCGGAGCCGAGCGAGCAGGCGGCCTCGAAGAGCTTCCCGGTCTTGAGCGCGCAGCGTTCGAGGTACGCCTTCACCGGCGTGTCGGGATCGTGGCGCTGGCGGCGTTGCATCGCCTCGCCGCGGGCGAGGCAGAGCGACGCGTCTGCGAGGACTGCGACTTCCTTCACATCGCCGGCGGCGGCGAGCTCTGCGAACGCTCGGGCGAAGAGGTAGTCGCCGGTTGCGCGGGCTGCATCGGGTCCGTGAGCGGCCCATGCCGCCTGCTTCCCGCGGCGCACGGTGGCTCCGTCGATCAGGTCGTCGTGGACGAGCGTGGCCATGTGGACGAGCTCGACGGCGACTCCGGCTGCAACGGGAGCCGGCTCACCCGGGGGCGCGGAGAGAAAGGCCAGCAAAGGCCGCAACCGCTTGCCGCCGGCTGCCAGCGCGTCGGTGCCGACCGCGGCGGCACGGCCTCCGTACGCGGCGACGGCTGCCGCGAGGCGCACCTCGATCTCCTCCAGATACGTGTCGAGGCCGGGCAGGCGGCGGACTTCCTCGAGTGTGGTCATCGTGCTCTTCCCGCATGGAGGGCGACGATGCCGCCGCCGAGGCGCCGGAACGTGACCTCGCCGAAGCCGTGACTCACCATCAGCGCTGCCAGCTCTTCGGGGCCGGGAAAACGGCGGACGCTCGCCGGGAGGTACGTGTAGGCCTTGCCACCTGGAAGGATCTTGCCCGCCAGCGGGATCAGCACGTCGAACCAGAGCCTGTAGAACAGCCGGAGCGGCCCGCGCGGCCGCGTGATCTCGAGAATCCCGACGCGGCCGCCGGGGCGCAGAACGCGCCGCAGCTCGGCCAGGCCCAGCTCGAGGTCGGCGACGTTACGCACACCGAAGCCGACGGTGGCGGCGTCGAACGACGCATCCTCGAAGGGCAGCTCCAGCATGTCTCCCTGGATCCACTCGATCTCGGGATCCTTGCGCCGAGCCCGCTCGAGCATCCGCTCGGAGAAGTCGAGGCCGACCACGTCTGCGCCGGCCTTCCTCGCCGCGACCGCGAGATCACCGGTGCCGCAGCAGGCGTCGAGAACGCGGTCGCCGGGCGCAACGACGCTCCGGACCGTGAGCCGCCGCCAGCGCTGGTCGAGCCCGACGGTCATCACCCGGTTCATCAGGTCGTAGACCGGCGCGATCCGGTCGAACATCGTGCGGACGCCTTCCGCCGGCAGGGTGCCCGACTCGTGGCTCACGACTGGCCCCAGCGGGCGATGAGCGTGTTGTCGAGCCCGAGCTGGTCGAGGATCCGGGCCACGATGAAGTCGATGAGATCGTCGATCGTCTCGGCGCCGTGGTAGAAGCCGGGCGCTGCGAACAGGATCGTCGCCCCCGCCTGCTGCAGCGTCGCGAGCCCATTCAGGTGGATGAAGGAGAGCGGCGTCTCGCGCGGCACGAGCACGAGCTTCCGGCCTTCCTTCAGCGCGACCGACGCCGCGCGGTGGATCAGGTTCGCCATCGCGCCCGCCGCGAGCGTGCCCACGGTCGACATCGAGCAGGGGCAGACGACGTAGGCGTCCACCTTCGCCGAGCCGGACGCGTACGGACTCTTGTAGTCGTTGACGCCGTAGACCGTGACGCCGGCGGCGCCGGCAGTGAAGCGCTCGAGCACGTCCTCGCGCGGGAGGCCGGCGTCGCCGTAGAGCTCCGTCGCGAGCACCTCGACGCCTGCGGCCGAGGCCGCGAGCCCGACGTCGCAACCGGACTCCGTCAGGGCACGCAGCAGCCTCGCGGCGTACGGAGCGCCCGACGCGCCCGTCACGCCGAGGAAGACGTTCATGGCCCTATTCCTTCGGGCCTTTGGAGGCGTCGAGGAAGACCGCGATCTTGTGCAGGTTCTCCTGACCGAGGGCGGCGAACGGCGGCATCGCGGTGTTCCCGAACTGGGCCGGGTTCGTCACGTAGCGCTCGAAGTAGGCGACGCCCTTGCCCGTCGAGCCGATGTCGCTGAGATCCGGTGCACCGAGATTGGACGAGCCTGAGCCGAGGTAGGTATGACACTGCAGGCAGCCGGCGACCGCGAAGAGCCTCGCGCCCTCCACCGCCTCTTGGTTGTCCGCGAAGCCCTGCTCCTCGGCCCACTTCGGCACTTCCTGGAGCGTCTCGGAGCCCAGGGACTCCTTCGCCGTCGCGCCCTTGTAGGTCAGCGTCCCCATCGCCAGCACGACGACGATCGCCGCCACGATCGCCACCGGGCGCCTGGAGAGCCGGCGCTCGCGGCGCAGGTCGATGAACGGCAGCGCGATCAGGATCGCGAGGAGGATGTTCGGGATGCCGACGGTGCCGAGGACGACGGTGTCCGGCCACTTGAAGATCCGCAGCAGGTAGAAGAGGAAATAGAAGTACCAGTCCGGCCGCGGCACGAAGTTCGTCGTGCCCGGGTCGGCCTCCTCGGTGTAGTAGGGGCCGAGCCAGCCGGGGTCGGTCGAGCCGTCCGCGGTGAAGTACCAGACGCACGCCAGCCCGACGATCACGCACACGACGACGAGGCTCATCACCGTGTCGTGGAACATCGCGTACGGGAAGAAGGGCTTCCCGGTCCGCTCGACGTCCTCCTTGTAGCGCTTGTGCTGTGCCCGCCGCTCCTCGATGCGGCGGCTAGCCATCCGCGTTGCCTCCGCGCACGCCAGGCCGGACGAGGCCCTGACGCCCTTCGGTCGGCAGCTTCTCCTCAGGCCGGTCGCGGCCGGCCGCCACGTCGGACCACGGTGGCGAGCTGACGCCGAGGCGGATCACGAGGTAGAGGTGCAGGCCGATCAACGCGAAGATCCCGCCGGGAATCACGAGCATGTGCAGGGAGTAGAACTTGCTGAGGGTGTCCGACCCGATCTCTGCCCCGCCGGCCAGGAATTGGGCGAGAAACGGGCCGATCACCGGCGCCGTCCCGTTCAGGTTGATGCCGACGACGGTCGCCCAGTACGCCGTCTGATCCCACGGCAGCAGGTAGCCCGTGAACCCTTCGAGCATCCCGAGCGCGAGCAGGAGGACGCCGATGATCCAGTTCAGCTCGCGTGGGTACTTGTACGACCCGAACAGGAAGACCCGGGCCATGTGCAGGAACATCAAGATGATGAACACGCTTGCGCCCCAGCGGTGCATGCCGCGTACGAGCCAGCCGAGTGTGAGGTCGTTCGTGATGAACTGGACCGAGGCGTACGCCTTGTCCGGGTCGGGCTTGTAGTAGAAGGCGAGCACCACGCCGGTGATCGCCTGGACGAGGAACGCGGTCAGCGTCGCGGAGCCGAGTGTGTGGAACCAGCCCGAGTCGCGCGGCACGTTGCGGAAGAGGAAGTACTTGGTCGCACCGACGAGACCCGAGCGCTCCTCCAGCCAGTCGAGCGGATAGAGCGCGACGGCTTTGAGCTGTGCATGCTGCCCGGACTTCTTACGTGGCGGTGCGACGGCCATCTAGCGCGGCACCTCGAGCGGGTACAGCCACGCCTCGGCCCCGTCGACGTGGACGCCCGGCGGCATCTTGCCGTACTTGTAGATCCGCGCCCGCGCGCCCTGTCCCTCGACCTTCGCGACACTGTAGAACGTGCCGAGGTGGAGGTTGCCTTCGATGATCGAGAACTCGGCGCGATCGAGGGCACGGACGGGCGGGCCTGCGGTGCGATTGCCCTCGGTGTCGTATTGGCCGCCGTGGCACGGGCAGCCGAACCCGGCCGGCAGGGTCGGCGTCAGCACGACGCTACGGTCGTACGTCGACTTCTGATCGTCGAAGATCGGCCCGTTCGGCTGCGTCGGGCAACCGAGGTGGACGCAGCGCGAATACAGGACGGTGAAGCTCGGCACGCCCTTGAGTTGGCCGTTGTTGCGAATGTACATCGTCCGCCGGCTCACCTCGCCGATCTCCGGGTTCTCGAGGAAGGTCGCGATCACGTACTCCCCCTCGGGGAACTCGTCGATCGGGCCGAGATCGATGTCCGGCTCGTGCTGGTTGGTGAACGACGGGAGGACGGCAAAGCCGAGCACCGGCAGCGTGATCACGCCGCCGATGACGGCGCCGAGGCCGAGCGTCGCCCCGGCGAGGAACGTGTTGCGTCCGTAGGTCTCCTCCTCCTCGTCGCTCGCCGCCGGCCCGGCGGTCGTGAGCGCCGCGCGAGTCTCAGGCTCGACCTCGGGCGCAGGCGTGCGCACGGGCCGCGTGACATCGCGGACCCAGAGGAAGCCGAAGACGAGCGCGATCACGCCGCCGACCACGGCGGCGGCGGGGCTGACGACGAGACCGGTGAGGACGACCGCGATGCCGATTGCGAAGCCGATCGGCCAGAGGCTCGGCGGCGGCTGGTGCGGCGTCTCGTTGTCGTGCGAGCTCAAGTCAGATTCCCCTGGTGATTCAACCGGCATGCGCTCTTGCCTGTCAACGACGTAACAGCTGCCGCAACCCGCGACGAGAGCCATTCTCTACGAGTTCGTCGTGATCGTGCGCCGGTATGCCGTACTCCTCCCACCGGCGGTCGACCAGCTCCCTGATCTCGTCGCTCATCGCGATCTCCTCCGGCCACTCGCGCGTCCCCTCCTGCGGCCCCTTCGCGGTCGCGTCGATCCCGATCTTGCCGCCGACGAACTGGAGCGTCGGGGCGTGGTCGAGATGGTCGAGAGGGCCCTCGGCGATGACGACGTCCCGCTTCGGATCGACGTTGGCGCCGACGTAGAAGAAGACCTCGTTGTAGTCGTGCACGTTCACGTGCGCGTCGACGACGACCACCGATTTCGAGAGGCTGAGCATCCCGAGGCCCCAGATCGCGTGCATCACCTTGTGCGCGTGGCCTGGGAACGACTTGCGGATCGAGACGATCACGCAGTTGTGGAAGGCGCCGGTGACGGGGAGGTCGTAGTCGACGATCTCCGGCACGGTCATCTTGATCGCCGGCAGGAAGATCCGCTCGGTCGCCTTGCCGAGCCAGGCGTCCTCCTGCACCGGCTTGCCGACGACGATCGAGGGGTAGACGGCGTCGCGTCGCATCGTGATCGCCGAGAGCCGGAAGACCGGGAACGGCTCCGCCGCCGTGTAGTAGCCAGTGTGGTCGCCGAACGGGCCTTCCATCCCGACCTCGCCCTTCTCGATCGTCCCTTCGAGGACGATCTCGGCGTTCGCGGGCACCTCGAGGTCGACGGTCTTCGCCTTGACCAGCTCGACCGGCTCGCCGCGCAGGAAGCCGGCGAGCATGAACTCGTCGATGTGCTTCGGCAGCGGCGCGCTCGCGGAGTAGGCGGTGACGGGATCCAGGCCGAGCGCGACGGCGACCGGAATCGAGCCGTCGGTCGCGAGGTAGTCGGCGCGTCCATCCTTGTGGATCTGCCAGTGCATGTAGGTCGAGCGCGAGTCGATCTTCTGCATCCGGTACATGCCCACGTTGCGGACGCCCGTGTGTGGATCCTTCGTGATCACCGCCGGGAGCGTGATGAACGGCGCCGGGTCGCCGGGCCAGCAGTGCTGGATCGGCAGCAGATCGAGATTCACGCCGTCGTTCAGCAAC
>JAXIPI010000161.1:0-2627 GCA_045403015.1 Gaiellaceae bacterium | reverse complement strand
GACGAGCCCGACCCGGCGAAAGTACGGCCACGGCTTGGCGCGGTTGCGGGAAGCACGTCGGCTCGTCTGCCGCTCGTCCGGAACGCCCACTCGGCCGAGGACGACCCGGTAGCCGTCTTCGCTCGCGGAACGGAGACGAAGCGCGATCTGATCACACGTCGCCGTAGCTGGCTCGGCCGGGGAAGCCGGCCGCGCCGCGGCGACGACGATCACCGCGGCGAGTGCCAGTGGGACGATCAAGCGTACGAGTCGCAGAGGTTTCATCGACCTCTACATCGTGGGCTCGGGCCGGGGATCCGACCACTGACCGGGCGAGCAGTCTGGTGGCTAGGTCACGACTCCGATCGCGATCGTCCCGACGTATCCCTTCAGCCCGCCGGTGCGCTTCGCCAGCTTCACCTGCGCGTTCGAGCCGCCGGCCTGCTCGTAGATGTTGTCGCTGGAGTGCGGAGTGTCGTACGTGCCGTGGCTGGAGTAGGGAGCCTGCTTGTAGACGGCTGCCGTGATCTTCTCGTTGAAGAAGATCTGCCCGGTGTGCACCTCTTTGCCACCGACGTAGACCTTCATGTGGATGTGCGGCGTCCGGCCGCGGTACCACCCGGGGAAGATCGTCAGGAACTCCGCCTTGCCGTTCGAGTTCGACTTCTGGTGTCCGCGGAGGAAACGGGTCGAGGCCCCGTTCACGGCCGAGTAGTTGCCGAGGGCATCGCAGTGCCAGATCTCGACATCGGCGTTCTTGATCACGCTGCACGTCTTCGCGTTCAGAATCGTGAAGCGGAGAACGAGGGGGAGGCCCGCCTTCCCCGAGCGAACGTCGCGGCGGGTCAGGGACGTATCGACCCAGTACGGCCCCTCGGTCACCTCGGGTGTGAGGAGGCAGGTGGTCGCTGCCTGTGCGTCGTCCCCCAGGAATTCGAGGGCCCGGGCGCCGAACACGGCGGCGAGACCGGCGCCTCCAATCGTCTTCAACACATCTCTTCGGTTCAGCTCGGTGTGCATGTCGGCTCCTTTCAGTGAGTGATGAACCGAAGGTAGAGGCCGAACCTGAGCCTGGCCTAAGAGTCTCTTCTGAAGAGAATAAGAGTCCGGGGCGCTGCCTACGCCCCGGACTCTGACCGGCGGGTTAGAAGTCGCTCGAGCTCGTACCGCTCGAGTCGGAACTGCCGCCGGAGCTGTCGCCCGAGCCATTGCCGTCATTCGGGCAATTGCCGGGCGCCGCCGCGTCGCCGTTGTCCTGCTGGACGTCGACGGCGAACGGGCCGTTGCTCGCCGCCGGCTCGCTCGACGGGGACGAGCCACCGGCGGCGAGTGCGGTTGCCGCCCAGATCGAGGCTGCTGCGAAGATCGCCGCAAGGGCGATGAGCAGCGGCCGCGGGTTGAACTCGCGAGCCTTCTCCTGCATGTCCTTCACCTCCTTCGGGTCGTGGGTCACGGAATCCGTCCGAACCAGAGGGTCGAGAGCGCTCCGCCGAGCAGCAGGAGAGCCGCGCCGGCAGCGGTGAAGAACACGGTCAGCTCACGCTGTGTGTGCTCCACGCCGACCTGCGAGCCGATCACGTCGTAGACGCTCTTGAGGTCGTCCTGGTCGGCGGCCTCGAAGAACTTGCCGCCGGTCAGCTCGGCCACCTTGGAGAGAGTCTCCGGGTCGGGCGGGACGCGGATCGTCCGCATGCCGCCGTAGCCGTCGGGGCCCTGGACGGTGCCCGCATCGGTTCCGAGGGCGACGGTGTAGACCGGGACGCCGGCCTTCTTTGCCTTCTGCGCAGCGTCGAGCGGCTCGTAGTCGCCGGTTGTGTTCGCGCCGTCCGAGAGGAGCAGAACGACGACAGGGGTCTCACTGCTGTTCGCGGCGAGCTGTTCGTCGAGGTTCGTGACGCCGAGGTCGACCGAACGGGCGATCGCGTCGCCGAGAGCGGTGCCGTTGTCGGCCCGGAGTGCGCTCAGGCCGCGCAGCGCCTCGTCGTGGTCGGAGGTCGGCGGGACGACGACATCGGCCTCGTTGGAGAACGAGACGACGCCGACGCGAAAGCCGTCCGGCAGCCCGTCGACGAACGAGCTTGCGGCCTCCCGCGCGGCCGTCATCCGGTCGGGGGCAACATCCGTCGCAGTCATCGAGCCCGAGCTGTCCATCGCCAGGATGACGGTTGCCTCCTGGCGCGGCACCGCCACCGCGACCTGTGGCCGAGCCATGCCCACCACGAGGGCGCTGAGTGCGAGCAACGTGAGTACGGCCGGAATGTGGCGTCGCCAGCGGGGCGAGTCGGCGACCACGTTCTCGAGCAGATCGAGGTTCGTGAAGCGGACGACATAGCGCCTGCGCCGTCGCTGTGCGACGAGGTAGGCGATCAAGGCGAGCGCCACGAGTGCGAGCCCCGAGAGGGCAATCGGCCAGGCGAAGCTCATCGTCGCCTCCCTTCGGTCTGGAGGAACCCGACGAGCCGGCGCAGCCAGTCGCCGGAGGTCGAGAGGGTCAGGTGCGCCACTCCGAGCGAGCGCAGCTCACGGGTGAGCTCTTCGCGCTCGGCCGCGGCGTCGGCGCCGAAGCGCTCTCGCAGCTTGCGGCTGCGCGTGTCGACCCGCAGCTGCTTGCCGGATTCGGGGTCGACGAGCCAGAGGTCGCCGACGTC
>JAXIPI010000336.1:0-13054 GCA_045403015.1 Gaiellaceae bacterium | reverse complement strand
GGAAAGACCGGGCAGGCCGGCGCCTGCGGCAGCCTAGAAGCCGAAGCGGCCGCCACCACGAGCGACGACACAAGCAGAACGGGAAGCGCAAGTCGAGCGAGCACGCTCCCAGGATGCCAGTGGGCGCGGCGGACATGCCGCCGCGCCCATGACGCTCATCTCACTGTGCAGCCGCGATTGTTCTCGCGGTCGAACAGGTTCTTCAGGCCGAGGATCGCGTCGCGATCGGTGCTCGTGAGCATGTCGCTCGTCCACGCGATCACCTGAGCGGTCGTGAATGCGTAGTCCACGTCCGGGTGCGTCGAGTTCAGCAGCGCCGCCACCGCATGGTGGAGCAGCAACCGCTTGGCGTCGTCGAGCGTGTCGCCGCCACCGTTCTTCAGTGCCTGCAGCAGCGTGATCGACCCCAGGCTCCCGGCGTTCGAGAACACGCTGCCGATCGTCTGGCCCGGCGTGTAGCCGACCCAGTCTTCGGTGTGATTCTTCCAGTAGCCCGGTGTGCAGCCTCCACCACCCGGCGGCTGTGTCTCCGTCGTGGTCGTGTCGGTCGTCGTCGTGCCGGTGTCCGTCGTGCCGGTGTCCGTCGTGCCGGTGTCCGTGGCCGTCGTTGGCGGATCGGTTGCGAACCCGACTCCGGCCATGACGCCGGCGAGCACGAAGCCACTGAGCGCAAGTGCGGCGAGAGCTGCCAGCTTCGCCAATGAGCGCTGGCTCTTCACATACCCTCCTGTTCCCCAAAAAGCAGTCGGCGGTCCGCTTTTGACAATAGGACGCGTCGGTGCGCCGCACCACTAACCAACCGGCTAGATCGAGATTCTGCTGTGCGCTTCACAGAAGAGGAGATGCCGCTGACGCCGGAGTCTTGTCCTCGGGCAGCGTGACCAGCGGATACAGCGCGCGGATCTCGTCCACGAACCTCGCCAGCCGGTCCGCGATCTCGGCGTCGCGGATCTCGAGCACGTTCTCGGCGTTCATCTCGCCCGAGTGCGAGAGGTTGAAGCTGCCGATGAACGAGATGTCGTCGGCGACCGTGATCTTGGCGTGCATGAAGTCGTGCACCGTGTCGGGTGCCCACTTGGTCGACGGCTTGCCGGCGAAGCGGGCGGTTTCGAGGAAGCGGCGAAGCGCCGGGATCTTCCAGGTCGAGTTCCCGTTCAGGCGCCACTGGTAGAGGACGCCGTCGACCTGCGTGTCGTCCACGACACCGCCGACGTCCACCTTTCCGTCCGAGCAGACCTCGGCCAGCGTCCCGAGGATCGGTCCCGAGCTGAGCACGGGCGACGCGATCCGTACACGCTGCTTGGCCGCGCCGATCCGCTTCGCGATCCGGTGCGCCAGTGGCTCGCCGTGCTCCGGCGTGAACCAGGGCCGCACCTCGATCCCGTCCACGTCGACCGGCCGCGGCTCGACGTGGCCCGAGCCGATCACGTCGCCCGTCCCCCAAAGCTCGTCGAAGTTGAGGCCGTAGGCGTATGCGAGCTGGGTCGACCCGACGATCGCGACCACGTTCTCCTGCCGCGACCACGAGTCCTGCGTCCAGTTCATCGAGCCGGTCCAGACCGTCTCGCGGTCACGGATCGCGTACTTGTGGTGCATCAGGTCGGGGACACCGGGAATCGGACGGGTCGGGATCGGCAGCGCCTCGAGCAGCTCCGGAGCCGTCTGCGGCGGCGGCGGCACCGGGATCGGCCCCGGGTGGTCGACGTTGTAGACGAGCCGGACGAGGACGCCACGCTCTTGCGCCTCGACCAGTGCCTCGGAGACGAGCGCGGCCGCCTCGTCGTGGAGGCGGATGTCGTAGAGCGCGAGCTCGAGCGTGCGTTCGGCGGCGCTCAGGAACTCGGCGACTTCGCGTGCGACGTCGGCGGCGGACTGGCCGCCGTCGCGGTACGTCCTGAGCTCGATCACGCCTTCGCGGCGCGCAGCGAGGCCTTGAACGCGCGCTTCGCCGCCTGGTACTCGGTCAGGGCTTCGGGCGAGTCGACGTCGCCGAGCATCGGATGGCTCGGGACGAGCGGCTCCGCCATCGTGTTGCCGTACCGGCGGGCGAGCACCGAGGCAAGCGCCTTCACCTTCATCTCTCCGAAGCCGGGGAGCGCCTCGAGCCGGCGCTTCAGGTCGGCCGTGTCGGCGGCATCACGCCAGACCCGGGCCGCGTCACCGTCGTACTCCTCGGCGACCACCGCGCAGAGCTCCTGCGTCCGCTTCGCCATGTTCCCGGGAAAGCGATGGATTGCGGGGCGCTCGCGGAAGAGGTCGGCGAGCTTGTCCGGGTCGAGGCCCGCGATCTCGGCGGCGTCCAGGCGGCCGAGCCGCTGCTTCAGCTTGAGCGGACCGGCGAACGCGGTCGGCACGGTCACCTGCTGATCGAGCACGAAGCCGATGACGAGCGCCAGCGGATCCTCCGCGATCAGTCGATCCGCCTCGTCGTTCCCGGTGAAGTAGAGCATCTCGGGCACGATTCGATCCTAGCGTGCCTGGGTATCCAGACGGCATGACGAAGCTTGTGCGACTGCTGCTCGTCGCGCTCACCCTCGCGGGAGCGACGGCGGGAGCCGCCGGCGCCGGCAACGGCCACGACGACGGCCGGTTGGAGCTGCGGTTCCTCGGCCAGCAGATCATTCCCACCGCGACCCAGTTCCAGGGGACGCAGTTCGGCGGCCTCTCCGGCTTCGCGTACGACCGGCACCGCCACGTCTTCTACGCGCTCTCCGACGATCAGACCAACGTTCGCTTCTACACGTTGCGCATTGACGTCTCCACAGGCGTTCCTGCCGTCCAGATCCTCGCCGTGACGACCCTGCGCGATGTGACCGGTCAGCCGTTCGCGCCGCTCAGCGTCGACCCCGAAGGCCTGGCGCTGACGAAGCGCGACACGCTGGTGATCACCTCGGAAGGCTTCGCAAACCGGCTGATCGACCCTTGGGTGCGCGAGTTCGCTCTCGACGGCCGCCAGCTCCGCACCTTGCCGGTGCCGGCTCCGTTCCTGCCCATCGCCGACGGCAGCCGCGGTGTGCGCCAGAACCTCGGGTTCGAGAGCGCCGGGACGACCCCCAACGGCCGCTACGTTTTCACCGGCACCGAGGCGGCGCTGGTTCAGGACGGCCCGCCGGCGACTCTCACGAACGGCAGTCCGGCCCGGCTTCTTCGCTACGACCTCAAGCGGGGCACGCTCGACCGGCAATACGTCTACTGGACGGATCCGATCAGGGAACCGCCCGTGCCTGCGACTCAGTTCGCAGTCAGCGGCCTCGTCGAGCTGCTGCCGCTGAAGACCGACGAGCTGCTGTCGATGGAGCGCTCGTTCTCGGTCGGCGCGCCCGGGACAGGCAACAAGATCCGGCTCTACGACGTGTCGCTGAGACGTGCCGACAACGTGAACGGCTTCGACAGCGTCGCGACTCTGCTCGCCGGCCTGCGACCGGCCAAGAAGACACTCGTGCTCGACCTCGACGAGCTCGGAATCCCACTCGACAACGTCGAGGGGATGGCGTTCGGCCCGCGCCTGCGCCACGGCCACCGGTCGCTGATCCTCGTCAGCGACAACAACTTCGCCCCCGCGCAATTCACGCAATTCCTGCTGTTTTCTGCGTCTGACGACGACTGATCTCGACCAGGCCCGGCTAGGCATTGGTTTCAAGTCGCCCTAGACTGATTTCATGGTCCGGAAGACCGTCACGCTTGTCTTTTGTGACGTCGCAGACTCGACGCCGCTGGGGGAACGCCTCGATCCCGAGTCGCTTCGGGGCGTCTGGTCGAGCTATCACGAGACCGCCCGCGAGGTGCTGGAGCGTCACGGCGGCACGATCGAGAAGTTCGTGGGCGACGCCGTCATGGCCGCTTTCGGGATCCCGGTCGTGCACGAGGACGACGCGTTGCGCGCGGTTCGCGCGGCGGTCGAGCTCCGCGAGGCGTTCGCCGCACTGAACGACAGGCTCGACGCCGCGTACGGCGTCAGGATCGCGGTGCGCACTGGCGTCAACACCGGCGAGGTGATCGCCGGCGACCCGGAGCAGGGCCAGGCATTCGCGACCGGGGACGCCGTCGTCGTCGCGCAGCGGCTCGAAGCCGCCGCCGGAGGCGGGGAGATCCTCGTCGGCGACTCGACCGTCCGGCTGGTGCGCGACGCGGTCGTCGCCGAGCCGATCGCACCGCTCGAGCTGAAAGGGAAGTCGGAGCCGGTCCCGGTGTGGCGGCTTCAGGACGTGCTTCCCGGTGCCGCGGGTGTGACACGGCGGCTCGATACGCCGCTCGTCGGCCGCGTCGTCGAGCTTGCGCGTCTTCGCTCCGCTGTTGGCCAGGTCGTGCTGGAGCGGTCCTGCCGCGTCGTCACGGTCCTTGGTGACGCGGGCGTCGGCAAGTCGCGGCTAGCAACCGAGCTCATAACGTCGCTGGGCGAGGACGTTCATGTCCTCGAGGGCCGCTGCCTCCCGTACGGAAACGGGATCACCTACTGGCCGCTCGTCGAGGTCGTCAACAGGCTCGACCTCGACACGATCCTGGCCGGGGAGGCCGACGGCGAGACCGTGCACGGCCGCCTGCTGGAGGCTGTGGGCCGAGCCGAGCCGCACTCACGCAGCGACGAGCTCTACTGGGCTTTCCGACGGCTGCTTGAGACGCTTGCCCGCGAGAGGCCCGTGCTGCTCGTGCTCGACGACGTCCAGTGGGCGGAGCCGGCCTTCCTCGACCTGATCGAGTACCTCGGCGGGTGGACCCGTGACGCGCCCATTCTCGTCTGCTGCCTTGCTCGCAACGAGCTCGCGGATGTCCGGCCGGCGTGGGCGGGCACGCCGACGGTCCAGCTGGCGCCGCTGGGGCGCGCTCAGTCGCAGGAGCTGCTCGAGAACCTCGCAGGCCCGCTCGACCACGACGCCGCCGACGCGCTTGGCCGTGCGACCGGCGGCAACCCGCTGTTCCTCGAGGAGATGCTGCGCATGCTCGTCGAGGACGGTGTCCTTGTGGAGCGTGAGGGACGGCTGCAGGCACTGACGGATGTCGAATCGATGCGTGTCCCCGGGACTGTCCAGGCCGTCCTCGCCGCGCGGTTGGACCGGCTCGAGCCTCTGGAGCTCGCGGTGCTCCAACGCGGCGCCGTGATCGGCCAGGTGTTCTGGTGGGGTGCAGTCGCCGATCTGACGCCGCCCGAGCAAGAGCGAGAGGTGACGGGCACGCTCCAGGCGCTCGTGCGCAAGGGGCTGATCCGTCCCGACCTCGGCACGTTCGTGGGAGAGGATGCATTCCGCTTCGCGCACATCCTCGTGCGGGACGCCGCGTACGACTCGATGCCGAAGAGCCTTCGCGCCGACCTGCACGAGCGCTGTGCCGACTGGATCGAGTCACGGGCCGGTGCACCGCCCGAGCTCGACGAGATCCTCGGTCACCATCTCCAGCAAGCCCACGCCTACCGGCTCGAGCTTTCACCGCCCGGCGCCGCTGAGGCTGTGCTCGCAGCACGAGCGGCAGATCGGCTGGCGCTTGCGGGGCGTCGGGCCCTCGCCCGCGACGACGCGCACGCCGCGGCGAACCTCCTCGGGCGTGCCGCTGCGCTGCGACCGGGAGACGCGGCGCTGCTCGTCGACCAATCCGAGGCCTACTTCAGGATCGGCGACTTTGCGCGCGCAGAAGACCTGAACTCGGCCGCGATCGCGGCTGCCGCGGAGGCGGGCGATGCCCGCAGCGCAATGGCCGCCCGGCTGGCCTCGACGATGATCGCCCTGCTCGTCCGCACCGAGGGCGGCGTCGACGAGCTCGCCGACGAGCTGAACCGTGCGCTGCCGACGTTCGAGGCCGCCGGAGACGACTCGACGGGTGCAGGGTTGCTCATACGGCTCGCGGATGTGTACTGGTGGCGCTGCCAGGTCGGCTCGATGGAGGAGACCCTCGAGCGCGCGCTCGAGCACGCTCGCCGCGCCGGCGATGCCCGCCGCCAGTCTCTCGCCTCGATCCGGCTTGGCTTCGCGACCCTGATCGGCCCCATGCCGATCGACCTCGCCCGTCCCCGGCTCGACGAGCTGATCGAGAGCGTTGCACCCGACAGCGCCGCCAAGGGATTCCTGCTCGTCTCGTCGAGCCTCCCGGCCGCGATGGCCGGCGAGTTCGACGAGGCGCGTTCAAGCTGCCGGGAAGGGAAAGAGATCCTCGAGGCGCTAGGCCAGGGCGTCGGCGCTGCTGCGCTGACGACGTGGTCGAGCGCCATCGAACTGTTGGCCGGCGAACCGGGCGCCGCCGAGCGAGAGCTTCGTCCCGCGCTGGAGCAACTCCAGGAGATCGGCGAGCACGGTAACGTCGCTTCGATCGCGGCGCAGCTGGCCGAGGCGCTGCACGCTCAGGGCCGTTCCGAGGAGGCGCTCGCCGCCACCCTCACGAGCGAGGACGCATCCTCACCCGACGATGTCCACGCGCAGATCTCGTGGCGTGTTGCGCGTGCCAAGGCGCTCGCCCAGCTCAGCCGCGGCCGGGAGGCGCAAGAGGTCGGGACCGCAGCCGTCGAGCTCGCCGGCACCACTGATTCGCCGGTCTTCGCCGCGGAGTCGCTGCTCGCGCTCGCCGAGGCGCACGCGGCCGCGGGCGACGCCGAGGAGGGACGGGACGCGGCGGCCAACGCGCAGCAGCTCTTTGAGGCGAAAGGAAACGTCATCGCAGCTCGTCGCGCGCGGGTGCTCAGCGAGGAACTGGCGGCACGTACAGCGTTGACGCGAGGGTGACCGTGTCTGCGCCGAGCTCGTCGAGCCGCACGTCGCGGACGGTCGGCGCGACGCCGGGATAGGAGGAGGCCTCGTACACCACCGCTCGGTGGCCGGCCGGATAGCGCGCGACCAGCAGCTCGACGAGCTCCGGTAGCGCCGGAGCGGAGATGTTCGCCGTTTGCGTTCGCGCTCCGACGACGCCGATCTGCCACAGCACGAGCGCGGTCGTCGGCTCGATCGCGGGACGCCGGCGCAGGAAGTCGCCCGCCTCGTAGCTCTGCAGGCCGCTTCGTCCGGGATCGACGCCGAGGTCTGCGACGAGGCAGTCCTCGGCGGAGATACCGGGCTGCATCGAGGCGTCGAACCCCTCGGCGCGCGCGCGGCTGATCGCTTCGTGCGAGGGCAGCACGAATACGCCCGGATGGCCGTAGAAGGCGGCACAGACCCGCTTCCCGGCGCGGACAGGCTCGAGGATCGCCTCGGCCATCCGCTCGTAGGCCGCGTGGTGCGAGGAGCCTTCCTCGTAGAAGCCGTGAAGCGACCGCGCGTTTGAGTTCAGCGCCTCGATCCCGGTCGCCGAGACGGGATCGGGCACGAGGTAGAGCACGTCGTCTGCGGCCGCGATCGCGGCGCGGGCTTCGAGCGTGATCCGGGCGAAGCCAATACCCGCGCCGACGACGACGAGCGATCCGCTCACATGGGCGGCATCACGATGCAGACGGGCACGGCGCTGCCTGAGCCCGTCACGAGCTTGATGTTGTTCTCGATGTCCTGCAGGCTGCCCTTAAGGATCAGGTTCGCAGTCGCGTCCTCGATGACGCCCGCCTTCACCTGGGACGCGACGTAACTCTCGGTGTTTGCGTGGTATTCGCGCAGGTTCGTGTCGTCGAGCAGGTCGGTAAAGAACTGCCGCAGCTGCCGGCCCGTCTCGACGTTCGCGTCCGGTGACTCGAATACTCGCGTCATGTGCCGCCTCCATTTCCACTTCCTCCACCAAGTCACAATGCGCGCGACGTTACAAGCAGCTTCGGCAGGCGTCAACGCCTGGGTAGTCTGGGGAGGTGGACGCGCTTGTTCCGTTTTCGGTGAAGACGCGGGCCTGGTTCGAGCGCGCGTTTGCCGGACCGACCCCGGCGCAGGCTGCAGGCTGGCCCGCGATCGCGACCGGAAACAACGTGCTGATCCAGGCTCCGACCGGCTCCGGCAAGACGCTTGCCGCGTTTCTCTACGGGATCGACAGGCTCGATCCAACGCCCGGCCAGGGCTTGCGCCTCCTCTACATCTCCCCGCTGAAGGCCCTCAACTACGACGTGGAGCGCAACCTGCGCGGGCCGCTCGCCGGGATCCAGTCCGATCTCCGTGTCGGCGTCCGCACCGGCGACACGTCGCAGAAGGAGCGGCGCGAGCTGGTGAAGGAGCCGCCGGACATCCTGATCACGACACCCGAGTCCCTCTTCCTGATGTTGACCTCGCAGGCACGCGAGACGCTGCGCGCGATCGACGCCGTGATCGTCGACGAGGTACACGCCGTCGCGGGCACCAAGCGCGGCGCCCACCTTGCCCTCTCGCTCGAGCGCCTCGACGCGCTGCTCGACAAGCCGGCGCAGCGGATCGGCCTCTCGGCGACGCAGCGCCCGCTGGAGGAGATCGGCCGCTTCGTCTCCGGTGACCGCCCGATCCAGCTCGTGGACGCGGGGACGCGCAAGGACCACGATCTCGAGGTGGTCGTCCCGGTGGAGGACCTGCGTGAGCTCGGCGCGACCAACGAGCTCACCCAGCCGGTCGTGCAGGACGGCGTCGAGATGGACTCCGGCTACGAGGCGAACGCCCGCTCGATCTGGCCTTCGATCTACCCGGCGATCCTCGAGCTCGTCAAGGAGCACCGCTCGACGATCGTCTTCGTCAACAACCGCCGGCTGGCCGAACGGCTCGCGGTGCGGCTGAACGAGCTGGCCGAGGAAGAGATTGCGCGTGCGCACCACGGCTCGCTGGCCCGCGAGCAGCGGGTGATCATCGAGGAGGATCTGAAGGCGGGGCGGATTCCTTGCCTCGTCGCGACCTCCAGCCTCGAGCTCGGCATCGACATGGGTGCCGTCGACCTCGTGATCCAGGTCGAGAGCCCGAAGTCGGTCGCGCGCGGCTTGCAGCGCGTCGGCCGCGCCGGCCACGAGCTCGGCTCGACCTCGAAGGGCCGGATCTTCCCCAAGTTCCGAGCCGACCTGCTCGAGTCGGCAGTCGTCGCCCGGGCGATGCGGGGCGGCGAGATCGAGGAGACGAAGATCCCGCGTAACCCGCTCGATGTGCTCGCGCAGCAGATCGTGGCGATCGTGGCCGACGACGAGATCGAGGTCGGGGAGCTGCACCGGCTGGTTCGCGGCGCCTATCCGTTCTCCGACCTCTCCCGCCAGCAGCTCGAGAACGTCCTCGACATGCTCGCCGGCCGCTATCCGTCGGACGAGTTCGCCGAGCTGCGGCCCCGGATCGTCTGGGACCGAACCGCAGGTGTGATCCGGGGGCGAACGGGAGCCCGCCGCCTGGCCGTGACGAACGCCGGCACGATCCCGGACCGCGGCCTCTTCGGTGTCTACTTGATCGGTGACGGGGGCCGCGTCGGCGAGCTCGACGAGGAGATGGTCTACGAGGCGCGCCAGGGCCAGACGTTCCTGCTCGGCGCCTCGACCTGGCGGATCGAGGAGATCACCCGCGACCGCGTAATCGTGTCTCCCGCGCCCGGCGTCCCCGGCGCCGTGCCGTTCTGGAAGGGCGAAGGTGTGGGCCGGCCGTTCGAGCTGGGCGAGAAGATCGGGCGCGCCTCGCGTGAGCTCGTGGCGCGCTCCGACGAGAGCGCGCTCACGCACCTCCGCGACGACTACCACCTCGACCCGCGTGCCGCGCAGAACCTGCTCACCTTCCTGCGCGAGCAGGCGGCCGCGACGGGGGTCGTCCCGTCCGACCGCGCGATCGTGGTCGAGCGGTTCCGCGACGAGATCGGCGACTGGCGCGTCTGCATCCTGACTCCGTTCGGCGGCCGGGTGCACGCGCCGTGGGGGATGGCGCTCGCCGCGCGGCTGCGCGACTCGCTCGGACTCGACGCTCAATCGATTTGGTCTGACGACGGGATCGCGCTCCACCTGCCCGAGGCGGATGCACCGCCAAGCCTCGCCGACCTGCTGATCGGCACGGACGAGATCGAGGAGCTTGTCGTCGCCGAGGTGGGCCAGACCGCGCTCTTCGGTGCGCGCTTCCGCGAGAACGCGGCGCGGGCGCTCCTGATCCCGCGCCGCCGCCCCGGCCAGCGAACGCCGCTCTGGCAGCAGCGGCTGAAGGCGCAGAACCTCCTTCAGGTCGCGCGCAAGTACGGCTCGTTCCCGATCGTGCTCGAGACGTATCGCGAGTGCCTGCAGGACGTCTTCGACCTGCCTGCGCTGAAGAGCATCCTCAAGGGCCTGCAGACGCGCGAGCTCGACCTCGTCGAGGTGGAGACCGCTTCGGCCTCGCCGTTCGCCTCCTCGCTGCTCTTCGACTACGTCGCGACGTACATGTACGAGGACGACACGCCTCCCGCCGAGCGCCGGGCGCAGGCACTCTCGCTCGACCGCGACCTGCTGCGCGAGCTCCTCGGCCAGGAGGAGCTGCGCGAGCTGATCGATCCCGACGCGCTGGCCGAGGTCGAGAAGCAGCTGCGCGGCGAGCCGCGCGATCCCGACGAGCTCCATGACGTCCTTCGCCGCCGCGGCGACCTGCGCGGCGGGGAGTACGACGAGGGTCAGGCGGCGATCCTGGTGGCGGAGCGCCGCGCCCTGCCGGTGCAGGTCGCGGGCGAGCAGCGGCTGATCGCAGCCGAGGATGCCGGCCGCTACCGGGATGCGCTCGGCGTCATGCCGCCCGGCGGCCTGCCGGAGGCGTTCCTGGAAGGAGGCGCCGAGTCGCTGCGCCAGCTGGTCCTTCGCTTCGCCAAGGGACGTGGTCCGTTCACGACTGCCGAGGCCGACGAGCACTTCGGGCTCGACCTGGGCGGACTCCTGCACGAGCTGGAGCGCGCCGATCTCCTCGTTCGAGGCGAGCTGCGGCCCGGAGGCGTCGAGCGCGAGTGGTGCGACCCGGATGTGCTGCGGCGCCTTCGCCGCGCGTCGCTCGCCGCGCTTCGGCGTGAGGTCGAGCCTGCCGAGCAGGCTGCTCTCGGCCGCTTCCTGCCTGCGTGGCACGGCATCGGACGCCGCGCGAGCCTGCGCGAGGCGCTCGTCCCCCTCCAAGGTCTCGCCCTCCCGGTCACGCTCTGGGAGAGCGAAGTGCTGCCGCGGCGGGTACCCGGCTACCAGCCGGCATGGCTGGACGCCCTCTGCGCCTCGGGTGAGCTCGTCTGGGTCGGTGCCGGGCTCGACAGGGTCGCGGTCTACTTCCGCGAAGACGCAGCGGTGCTCGGCCGGCCCGCCGGCGCTCCGCAGCCGGAGACGCCGGAGACGCAGGCGATCCGGGAGGCGCTCGGCCGCAGCGCGATGTTCTGGTCAGACCTTCTCGACGCGACGGAGCTCGAGGCGGAGTCGGCCCTGCCCGCGCTCTGGGAGCTCGTCTGGGCCGGCGAGGTCACGAACGACGCCTGGACGCCGCTACGCGCTCAGCGCCGCTACGAAGCAGCCCGCGCGGAGCGCCGGCCCCGCCGCTTCTCGCGCACCCGGGGCGCGTCGATCACGTCCACGCAAGGGCGCTGGTCGCCCACCGAGCGGCTGTTCCCGGGAGTCGCTGACCGCCGGGCTCTCGCCGAGCTGCTGCTCGAGCGCCAGGGAATCGTCACGCGCGACGGCGTTCGCGGAGAGGGGATCCCGGGCGGGTACAGCGCCGTCTACTCCGAGCTGAAGGATCTCGAGACGATCGGCGCGTGCCGGCGCGGCTACTTTGTCGAGGGGCTCGGCGGCGCACAGTTCGCGCTTCCGGGTGCGGTGGAACGGCTGCGCGAGCTCCGGTCCGACGAGGATCCAGAGCCGCTCGTTCTCGCCGCCGCCGATCCGGCCCAACCGTACGGCGCTGCGCTGCCGTGGCCGAAGCGGGCCGGAGCACGCGCCGCTCGCGTCGCCGGCGCGCAGGTCGTGCTGCTCGGCGGCGAGGCCGCTCTCTACGTCGAGCGCGGCGGTCGCACGCTCGTTCCGCTGCGCGAGCCGGACGAGGAATGGCTCCGCCCGGCGATCGCTGCGCTGGTCGATCACGTGCGCACTACACCGAGCTCCGGCAAGCCGAAGCGACTCGCCGTCGAGCGTTTCGACGGACAGCCCGTGACCGAGACCGAGATCATGTCGCTGCTCGTCGAGGCGGGTTTTCTCGCCGGCCCGCGGCGAGCCGTCCTGCGCCCCTAATTTCCGCGCGTTCCCGCCCGATCACCGGACGGTGACTCCGACCCTGGCCCAGCGCGTAGGGATTCGTCCGGTGCAGCTGCCTGTCAGGGGTCGACGGGCGCTGGACGGGGCACGTGCCGCGGCGATCTGCTTTGTGATCCAGGGGGCGCTCGTCCTCGCCGCGGCCGCAGTCGTGGGAGACCTCGACGTTCATGTGCTCCCTGCCGTTGCTGCCTCGGTCGTGCTTGCCATCACCCTCATCTGCCTGTACGACCGTCTTCCCCGTTCGGCAAATCATCTGATGGCGCTGGCCGCGACGCTGATCGTCGCCGAGCTCACGTTCCTCCATCGTTCCGGAGAGCTCTACGCACCTCTGTATCTCGGTGTCGCGATGTTCGTCTCGATCTACTTCAGTCGGCGGCAAGCGGTCTTCCAGGTTCTCGTCGTCGTTGCTCTGTGGGCTGTGGCCCTTGGCCGGACGCATCCGCCCGCAGAGGCCGCCCAGATGTGGATTCTCGGCGCCGGGACGCTGATCACAGTTGCGGGAACGATCAGGTCCCTGCGCGACAGGCTCTCACGGGCGGCCGAGAACGCGAAGAGTCAGCGGGCGCTTCTCGACGCGTTCTTCGTCCACGCACCCGCCGGCTTCGGGTTCCTCGACCACGATCTCCGGCACGTTCGCGTCAACCAGGCGCTCGCCGAGATCATGGGCCACGAGGTTGACGAGATCGAAGGTCGCACGCTGCGGGAGCTCGCACCGATGAACGGAGGCGTTCTCGAACCGCTCGCGCGCTCGGTGCTCGAGACGGGCCAAGCTGTGCTCGGGATCGAGATCGCGAACTCGGAAGGCTTTTGGCATCTCGTGAGCTACTACCCCGTGCCTGCGACCACCGGGCTCGTTGGCGTTGCGACCACGGTGACGGACGTCACACACCTGAAAGACGTGGAGCGGCGTCTCGAGGAGACGAACAGACGCCTGACGGTGCTGGCGACAACCGACGAGCTGACCCAGCTTCCCAACCGCCGGCTGCTCGACGAGCA
>JAXIPI010000421.1:0-4353 GCA_045403015.1 Gaiellaceae bacterium | reverse complement strand
CTCACGAGCCCGACTGACGCGGAGACGAGCAGCGCGACGATCATCCCCAGCCAGAGCGGAAGGTTGTGCTTCTCCGGATCGCAGAGCCACCACACGATCGCCGGGGAGAGGGCGAAGACCCGCCCCAGCGCGAGGTCGATCTCGCCGCAGATCAGCAGCATCACCTCGCCGGCCGCGATCAGTGCGATCGGGGCCATCGACTCGGTGATGTTCTTGATGTTGTCGCCTTCCAGGAAGACGCTGTTCTGCGCCTGGAAGAAGAGCGTGAGCGCCACGGCGACGACAAAGATGCTCGCCTCGCGACGGCGTAGGAGCACGCCGGCGACGCGCCAACCGAGGTCGGCGCGTCGCCCTGTGTTCGTCGTCGCTTCCGCCACGGCTAGCGGTCGCTACGAGACGGGATACTTCTGCTTCGAGGAGGAACCTTCGTAACGCGTCTTCGTCGTGAGGTACGGCTTGACGTTCTCCTTGGTCACGTACAGCAGACCGGTGTTCGTGTCCGAGGGGGCCACGAGGCCGCCGGACAGCTTGAAGAGGAAGAGCTGGATCACCGGGTAGAAGCCCTGGAGGTACGGCTGTTGATCGATCGTGAAGTTCAGGAACCCCTGGTCGATCAGCTTGAGCGTGCCGGGCAGCAGGTCGTACCCGCCGCCGATCACCTTCCCGCGCAGGCTGTGCTTCTGGATGATCTGCCCCACGCCCTGGGTGTCACCGGCGTCGACGGCGAACATCCCGGCCAGCTTCTTGTGGCCGAGGTAGTACGAGTCGATCGCCGTGAGTTCCTTGCTCAGGTCGGCGTCGGTCGCGACGATCTTCGGGTTGATCGGCTTGCCCGATTGCTTGATCGCCGCCATCGCGCCGTCGATGCGGGGCTGGATGTTCAGCGCGCCCGGCGTGGCGATGAACAGTGCGACGTCGCCCTTCGGGACCTGGGTGGCGATCTTTTGGCCCATGGAGAAGCCCGACTCGTACAGCGCCTGCCCGATGTAGGCCATCCGAGCTTTCGCACCCGCCCGCGCTCCGTCGGCGTTGTATGACAGCACCGGGATCCCTTTCGAGCGTGCGCGCTTGATCGGCGCCTCGAATGCGCCCTTGTCGACGACGCACACGGCGATCCCGTCCGCCTTGGCGCTGACCGCCGCGTTGAACGCGTTGATCATCTCGCCGACATCGGCCTTCGTCGACCCGCCCCAGGTGTACTTGACCTTGACCAGCGAAGCCGCGTCGGCCGCGCCGTACTGCGTCGGGACGAAGAACGGATTCGTCGTCACGTGGTTGATGAACGCGAACTTCCAGCTCGGGTGCGAGGGGTAGTTCCCGTTTGCGGCGTTCGAGGCGCCGAATGCCGCCTGCGCGCTCGCGAGTGCCGGCAGCGAAGCAGCTGCCCCGCCGAGCGCGACTCGTCGCAGAAGCGCCCCGCGGTCGATGCCTTCAGAGTCCTCGTTGAGGATCTCGTCGTCGCTCTTCACGAACCTCGACCTCCTTCAGCCGTAAAGGTGGGCGGCGCGCCCACCGGCGTGCGACCACAATCTGGTCCGGTATAGAACAGCATTCGTATGCAGGATGCAAGTCCGGCATTCGTATGCAGTCCCAAGAAACGCAATGCTCGTGCCGAGGCCTTCCGGGTGCTAGCGTTGAGCGCCGTGACGGCTGACGAAAAGCGGAAGGCGGAGTCAGCGCCGCGGCGGCCGGCGACGATGAAGGACATCGCCAAGGCCGCCGGCGTCGCTCAGAGCACGGTCTCGCGGATCCTGAACGACGCGCCGCTCCTCGTCCCCGTCTCCCAGGAGACGCGCGAGCGCGTCCTCGCGGCGGCTGCGACGCTCTCCTATCGGCCGAACCCGCTCGCTCGCGGCCTGCGGGGCGCGCCCACGATGCTGCTCGGGGCGATCGTCCGCGACATCACCGACGCCTTCTTCGCCGGCGCGATCGATGCGCTCTCGCTCGAGGCGCGCCAGCGTGGGTACAGCGTCGTGCTCGGGCACGCACGCGAGCGCGCCGACGAGGCGCTGGCACTTGCAGCCGTGCTCGAGGCACGACAGTGCGACGCGATCGTGATCGTCGGCGACATGCGGAACCAGCCGCGGCTGATCGAGGACCTCGAGAGCGTCCACATTCCGGTCGTCGCTGTGTGGCACGGTGCACGGCATGACGGCTTTCTCACGGTGAACGTCGACAATCGCGGCGGCGTCGAGGCGGTGCTCGATCATCTGATCGGCCTGGGCCACCGGCACGTCGCCTTCGTGGGCGATCCCGTCCTCGGTGACATCCAGGAACGGCAGGCCGCGTACGAGGACTACGTCGCGCAAGGGCGTCTCGAAGCGCACGAAGGCTACATCCAGCACACGCGAAACTCGCCCAGCGGCGGTGTTGCGGCCTTCGAGGCCCTGTTGGCGCTCCCGGAGCCGCCGACGGCGGTCGCCGGGGCGACGGATGTCCTCGCGATCGGGATGCTGCACGCCGCTTTCGAACGCGGGTTCAGCGTCCCTGCGGACTTCTCGATCGTCGGCTTCGACGACATCCCGTTCGCCGCCACGACGGTTCCGGCCCTGACCACCGTCCGGATGCCCGTCGAGGAGATGATCCATGGCGCGGTCGAGATGGTCGTGGACAAGACGCTGCGGGACGCCGCAGGCAGCAGCGACGGTGTTCGGGTGTTCCAGCCGTCTCTTGTCGTCCGGCGCTCGACTGCGAAGCTCGAACGCCGCTGAGCTCTGCTTTACGGGTGGTTGTCGCGCGGATCCCAGAGCGGGATCGGCGCAGTCGCCTCGTACGCCATCCCGTGCGGATAGCTGATCAGCTCGATGTCGGTGCCGAATGGCGTCGCGAAGTAGTTGATCGTCTGACCCGCGGCGGGGCCTTGGGTGACGGGGAAGGGACCGAACCGCTTCTGCACTCCCTTGGCCTGTAGGTTCGCGACGGCTTTCTCTATGTGGCGGACGTAGAACGCGATGTGGTGGGCGCCCCAGTCGGAGTTCTTCCGGAAGGTGTGATCCTGGTCCGGCGCCGTGTACTGGAAGAGCTCGACGCCGGGGCCGTTCCCGGCACGGACCATCCGGATCTGTTCGACGACGGCACGAGGGTCGACGTCGACCAACTGGTGCATGAAGTCGCCGGTCGGATCGCTGAAGGGACCAAACGTCAGCGGGTTGCTGCCGCCGAGCACGTGCTCGAACCATGCGGCCGCCGCAACCACGTTCGGAACGGTGATCCCGACGTGATCGATCCCGAGTAGTCCGGGCACGGTCGTCGCCTTGGAGCGGAGTCCATTCTGTTTCGGCGACCACAGGGGCTTCACGCCCGGCACTTCGTACGCCATCCCCTTCGGATAGCTGATCAGCTCGATGTACGTCCCGAACGGCGTCTTGAAGTAGTTGATCGACTGACCGGCCGCGGGCCCCGCCGTCAGCGGGAACGGCCCGAAGAACTTCTCGACGCCCTTCGACACCATGTGGGCGACGGCCGCGTCGATGTCCGTGACGTAGAACGCGACGTGGTGGCCAGACCAGTCCGAGTTGCGCGGATGGGTCCGGCGCTGGTCAGGCGCCTCGTACTGGAACAGCTCGATGTTCGCGCTGCGGCCGAGGCGAAGCACCGTGATCTGGTCGATCACCGCGCGCGGATCGACGCCGAGGAGATCGTGCATCAGGGTGCCCGCCGGGTCCGCGATCGGACCGAACGACAGCGGCGCCGACGCACCCATCACGTTCTGGAACCAGGCAACGGCCTCGTCGATGTCGGGGACGGTCAGCCCGACGTGGTCGGCGCCGACGAGCCCGAGCTGGCCACGACCGCCGCCGTTGCCCCTCGCCGTGAACGGGTGAAACGCCGTCGCCGCGGCGGCGACGGTTGCGCTCTTCTTCAGGAAGTCCTTGCGGTCGACCCGGTACTCGCTGCTCACGTCGCCACCTCTCTCTCGACCGGTCCGAATGGCGCGAGAAAGCCTCTCACGCCGGGCTAGGGCTTGTCGAACCAGGCTGGCCCGGCGAGCACGACCGACGTCTCGATCTGCCGTTCGCTCACCGTCCAGTAGGTGCGAAGCAAACGGTCCTTCTCCTCGGGCGAGACGAGCCGGAAGCCGTGTTTTTCGTAGAAGCTGATCGCCCAGCCTGCATCGGCCCAGGTACCGATCAGAACCGGGCGGTCGGTCTGCACCTCGAGGGACGCGAGGAGGACGACGCCGATCCCTCGCCGCTGCGAGGCGGTCCGGACGTACGCATGTCGGATGAGGGTCACGTCCCGGACGTGCTGGATCCCCATCACCCCGGCGAGCGCACCGTCCTCCTCGTAACCCCAAAAGACGACACCTGCGCCGACCTCCTCGCGAAGCTCCTCGCGCGGCATGTACGGCTC
>JAXIPI010000195.1:0-10028 GCA_045403015.1 Gaiellaceae bacterium | reverse complement strand
GCCCGACTCCGGCCGAGTGGCCGAGCTCGAGGCGGAGCTGACCAGCTTGCGCGAGGAGCTTGACAGCCGTGACTCTGCGCCTGCCGCTCCCGCGGAGCATGAGCCGACGGGCGTCGATCTACGCGCGCTGGTCGAGAACGTCGAGCACGAGGCGATGGCCGCATTGCGTGAGGACCTTGGCGACCGTGACCGGCGGCTGGCCGAGAACGTCAACGAGATTGCGCGGCTGAACCGCGAGCTGGCCGAGAGCGCCGAGCGCGAGGCTGCGTTGACAAGCCTGCGTTCAGAGCTCGCCGAGCGCGATCGGCAGCTCAACGACAGAGCCTTGCTGGTCGAGAACGTCGAGCACCAGGCGATGGCGAGCTTGCGCGAGGAGCTCGCCGAGCGCGATCGTCAGCTGGCCGAGACCGCCGTCTTGCGCGAGGAGCTCGTCGATCGCGACCGGCGCCTAGCCGAGATCGCCGACGAGATCGCCCAGATGAACCGCGCGCACGAAGCGACCGTGACCAGCCTGCGCGACGACCTGGCCGACCGCGAGCGGAAGCTCGCCGAAAGCGTTGATCAGCTCGTGCAGCTGAAGGAGCACCCCGCGCCGGAGGTCGGCGACTCTGACGACGCCGATGAGAAGGCCCACGTCCTCTTCATCCCGACGTCGAGCGGCTACTCGCTGCTCGAGCGTCCCGGCCCTGCCCCGGCGGTGGGAGAGGCGGTCGAGGTCGAGGGTGACTCCGAGAACGCAGGCCACTTCGTCGTCTGCAAGCACGGGCGGCCGGTCCCCGGCGGGCCCCGCTGCGCGTACGTCGAGCGCGTTTAGCCCTTCCTCGCGTTCTCCTGTTCCGGCTGGATGACCTCGGTCACACGGCCGGCCGTACTCACACCGGCCCGGTATCGTCGTCGCATGGCTCCGATCGATCCACGGGTCGACATCGGCCACGTCCACCTGAAAGTCGCCGATCTCGACCGTGCTCTCGACTTCTACGTCGGTGTGCTCGGCTTCGAGTTGCAGCAGCGGATGGGCGATCAGGCTGCGTTCGTCTCGGCCGGCGACTACCACCATCACCTCGGCCTGAACACCTGGGAGAGCCGTGGCGGTAACCCGCCCGCACGCGGCTCGACGGGTCTCTACCACACGGCGATTCGCTATCCCGCCCGACCGCAGCTCGCGGATGCGCTCCGCCGGGTTGTCGAGGCGGGCGTGCCGCTCACGGGTGCCTCGGACCACGGCGTCAGCGAGGCGATCTATCTCAACGATCCCGACGGAAACGGCGTGGAGCTCTACCGTGACCGGCCGCGGGAGGAATGGCCGCACGACGCCGACGGCAAGCTGTCGATGATCCTCGAGCCGCTCGACCTGAACGCACTCCTCGCCGAGGCGCCGGATGCCTAGGGGCTACATGGAAGGACCCGCTGCCGACGAGGCCGAGCGCCGGCTCGACGAGCTCGAGCGACCGGTCGAGGACGCGCCCGAGGAGCGGCTCGCCGTCCTCGGCTGCACTGCCGACGACCCGGAGAAGCACTTCATCGGCTGGCGCGACGACGTCGATCCCGACGTGCTGTTCGCTTCGGGCGAGGCTTGGGGTCTGTCGGTCGTTCGTCGCCGGGCCGGCTGAGACCGGCTTCACCGGAACTGCACAACACCTTCTCCGGCCGGCGACCCACGCGCCGACCCCGACACGGTTGACTCGCTCGAAACCATGAGGGGGAGACCATGAGGCGGATCGTGATCCTGGCGGGTCTTGTCGTTGCGCTACTCGGCGGCGTCGCCGCGGCGGGCGGGACGGTCGTCGTTCGTGCGACGCTGGAGACGGAGCCCTTCTTCGACGAGGACGACGCCGACGATCCCGCGATCTGGGTGCATCCCAGGCGGAGCGACGAGAGCATCGTCGTCGGCACGCTCAAGAACGGTGGCCTTGCGGTCTTCGACCTCGCCGGCGACACGATCCAGAGAATCGACTACGCGGACGAGGACGCCCGCCAGAACAATGTCGACCTGCTCTACGACGTGAAGCTCGGAGGGCTCACGCGCGATCTCGCGGTGGTCACCGACCGTGGGCTCGACCACCTGCGTGTCTTCGCGATCGAGCGGGCCGGGTCGGCTGCGCAGGACCCTCTGCACGAGGTGACGGTCCCCGATCCGCCCGTCGTCTTCGAAGGTGACGATGACGTTTCCGCCTACGGGATCGCTGCCTGGAAGGACAAGAGCGGCCGGGCGTACGTCGTCATCAGCCAGCGTCATCAGACGATGCTCGTGCTGCTCCGGCTGGTTGCCGGCCCGGGCGGGACGGTCGGGTTCGAGCGGATCGACCGCCTCGAGCTTCCGTCCGAGTTCAGGATCCGGCACGGAGTGACGTGGTCCCCGTGCGCCGAGGAGGACGGGGAGCTGCCGCAGGTCGAGGGCATGGTCGTCGACGCGCGCCGGAGCGAGCTCTACGCGGCGCAGGAGGACGTCGGGATCTGGAAGATCTCGGTGAAGAACGCCGAGTTCGACCACGCGAAGCTCGTCGACCGCGTCAGGGAGTTCGGCCAGACGTACTCGCGCACATTCGATCCCGACGAGGAGGAGTTCGTCTGCGAGATCGACGAGAGCTCGCCCAGCGCGGGCAGCGCGTATCTCGCAGCGGATGCGGAGGGCCTCACGATCTACCGGCTCCGCGGCGGGAAGGGGTACCTACTCGCCTCGAGTCAGGGGAGCTCGGAGTTCATCGTCTACGACCTCGTGTCCCACAAGCAGCTCGGCTTGTTCGCGATCGGCGACGGTGTCACCGACGCCGTCGACGAGTCCGACGGGGCCATGGTCGTCGGCCTCCCGCTCGGGTCGTTCACGAAGGGGCTGCTCGTCACCCACGACGGCGACGACCAACCGAACGAGGGCGCCACGAACTTCAAGTTCACCCGCTGGGAAGACGTCGCAGGGCCACTCGGCCTGAAGATCGACACGGAGAGCGGCGACCCGCGAAGAACGCCCTAGGCGCCGTCCTCCGGCGGAAGCGCGTTCGGGAGCAGCGCCGAGTCGTCGTCGACCTCGATCAGCTGCTTCTGGGTCGGGTCGTCGGGCCGCGCTCCATGGTCGTCCTTCAGCCGTTCGCTGGCGAAAAGTGAGTGAAGTTCAGGCTGCAACGGGTCCTCCTTGGTGTGCTTCCACTCGTCCTCACCGTAGGGATTTCTCCCTGGCCAACGCTCGTATCGACCGGCACGCGCGTGCGATACAACTAGGGCATGGCAAAAGCTGTCGAGCAGCTCGAGCAGGTGACCATCCGCTTCGCGGGCGACTCCGGTGACGGGATGCAGCTCACGGGCGACCGGTTCACGAGCGAGACGGCGGTGCTCGGAAACGACCTCTCGACGCTGCCTGACTTCCCGGCCGAGATCCGAGCCCCGGCGGGCTCGCTCCCGGGCGTCTCTGGCTTCCAGCTCCACTTCGCAGACCACGACATCCTCACGCCCGGCGACGCGCCGAACGTGCTGGTCGCGATGAACCCGGCGGCGCTGAAGACGAACGTCGGCGACCTGCCGAAGGGCGGGATGCTGATCGTCGATACCGACACGTTCAAGGAGCGCAACCTGCAGAAGGCGGGCTACGAGACGAGCCCGCTCGAGGACGGCTCGCTCGCCCACAACCACGTCCACGAGGTCGCGCTGACTTCGATGACGGTCGGGGCCTTGAAGGGGATCGAAGGGATCACGCCGCGCGAGGCCGAGCGGTCAAAGAACTTCTTCGCTCTGGGGCTGATGAGCTGGCTCTACAACCGGCCCACCGAGGGGACGCTCGACTTCGTCGCGAAGAAGTTCGCCAAGCGGCCCGAGATCGCGCAGGCGAACACGACCGCTTTCAAGGCCGGTTACGCCTACGGCGAGACCTCTGAGGACTTTGCGGTCAGCTACGAGATCGCACCGGCCAAGATGGCGCCCGGTGTCTACCGGCAGATCAGCGGCAACACGGCGCTTGCCTACGGGCTGATCGCGGCCTCGAAGCTCTCGGGCCTCGACCTGTTCCTCGGCGCGTACCCGATCACGCCCGCGAGCTCGGTCCTGGAAGAGCTTGCGCGGCACAAGTCGTTCGGCGTCCGGACGTTCCAGGCCGAGGACGAGATCGCTGCGGTCGGCGCAGCGCTCGGTGCGGCGTTCGGCGGCTCGCTCGGCGTCACGACGTCGGCTGGGCCGGGGATCGTGCTCAAGCAGGAGACGATCGGCCTCGGGATCATGCTCGAGCTGCCGCTGCTGATCCTCGACATCCAGCGCGCCGGCCCTTCGACCGGGATGCCGACGAAGCCGGAGCAGGCCGACCTGATGATGGTGATGTTCGGGCGCAACTCCGAGAGCCCGGTGCCGGTACTCGCGGCCTCGACGCCGGCGCAGTGCTTCCATGCCGCGATCGAGGCCGCTCGGATCGCCTTGAAGTACCGGACGCCCGTGTACCTGTTGAGCGACGCCTACCTGGCGAACGGCTCCGAGCCGTGGCTGATCCCGAGCGTGAGCGACCTGCCGGACATTTCGACCGAGTTTGCGACGGCCGGCGAGGGCGAGTTCATGCCGTACGCGCGCGATCCACAGACGCTCGCGCGCGAGTGGGCGATCCCGGGCACGCCCGGCCTCGAGCACCGGATCGGCGGGCTCGAGAAGGCCGACGTCACCGGCTCCATCTCCTACGACCCCGAGAACCACGACCTGATGACTCGCCTGCGCGCCGCGAAGGTGGCAGGGATTGCGAACGACATCTCGCTGCTCCAGGTCGACGACCCAGATGGTGCCGACACGCTCGTGCTCGGCTGGGGGTCGACTTACGGCCCGATCGGCGCTGCCGTGAAGCGGGTGCGGCGGGCCGGGCACCACGTGGCGCAGGCGCACCTCCACTACCTCAACCCGTTCCCGCTCAACACGGGCGAGGTGCTTGGTAGCTACGACAAGATCCTGATCCCGGAGATGAACCTCGGCCAGCTGCTGAGGCTCGTCCGAGCAGAATTCCTGGTCGACGCAATCGGCTACAACCGCGTGCGCGGCACCCCGTTCAAGGCGAGCGAGCTGGCCGACGCGATCACGGCGCTGGTGGACTCGTGAGGCCCAAGAAGAAGACCCCTGACCAGCGCGGGATCCTGTTGAAGGAACGACCCTTTTCCTACCGTCCCCGCCGGGACGGCACGGTCGAGATCCTCTGGAAGGGCCGGCACGCGTCGACGCTCGCCGGGAAGATCGCGGAGCGGTTTCTCGAGCTGGCTCCGGAGGAGGACGAGCAAGGGCAGCAGCTGCTGATGGCGAAGGCGACCGGGAACTTCAAGCGCGGGAACGAGAGGAAGCGATGAAGAGCCTGCCGCTGATCGTTCCGGATGGCTGCGCCCTCTCTGCAGACGAGCTCGCGGAGCAGGCAGGACGTGCCGCGCGCCTGCTTCCATCGGTCGCGGCTCATGCGCGATCCGAGGACGAGTTGCGCGTCACGTTCGGGGCGGACGTCGATCGCGCCCTCGTCGACGAGCTGGTGGCGACCGAGCAAGGCTGTTGTTCGTTCCTCGAGGTCGAGTACGACGACTCGGCGCGGCTGCTGCGGATCGGCGCGCACGACGAGCAGGGGCGTGAGGTCGTCAGCCGGATGGCGGAGTTCTTCGGGGAGGCTCGATGAGCGAGAAGGAAGGCAACGGGAACGGGCTCGTGCAGCTGACGGCGAAGGACTTCAAGTCCGACCAGGAGGTGCGCTGGTGCCCGGGCTGCGGCGACTACGCGATCCTGAACGCCGTCCAGTCGTTCATGCCCGAGCTGGGGCTGAAGCGGGAGAACATCGTCTTCGTCTCCGGGATCGGCTGCGCCGCGCGCTTCCCGTACTACATGCAGACCTACGGGATGCACTCGATCCACGGCCGCGCGCCCGCGATCGCGACCGGCCTGAGCGTGTCCCGTCCGGACCTGTCGGTGTGGGTCGTGACCGGCGACGGCGACTCGATGTCGATCGGCGGCAACCACCTGATCCACGCGCTACGCCGGAACGTGAATCTCAAGCTCCTGATCTTCAACAATGAGATCTACGGGCTGACGAAAGGCCAGTACTCGCCGACAAGCAGGACCGGCACCGTGACGAAGTCGACTCCGATGGGGTCGATCGACTACCCGTTCAATCCGCTGTCGCTGGCGATCGGCGCCGAGGCGAGCTTCGTCGCGCGCGCGATCGACACCGACAAGAAGGAGCTGACCGAGGTGCTCCGCGCGGCCGCGCACCACAAGGGGAGCGCGTTCGTCGAGATCTACCAGAACTGCAACATCTACAACGACGGCGCCTTCGACTTCGTGCGAGAGGAGAAGGAGAACCGCCTGTACCTCAGGCACGGCGAGCCGATCGTGTGGGGCGACAAGGGCGTGCGTCTGCGTCCCGACGGGTCGCCGGAGGTCGTCGCGGCGACCGAGCCGGGCCTGCTCGTGCACGACGCGCACGCGGCCGAGCCGGCGCACGCGTTCGCCCTCTCGCGCATGACGCAGGAAGTGATCGGCGCGACGCCCATGGGCGTCTTCCGCGCCGTCGAGCGTCCGGTCTACGACGAGCTTATGGCCGAGCAGATCAGCGTTGCGAAGGGGAAGGGCGAAGGGGAGCTCGAGGCGCTGCTGGGCAGCGGCGACACGTGGGACATCTCCTGAGCGTTCAGCAGAGCTGCGTGAGCCGTCCCGTGTCGACGTCGTAGACGAACCCGCCAACGCGGAGCCGCGACAGGTACGGCCACGACCGCACGCGCTGGACGTCCGCTCGGACGGTTGCCTCCTGGTCGGCGGTGACGAGAAAGGCGAGGCTCCGGGTATCGGGGCCACCCGCCTCGGCTACTGCGGCGTGGACGTCGTCCTCGTTGCCTGACGCCATTCGGCACTTGGTGTGTGCGACCACCATCGTGCGATCGACACCGAGGAGATATGCGGCGAGCACGAGTGTCCGGAGCACGTCGTCGGTAACGCGGGCACCGGCGTTGCGCAGGATCTTCGCGTCGCCGGGCGCGATCCCGAGCATCTTCAAGGGCTCGATCCGCGAGTCCATGCAGGTGAGGACCGCAAGCCCCTTCGCGGCGCGCGGCTCGAGCCCCGTGAGCTGGAACTCGCGCGCGTACGCCTCGTTGGCAGTGAGAACGTCTGCAAACACCTGATCGCCCTGCACCGGCCCATCGTACGACCGGTCGGCGACTACTGCGCCTTCCCGATCAGGTGATGCCACGGACGCCACCAGCGCGTCAGGCTGACGTGGTCGCTCCCGCCCTCGCTGGCGGTGACGAGGACGTCACGATGCGTGAGCTGGCCGAGACGCTGGTGCGTCCAGACGATGACGGCGTCGTTGCCGTCGAAGTAGCAGAACGCCCGCCCGCCGGGCTTGTCGCGGCCGTGGAGCCACTGGAGCTCGCCGCCCCAGGTGAACGCGTTGCACTTGCCGGTGTTGGAGCGGAGGTTCGGGTGGCGTTGGAACTCCGACCGGTACGTCGACATCAGGTCGGAGCCGCTCCGGTACGACGAGATCTCCCACCGGTCCGGCAGCCCCGAGGGTGGAAGGCACACGGCCGTCTGGATCGCGTCGGGCTGGGGCACCGTCTGCAGTCGGCAGTCCTTCCAGATTGCCGCCGGCACGATCGCGTTCAGCCCAGCGTTCGGAGCCAGGGTGGTTTCCGGCGATTGCGTCCCCAAGACGCCACCCGTCGTCGTGAGCGCGGCGTTGCTGCCCTCGGTGTCGCCGGTCGTGAGGTAGGCAACGGTCGCGGCCGTCAGAGCGGCCACCAAGACGACGGCGAGGCCGAGCTTCCAGCCGAGCGTTCTTCCGGGCTTGCCGAAGAACATCAGAATCCAACGATTGGCGGGCGGCGCGTCGTGCTCCGAATAGGCCTGGAGGATGTGAACCGGGTCGGGGATGTTCTTCAGGTGCACCCTTCCCCGGTCGCCGTACTGAATTCCGCCCAGGTGGCCGGCAAGCCGCGAGGTTCCTTCGCTGAGGACCACCTCGCCGCCATGGGCGCGCCCGCAGAGGCGGGCAGCAACGTTCAGCGCCGCGCCGCGGTAGCTGCCGTCCGGCATGCGGACAGCCTCGCCGGAGTCGATGCCGATCCCGACCTTGAGCGGAAGGCTCGAATCCGCGTCGGTTTCCTCGGCGAACCGCGCCTGGAGATCGACGGCGGCCCGGATCGCCTGGCGGGCGGACGTGAACACGGAGAGCGCTTCGTCGCCTCGAACCTCGATCAGGACGCCGCCGTGCGCCTCGATACCGTCCGCGACCAGCGCGACGAACTTGGCGGCGAGCCGTGCAGCCGCTTCGTCTCCGTGCTCTTCGGTGAAGCGGGAGTAGCCGCGCACATCGGCGATGACGAACGTGCGTACGCCTGTCTGACCTTCGCTCACAACGCGTCAGTATGCAACCGCCCTTCGCCACTGTGAACGAAATGAGGGCCCATTTCGAGCACGCTAGACCTGGATTCTGTCGCTCTGGGTCGGTGCGCCGCCGGGCGCTGCCTCTTCGGTTAGCTAGCCGGACGTTCCGTCGCCGCTTCGCCGCTTAGCGCGGCTTCCTCGTCTTCGCGTCGACGGCGGCGACCGGATCGAGGGCCGGCGGAGTGTCGATCCGGCCTCGTGCCGGCTCGGGCTTGGCGGCGGCCGGCTCCGCCTTCTTCTTCGGCTCCGGCTTTGGCTTCTGCTTCGCCTTGGTCTTCGTCTGGCCGGGGGGCGCCGCTGCGCTCTTGTCCTTCGGCGCCGGGAGCGCGTTTGTCCGACCGGGCGCGACTTCGCTCTTGCCTCTCGGCTTCGGCGTCTCCTTCGTCTGCCCGGGTGCGGTCGCGCTGCGACCCCTGACCGGCACATTGGCCTGCACCGGCTTCACGCGATGGGGTTTCTTGGCGAGCTTCGACTTCTTGCCGGCCGGCTTCTTCTTCGCCACTGCGGGCGTGGCCTTCGCGACCCCCGGGTCGGCTCGCTCGACCGCCGGCTGCGCGACGGCCGGAACCACGGCGGCAGGCACGGAATGAGCCGGACGGGCGGCAGGTGTCGTGGGCTCAGTCACCACCTTCACGCCCTCGTAGCCGGCGCCGCTCGCGAGAGCGACTGCGGCGACGCCGATGGCGATCTTGGCGGTCACGGCGCCCGTTCCTACACCGGCCGCGGTGCCGGCCGCAGCTCCGCCGCCGATCGTCGGCAGGCCGATCGCGGCCGACGCGGTCGGCGCCCCCTTGAAGAACGTCAGCGAGAACGGCAACGGCAGAACTGCGAGGCCCTTGAAAGCGCGTCGGCGCTTGAGGCCGAGCGTGGCGACTGCAGCGCAGCTCGGGCACTCCTCCAGGTGGGCGACGAGCCGCTTCCGTTCCTTGCGCCCGAGGCGGCCGTCGGTCTGCTGCGAGAGGGCAAGCTCGGCGCGGTCGCAGGTGACCAGGTTCTCGAGCTCCTCGGCGAGCGATCGGCGGGCCCGGAAGATCAGCGATTCGAGCGCGGTCTCCGAGACATCGAGGATCGCCGCGATTTCCTTGTACGAGCGTCCCTCCATCTCCCTGAGGACGAGCGCTTCACGCTGCGTCTCCGGGATCCGCTGCAGGGCACGCACGAGATCCTCGATCGAGGGTCCGGCATCGTCCGCCTCGAGCGTGGGGACGTCGCGATCGAGCTCGACCTGGCGCGGCTGTGACTGCTGCTGGCGGAAGCGCTGTCGAATGAGGTTGTGCGCGATCGTGATCAGCCAGTTCGCGGGCTTGCGCGGCCGCTCGCCTCGCTCGAGCGCACGCAGGGCGTTGACGAATGTCGTCTGGGTGACGTCCTCGGCATCGGCCCGGTTGCCGAGAACCGCGTAGGCGTAGCGGAAGACCTCCGCCGCGTGGGCACGGTAAAGCTCATCCAGGTCGCGTTTGGCCTGGATCCCGATCGCAGTAGTGGCCATCACTCTGTAGATGCCCGCAAGAGCGCTGTCTCACTCAACCGCACAAAGTCCTTACAACTGGGCGCGCAAGTTGAGTGGTCCCGCGCATCTACCTCCTGACGCACTCAGTGCTCGATTGAGGAGGGACACCGAAAATGAAGACGTTTCTCGTCGCGGCCGTTGCCGC
>JAXIPI010000333.1:0-12017 GCA_045403015.1 Gaiellaceae bacterium | reverse complement strand
GTCGAGGTCATCGGGGGCGGTGTCACGGGCATCTCGTGCGCGTTAACCCTCGCCCAGGCCGGCAAGCGCGTGCGCCTGCACGAGGCGCGCGCGGTGGCGTCGGGCGCCAGCGGCCGCAACGGCGGCTTCGCGCTGCGCGGCGGCGCCATGGCCTACGACAGCGCTCGCGAGTGGCTCGGCCACGAGCAGGCAGCCGAGTATTGGCGACTGACCGAGGAGTATGTCGGTCGGATGGGAGAGCTCGGCGGCGACGCGTTCCGCCGAACCGGCAGCCTGCGGCTGGCGGGTGAGGACGAGCGCGACGAGCTCCGCGCCGAGTACGAGGCGCTGCGCGAGGACGGGTTCGAGGCCGAGTGGCGCGACGAGCTGCCCAAGCCGCTCGCCGGCCGCTTCCCGGGAGCACTCTTCCACCCGGACGACGCGGTGCTGCAGCCGGCGCGACTCGTCTGGCGGCTCGCGGGCCTCGCGGCGGAGGCGGGCGTCGAGATCCGCGAGCACGATCGCGTGGCGGATCTGGACGCGCTCGAGGCCGAGACGATCGTCGTTGCTACCGACGGGTACCCGAGCGGCCTGCTCGGAGAGCTCGAAGGACTGATCATCCCGACGCGTGGCCAGATGATCGCGACCGAGCCGCTGCCGGAACGGCTCTTCCCGATGCCGCACTACGGCCGGCACGGCTACGACTACTGGCACCAGGATGAGGAAGGTCGGATCCTCGCGGGCGGCTTCCGCGACTTCGACCTCGAGTCCGAGTTCACGACCTCGGAGGAGACGACACCGCGGATCCAGGGCGCGCTCGACAACTTCGTCGAGCAGATCCTCGGACGCCGGCCCGAGGTGACGCATCGGTGGGCCGGGGTCTTCGGGCTCGTGACCGACCTGATGCCGGTCGTCGGCCGGGTGCCCGGTCGCGACGGCCTCTGGACGGCCGGCGGCTACTCCGGGCACGGCAACGTCCTGGGCCTGATGTGCGGCGACCTCGTCGCGAAAGCGATCGCGGGCGATCCGCATCCACTGCTCGAGCGGATGGATCCGGCACGGCTTGTGGCCTAGGAGGGTCGACCCTGGACGTCTAGGCGTCCATCGTCGGCAGGTCGAGCTCGTTCGCCCGCTCGAGAGCTGCGATCGCAATCGCAAGATCCTGAATCGCAAGCCCGGTCGAGTCGAAGATCGTGATCTCGTCGGGCGAACGGCGACCCTCGGCATCGCCTGTGAGCACGTGCCCGAGCTCGGTCACGTCTGCCCGCCCGATCACGCCTGCGTCGACGGCGGCGGCAAGCTCGCCACCATGGCTCGCCTGCTCCCACTCGTCGCAGAAGATCCGCGCGCGCTGGAGCTCCGCGACGGCGATCTCCGCCTTCCCAGGCCCGTCCGCGCCCATCAGGCTGACGTGTTGGCCGGCTCGCAGCGAGCCTTCCGGAACCAGGATCGTCCGGCCGGGCGTCACCGTGACGACGGCGTCTGCAGCGAGCGCCGCGCCGAGGCTCCGAGCGATGCCGACGCCGAGATCGGCCGCCACGGCGCGTACTCGTTCCTCGTCGACATCCCAGAGCACGACGTCGCGGCCGAGCGCCTTGAACGTTCGAGCCGCTGCGCGCCCGTTCACGCCGACACCGATCACTGACGCGACGCCACGCGACGCCTCGAGCGTCTCGGCTGCGAGCACCGCGGCCGCTCCGGTGCGAAGAGCGGTCACCGATCCCGCATCGAGGACCGCCTCGACGAGGCCGGTCTCGGCGTTCGAGATGATGACGAGACCGCTAACGGTCGGCAGCCCGCGCTCGGGATTGCCCGGAAACGATGTGACCCACTTCAGCAGGGCATGGCCACCGCCGAGCGCCGGCATGGCGCGAAAATCACCGGCCGGGTAGTTCGTGACATACAGCTTCGGCTGCATCGTCCACTCGCCGCGCGCGTGCGCCACGAACGCGTCTCGAACGGCGTCGTAGGCGCGTCGCGGGCTGACCGCGGCCTCGACGTGCCGCGCGGAGAAGAACGGGATCATCTAGAGATTCTTGACCGCGGTGAGCAGGTGCTCGAGCGCCTGCTTCGCGTCACCGAAGAGCATCGACGTCCGCGCGTCGTAGAACAGTGGGTTGTCGATCCCGGCGAAGCCTGGAGCAAGGCTGCGCTTGATCACGACCACGTTCGCTGCCTTGTCGACGTCGATGATCGGCATCCCGTAGATCGGGCTGGCCGGGTCGCTCCTGGCGGCCGGATTGACGACGTCGTTCGCTCCGATCACGACGGCGACGTCCGTCTGGGGCAGGTCGGGATTGATCTCCTCCATCTCGACGAGGCGGTCGTACGGGACGTTCGCCTCCGCGAGCAGCACGTTCATGTGTCCTGGCATACGTCCGGCGACCGGATGGATCGCGTAGCGCACGTCGACGCCCTTGTCCTCGAGGAGATCGGCGAGCACGCGGACGTCGTGCTGCGCCTGTGCCACCGCCAGCCCGTAGCCCGGGACGATCACCACTCGGCGCGCGTACGAGAGCATGATCGCGACGTCCTCGGGGGTCGTAGCACGCGCGCTGCGCCCGTCGTCGAGTGCCGTGCCCGTTCCCGACTGGATCTGACCGAAAGCGCCGAAGAGCACGTTCGCGATCGAGCGATTCATCGCCCTGCTCATCAGCAGTGTCAGCAGCGTGCCCGACGCTCCGACGAGTGCGCCGCTGACGATGAGGACGTTCTCGTGCAGCGCGAAGCCCGCCGCAGATGCCGCGAGCCCTGTGCAGGCGTTCAGGAGCGAGATCACGACGGGCATGTCCGCGCCGCCGATCGGCAGGACGAAGAGGACGCCGAAAGCCAGTGCAGAAACGATCACGCCGACCAGCAGCCACTGGGACTCGTTCCCCGCGAGGATCACAGCCGAGAGCACGAGCGCCGTCGCGATCACGAGCGCGTTCACGATCTTCTGCCCCGGGTAGACGATCGGCCGCCCGCCGATCAACTCCTGCAGCTTGGCGAACGCGATCAGCGAGCCTGAGAACGAGATCGAACCGATGATCGCGGACACGATCATCGCCACGGACAGGTTGAGCTCGAGGCGCCCGGCCGCCGGCGCGAGGTTGTGGAACTCGCCGAGCGCGATGAGTGCGACCGCACCGCCGCCCACCCCGTTGAAGAGGGCGACCATCTGCGGCATCGCGGTCATCTTCACGCGGCGGGCGCCGACCGCTCCGACCACCGCGCCGATCGCCATTGCGATCGCGATCCACACGTACCCGTCCAGGCCAGGCTGGGCGAGCGTGACGACGATCGCCAGCAGCATCCCCGCTGCGCCGACCTGGTTGCCGAGGCGCGCCCGCCGAGGGCTCGAGAGGAAGCGCAACGCCAGGATGAAGGTCACGATCGTGACCAGATAGAGGCTGTTACTGAGGTTCGCGCTCACCGGGTTTCCTCTTGAACAGCTCGAGCATCCGGTCGGTGACCACGAAGCCGCCGACGACGTTGGCCGTTCCGAGGACGACGGCGACGAAGCCGAGGACGCGGGTCAGCGTGTCCGCGTTCTCCTGGCCGGCAACGAGGATCGCGCCGACGATCACGATGCCGTGGATCGCGTTCGTCCCGGACATCAGCGGCGTATGGAGGAGCGGCGGCACCTTCGAGATCACCTCGAAGCCGAGGAAGATCGCGAGCACGAGGATCGTCACCTCGATCAGAAACGAAGGTTCACTCACGCGGCCACCTCCTTCCGCGTCACACAAGCTCCCGCGGTGATCTCGTCGTCGAAGTCGAGTGCGAGCTGGCCGTCCGGAGCGAGATGCTGGAGCACTGCGGCGATGTTGCGCGAGTACAGCTGGCTCGCGTGGTACGGCATCGTCGCCGCGAGGTTCGTCGGGCCGACGATCGTCACTCCGTCACGCTCCACCTCTTTGCCCGGGGCCGTCAGCTCGCAGTTGCCGCCTGCCTCCGCTGCGAGGTCGACGATCACCGACCCCTGCCGCATCCCGCGCACGGCGCTCGCCGGAATCAGCTTCGGCGCCGGCCGGCCGGGGATCAGCGCGGTTGTGATGACGGCATCGAACCCGGGGATTTGCTCGGTGAGGGCGTCCTGTTGCCGGCGCTGCTCCTCTTCGGAGAGCTCGCGGGCGTAGCCGCCCTCCGTCTCCTCGCCGCGGACTCCAAGGTCGAGGAAGCTCGCACCGAGGCTCTCGACCTGCTCCTGGACGACCGGCCGCACGTCGAAGGCGGTGATCACGGCTCCAAGCCGGCGCGCCGTCGCAATCGCCTGGAGCCCCGCGACGCCGGCGCCGAGCACGAGCACCTTTGCGGGGGCGACCGTTCCGGCGGCGGTCATCAGGAGTGGGAAGAATCTCGGCAGGCGGTCGGCAGCGATCAGCGCCGCCTTGTAGCCGGCCACGTTCGCCTGCGACGAGAGCGCATCCATTGATTGCGCGCGCGTGATCCGCGGAATCGACTCCATCGCGAACGCGACGACGCCGCGCGCCGTGAGTCGCTCGATTCCCGCCGGATCGGTGAGGGGAGAGAGAAAGCCGATCAGCACCGTCCCCGGGGCGAGCTCCGCGATCTCGTCCGGACTCGGCTTGCCGACCCGGACGACGGCCTCGGCTCCCGCGAGAAGCTGGCCGCGCGCGACGATCTCCGCGCCGGCCGCCTCGTACTCCGCGTCCGGGAAGCCGGCCGGTGCGCCAGCGCCCTGCTCGACTCCGATCGCGAAGCCGGCGCCGACGAGCCGCCCGACCGAGTCGGGGATGAGCGCTACCCGGCGCTCGCCGGCTTCGGTCTCTTTCGGGACGACGACCCTCACGGAGACGCAACTCTACGCAAGCGGGAAGGGAATGCGTCTCCGCGCTGGAAACCGGGCAGTGTGGGGTCCCTCCTCGCCACCTTCTCGGCCGCTCTCGAGACCCGCGATCCATACCTTCGCGGCCACTCGGCCCGGGTGACCGCGTTCGCGGAGGCTCTTGCCGTTGCTCTCGGCTGGACGGGCAGACGGCTCGAGACGCTCCGGTTGGGTGGCTCGCTGCACGACGTCGGCAAGATCGCGGTCCAGGCGTCCGTGTTGCGCAAGCCAGGCCCGCTGACGGAGGACGAGTTCGGCCAGATCCGGCGGCACCCCGTTGCCGGCGCACGGCTCGTCGAGTGCTTCGACGACTTCCTGGCCGCCGTGCCGTCTGTGCTTCATCACCACGAGCGCTGGGACGGCACCGGCTATCCGCATCGTCTCGAGGGCGACTCGATTCCGCTCGAGGCGCGTGTGCTCGGCGTTGCGGACGCGTTCGACGCGATGACCTCGGTTCGCCCGTACCGCCCGGCGCTCTCGGTCGCGGCAGCGCTCGCGGAGCTGGAGCGCTGCGCGGGCTCGCAGTTCGATCCCTGGCTGGCCTACACGTTCGTCGATCGCTGGGAGCGTGGGGAGATAGCACCCGTCGCCTCGCCCATCGGCATCGCAATCTAGAGCGATCTAGAGCGAGGACCAGACCTCGAGCTTCTGCTTCGTGCGGCGAATCACCTCGTCGGTGAACTCGCGGGAGCCCGCGTGGCCGCCAAGATCGGCCGTGCGGCAGCCCTCTGCGACCGCCTCGAGGCAGGCCTCACGCATCGCGCGACCCGCCTGCTGCGCGGCCTCATCGGCGTGCGAGAGTAGCGCCGCGCCGGCCAGGATCATCGCCATCGGATTCGCGACGTCCTTGCCGAAGAGCGAAGGCGCCGTGCCGTGCGCGGCCTCGGCCATCAGCGCTGTCGGGGTGTAATCGTCGCCGAACGCGACGAGCAGCGACTCCGAGCCCGCAATCGAACCGAAGAGCGGGAGCACGAGATCGGAGAGGATGTCGCCGTCGCGATTCAGGGCAGGGATCACGAGCGGCTCGCCCGTGTTGGCGATCAGCAACGCGAAGGTCGCGTCGATCAGTTGCGGCTCGTATTTCACGTCGGGATGGCGTGCCGACGCGGCGTCCATCTCTTCCTTCAGCATTCCTTCGTAGGTCGGGCTGACGGTGTACTTCGGCCCGCCGAACACCTTCGCGCCCATGCGGTCCGCCTGGCGGAACGCGAATTCCGCAACGGCACGGCAGATGCGCCGCTCGATTCGTTCCGTGCGGTACGCGACCTCATCCTCGCCCTCACCCTCGCGCCATTCCTTGGCTCCGTAGGCATCGCCGACGGCCATCCGCACTACGGAGATGGGCGCATGCACACCCCCGAGCGGCACGACTCCAGGGATGCGCCGGCCGGTCCGCACGATCACCTTGCCTCCGATCTCCTCGCGGAGGATCCGGTTCGGCGAGCCGACGTCGTCGCGCGTCTCGGGCGTGACCGTCGCCCCCTTCAGGCCGAGGCCGTGCTCCCGGACCGCCTGCGCCGCCTCGTACACGACGGCGTTCTTCGTCTCCCGCCTCTTCGCGAGCGAGAGGTCGAAGCGCGGAAACTGAAAGTCGATTCCGATCACCTCGGGCGCGAGCGCGCGCAGCGCCTCCTCGAGGAGCTCCTGCCCGGTCTCGTCTCCTTCGAGCACGACGATCGTCCGCGGATCCATCGGCGGCGGATGATAGTCGCGTCGAGTGGTCGACGGCCGGGCGACCAGCGTAGACAAAGCGGGGCGGCGCCAATACCGCGGCATTTGCGACGGGTCAAAGCACTTGACATCGGCCTCGATCCGGAAGGGAAGTGCGCTCGTCAGTTTGCTGCGTTCCTGGCGAATCAGGCGCGCGCGCAAGGCCGAGTGATTTATGCGCGGCTTTGCGATACGGTAAGCGCGCCGCCGCCGCTTCTCCAAGGAGGAATACCAGTGGCTCGCAAGACCGTGCTCGTGTCCGATATCTCTGGCATTGAGATCGCCGAGGGTAAGGGCGCGACGATTCGGATCACGTTCCACGATGCCCGCAAGGGTGTGCGTGAGCTGGACGTCACCGACGCCGAGGCCGAGAAGATGGGCGGCCGGCAGGTCGCGCGTCGCGGTCGCCGGCCGAAGTCAGCGACCCAGTAACGCCAAACGGTTGTGCCAGACAGTGTGAAAGCGCGGGGGAAACCCCGCTCTTTCCACCTTTTTCGTCAGCCAGGCCATCGGAAGGCCGGACTACGATGGGTAGATGGGTCTGGCTCTGGTCGTCGGGCCGGCGAAAGCCGGCAAGGTCGCGCGTCTCCTCGAGGGCTACCTCGCGGCGATCGACAGCGATCCGGTCCTGATCGTCCCCAACAGGACGGACGTCGACCGGATCGAACGCGACCTGCTGCGGCGCGCCGGTGCGCTGCTCGCAGGCTCGATCGGCACGTTTGACGACGTCTTTCGCGAGCTCGCGCTCGCGGCGACCGATGCCCGGGCCGTCACGAGTGACGCGCAGCGCGCGTTTGTCGCCCGGCGCATTCTCACCCGCACCACGCTGAATGGTCTCGGCCGCTCTGCACGGTTTGCGGGCTTTGCCGACGCACTCCTCGCGACGCTCTCGGAGCTCGAGTCCGGGCTGCTGGAGCCCGAACAGTTGGAGGGAGAGCTCGCGCTGCTGTACACGGCCTATCGAGAGGAGCTCGATCGGCTCGGCCTGTGGGATCGCGACCTCCTTCGACGCCGTGCGGTCGAGCGGCTTCGGTCCGAGCTCGATGCGTGGGACGGCCGACCGGTTTTCGCCTATGGATTCGAGGATCTCACGGGTGCGGAGTGGGGCCTGCTCGAGGCGCTGTCGGGGCGCACAGAGGTGACGGTTTCGCTTCCGTACGAGCCCGGCCGTGCCGCGTTCGCGTCGCTGCGCCGCACGCAGGAGGACCTCGCCGCGCTCGCGGACGGGCAGATCGAGGAGCTCCCCGCTCGCGCCGCCGAGTACGGGCACAAGGCGCTTGCGCACCTCGAGCGGCATCTCTTCGCCGACGCGCCGCCGACCGGTCCCGCACTCGACGGCGCCATCCGCTTCTTCGAAGCTGCAGGCTCGCGCGCGTCGCTGGAGCTCGTCTCAGAGGAAATCCGCGAGCTCGCGGCGAGCGGGACGCCACTCGAGGAAATTGCCCTCGTCGTTCCCTCGATCGAGCGCTGGCGCGCCTCTCTGGAGACCGTGCTCGGAACTCTCGGCATCCCGGTGGCGATCGAGGGGCGCGTGCGGCTCGGCCAGACGGCCTTCGGGCAGTCGCTGCTCGCTCTCCTCCGCTTCGAATGGCAGCAGGGCGGCCGCCGCGACCTCTACGCCTACCTGCGCTCGCCGTTCTCCGGCTTCACCCGCTCGAACGTCGACTTTCTCGAGGGGAGGCTGCGCGGCCGCGGGATCTCGCAACGGGAGGCGGTCGAAGAGGAGACAATCAGGCTCCGCGATGGGCAGCCGCTGCCGCCGCTCGAAGCGCTCCGGAGCGCGGTAGGGCCGGTGGAGGCCGTTCGGGCCGTCGCGGGCGCGATGCTGCGTGGCGCCCACGGCCTCGAGGCACCGCCGGTCGGCGAGTCGAGTCGCGCCGACCTGCGTGCCTACGACGCGATCGCAACGCTCCTCGACGAGCTCGACGGCTGGCGCGCGCTCGGCGGTGAGCTCACGGCTGATGAGGTGCTGGCAGCACTCGAGCACACAGAGGTGCGGCTCGGGTCAGGGGCCGAGCGGGGCAGGGTCGCCGTCCTCGACCTGGCGCGTGCCCGCACACGCCGCTTCGACGCAGTCTTCCTCCTCGGTCTCGAGGAAGGGACGCTGCCGCGCCGAGGGAACCCGTCCCCGTTCCTCGACGACGATGCACGCGGCGCGCTCGACCGGGACGCACATGCGAGGCTCGTTCGGCCCGATGCGGTGGAGCGCGAGCGCTACCTCTTCTACACCGCCTGCACCCGGGCGACGCGCCGGCTGACGCTCGTCCGCGAAGCAGCCACCGACGAGGGAAGCCCGCGCGAGCCGAGCCCCTTCTGGGACGAGGTCGCGGCGCTCTTCGATCCCGACGATGTTCGGCGCTGGACGCGGCGGCGCCCGCTCTCCCAGCTCACTTGGGAGCTGGAGGAGGCTCCGACCGAGCGAGAGCGGTTGCGGGCACTCGCGCTGCTCGCGGTCACCGAGCTCGACGGTGCGCAGGGGCTGGCCGCCGCGAACGGCTGGGAGCGCCAGCTCGAGCGCGCGCGGCGCGCATTCACGCGCGAGACGAAGCTCACGCACCCGCGCGTGCTGGGCGAGCTCTCGGCGAAGACGCCGTTCAACGTGACGGAGCTCGAGCGTTTCGCCGATTGCTCGTCGGCCTGGTTCTTCGAGCGGCTGATCTCGCCCCGCCAGATCGACAGGCGCGTCGACGCGATGCTGCGAGGCTCGGTCGCACACACGACCCTGCACCGCTTCTACGCAGGCTTGCCGCGCGCGATCGGAAGCGACACCGTCGATGAAAGTCGCCTCGACGACGCGCTCGTGTTCCTCGGCGAGTGCCTGGACGGCGCGCTCGGGGGCGTCAAGATGGAGATGACCGAGCTCGAGCGGCGCGAGCTCGAGCAGAGCCTTCGGCGCGACCTGGAGCAGCTCGTGCGGGACGAGGCCCGCTCGCCGTCGCCGCTCGTGCCGCGCAAGTTCGAGGTCGGGTTCGGTTCGGAGCGATCCGCTCCCGAGCTCCAGCGTGGGCTCGACCTCGGCGATGGGATCACGCTGTCGGGGAAGATCGACCGCATCGATCTCGATCCCGGCAGCGCGCGCGGGATCGTCCAGGACTACAAGTCAGGCCGCACGGGCCATTCCGCAGCCGAGATCGAGAAGGAGCTTCGGCTCCAGATCCCGCTCTACATGCTCGTCCTCCGCGACCTCGTCGGGATCGAGCCGCTCGGCGGTCTCTACCGGCCGCTCGCCGGCGAGCGCCGCGCCCGGGGCCTGCTCCGGGCCGATGCGAAGGACGACGTGCTCCCCGGCTTCGTCAAGAACGACTACCTCGAAGAGGACGCCTTCTGGGCGCAGGTCGAAGGTGCGCGCGAGCTGGCTCGCGGTCTCGCCCAGCGAATCCGGACGGGGGATGTGCGGCACGACCCGAAGGGGACGGACGGCTGTCCGGCCTGGTGCGACCTCTGGCGCATGTGCCGGATCAGGCGAGCATGAGAACGCCGAACGATCAGCAGGCTGCGGCGATCGCGGCACGGGGGCAGGTCTTCGTCTCGGCGGGTGCGGGGACGGGCAAGACGACGGTCCTGGTCGAGCGCTTCGTCGAGGCCGTGTGCGAGCGAGGCCTCGATGTCGAGTCGATGCTCGTGATCACCTACACGGAGCGTGCGGCGGGGGAATTGCGCGGCCGGATCCGCTCGCGCCTGCACGAGCTCGGCCGCCACGATCTCGCCCGCTCGCTCGACGGAGCCTGGATCTCGACGATTCACGGCTTCTGCCTGCGGCTGCTGAAGGCGCACCCCTTCGCCGCCGGCCTCGACCCGAGGTTCCGCGTCCTCGACGACAGCCAGGGCCGCGTGATCCGCGGCGAGGCGTTCGAGGCGGCACTGAACGAGTTCTGCGCGGGCGACGACCCGGCGCGGCTGCGCCTGCTTGCGACCTACGGCGCGGCCGGGTTGCGCCGGATGCTGACCACCGTGTACGAGACCCTCCGCTCGGCCGGCCGGGAGCTCGCGCTCGAGCTGGGCGAGCGGCCCGGTCTCGCGGCTCGGCTGGAGGAGCTGGCCGAGGCCTCCCGGTGTCTCACGGCCGACGCCGGTGCGACCGACGCCGCGCGCGCCGCCGCCGCGCAGGCGCTCGTCCTGGCCGAAGCCCCGCCGCTTCCCGAGCGGTTGCTCGATCTCAGCGGCCTGCGGGCACGCGGCGAGCGCGCTGCGACGTATGAGGAAGCGCGCGGTGCGGTCGAGCAGGCGGCGCTCGATGAGCTCGCGCTACGAGACCGCGAGCTACTCCAGGAGCTCCTGCTCGGCTTCGCCGAGGCGTATGCGGCCGCCAAGGATCGCGAGTCGGCGCTCGACTTCGAGGATCTGCAGCTTCGGGCGCGCGACCTGTTGCGGGAGAACGAGCCGCTGAGGGAGCGCGAGCAGCTGCGCTTCCGCTCGATCATGGTCGACGAGTTCCAGGACACGAATCGGCTCCAATGCGAGCTCGTGGATCTTCTCACCGGCACCGACACCGAGCGGTTCTTCGTCGGCGACGAGTTCCAGTCGATCTACGGCTTCCGGCACGCGGATGTGCAGGTCTTCCGCGAGCGACGCGCGCAGGCGGACACGCTGCTGCCGCTGACGCGCAACTACCGCTCCCGGCCCGAGGTGCTCTCGGTCGTGAATCACCTCTTCGGCGCCGAGTTCGGCGAGGAGTTCCAGCCGCTCGCGGCATCGGGCGAGTTCCCGGACCCAGTCTTCGGAACGCCGGTGGAGCTGCTCGTGACCGACAAGACGGCGTACGCCGACAGCGGTGTCCACTGGCGCCGCGCTGAGGCGCGTCACGTCGCGCGGCGCGTGAAGGAGCTCGTCGACACCGGTGCCGCGAGCGCGGGAGAGATCGTCCTGCTGTTCGCCGCGGGCACCGATGCCGAGTGGTACGAGGAGGAGCTCCGGGAAGCCGGTCTGGCCACGTACCGCGCGACCGGCCGTGGTTACTTCGGCCAGCAGCAAGTCGTCGACTTGCTCTCGTACCTGCGCCTGCTCCAGAACCGCTACGACGACGAGGCGCTGGTGAGCGTGCTGGCCTCGCCGTTCGTCGGCGTCTCCAACGACGCGCTGATGCTCGTCCGTCGCGCGGCGCGCGGCCCGATCTTCACCGGGTTGGAGCGTTCGCTGCCGCCGGACCTGGACCCGGCGGATGTCCGGCTGCTCCGGGCGTTCCGCCAGCGTTACGACCGGCTTGCGGACGCGGCGGCACGACTCTCGCTCGAGCGGCTCTGCGAGCGGATCGTCGCCGACCACGACTACGACCTGGCCGTGCTCGCGCAATGGGATGGGCGGCGGCGCTACGCGAACCTCCGCAAGCTCGGGCGGCTCGCCCGCTCCTACGAGGAGCTTCGCGGCCCGGACGTGGAGGGGTTCGTCCGCTTCGTCGAGGAGCAGGAATCCGTCGGCGCGGCCGAGCGTGACGCGGTCGCCGAAGAGGAGGGAGCGGATGCGGTGCGGCTCCTGACGATTCACGCGGCCAAGGGGCTCG
>JAXIPI010000179.1:0-10663 GCA_045403015.1 Gaiellaceae bacterium | reverse complement strand
ACGCAGAACGTGAACACCATGTCGAGCTCGCTGACGGCGCAGGTCCGCAACATCGCCGAAGTGACGACCGCGGTCGCGAACGGCGACCTGTCGAAGAAGTTCACCGTCGAGGTGAAGGGCGCGTAGCACGAGAGGGAGCTGGCGATCAAAACGATGGTCGACCAGCTCTCGGCCTTCGCGGCCGAGGTGACGCGCGTCGCCAAGGAGGTCGGCACCGAAGGGAAGCTCGGCGGCCAGGCGCAGGTCGAGGGCGTCTCCGGCACCTGGCGCGACCTCACCGACAACGTGAACACGCTGGCCGGCAACCTCACCTCGCAGGTCCGGAACATCGCGGCGGTCACGACCGCGGTCGCGAACGGCGACCTCTCGAAGAAGATCACCGTCGACGTCAAGGGCGAGATCCTCGAGCTGAAGGACACGATCAACACGATGGTCGACCAGCTCTCGGCGTTCGCCGCCGAGGTGACCCGCGTCGCCCGCGAGGTCGGCACCGAGGGCAAGCTCGGCGGCCAGGCACAGGTCGAAGGCGTCTCCGGCACGTGGCGCGGGCTGACCGAGAACGTCAACACCCTCGCCAACAACCTCACCGACCAGGTGCGGAACATCGCGGATGTGACGACCGCCGTCGCGCAGGGCGATCTCTCGAAGAAGATCACCGTCGACGCGCGCGGCGAGGTGCTGGAGCTCAAGAGCACCATCAACACGATGGTCGACCAGCTCTCCTCGTTCGCCGCGGAGGTGACCCGCGTCGCCCGCGAGGTCGGCACCGAGGGCAAGCTGGGCGGCCAGGCGCAGGTCGAGGGCGTCTCCGGCACCTGGCGCGGGCTGACGGAGAACGTGAACCTGATGGCCGACAACCTGACGGCCCAGGTGCGTTCGATCGCCGAGGTGACGACGGCGGTCGCGCGCGGCGACCTGACGCAGAAGATCACGATCGAGACGAAGGGTGAGATCGCGAAGCTCGCCTCGACGATCAACACGATGGTCGACCAGCTCTCCTCGTTCGCCGCCGAGGTGACCCGCGTCGCCCGCGAGGTCGGCACCGAGGGCATCCTCGGCGGCCAGGCGACGGTCGAGGGCGTTTCCGGCACGTGGCGCGGCCTGACGGACAATGTGAACCTGCTCGCGAACAACCTCACGAGCCAGGTGCGCGCGATCGCCGACGTGACGACCGCAGTCGCGAAAGGCGATCTCTCCCAGAAGATCACCGTCGACGCCAAGGGCGAGATCGCCCTGCTGAAGGGGACGATCAACACGATGGTCGACCAGCTCTCGGCGTTCGCCGGCGAGGTGACCCGCGTCGCCCGCGAGGTCGGCACCGAAGGGAAGTTGGGCGTCGAGGCGGAGGTCAAGGACGTCTCCGGTGTCTGGCGCGACCTGACGCAGAACGTGAACACCATGTCGAGCTCGCTGACGGCGCAGGTCCGCAACATCGCCGAAGTGACGACCGCGGTCGCGAACGGCGACCTGTCGAAGAAGGTCACCGTCGACGTGAAGGGCGAGATCCTCGAGCTGAAGCAGACGATCAACACGATGGTCGACCAGCTCTCGGCCTTCGCGGCCGAGGTGACGCGCGTCGCCAAGGAGGTCGGCACCGAAGGGAAGCTCGGCGGCCAGGCGCAGGTCGAAGGCGTCTCCGGCACCTGGCGCGGGCTGACCGAGAACGTCAACACCCTCGCCAACAACCTCACCGACCAGGTGCGGAACATCGCCGAGGTGACGACCGCGGTCGCGCAGGGCGACCTGTCTCGCAAGATCACGGTCGAGGCAAAGGGCGAGGTCGCCCAGCTCGCCGCGACGATCAACACGATGGTCGACCAGCTGTCCTCGTTCGCGGCCGAGGTGACCCGCGTTGCCCGCGAGGTCGGCACCGAGGGGAAGCTCGGCGGGCAGGCACAGGTGAAGGGCGTCTCGGGGACCTGGCGCGACCTGACCGACAACGTGAACTTCATGGCCGGCTCGCTCACGGAGCAGGTGCGGAACATCGCGACCGTGACGACCGCGGTCGCGAACGGCGATCTCTCGAAGAAGATCACCGTCGACGCGAAGGGCGAGATCTTCGAGCTCAAGGACACGATCAACACGATGGTCGAGCAGCTGCGGGCCTTCGCCTCCGAGGTGACTCGCGTCGCTCGCGAGGTCGGCTCCGAAGGGCGCCGCGGCGGTCAGGCGGCCGTCGAAGGCGTCTCCGGCACCTGGAAGGACCTGACGGAGAACGTCAATTTCATGGTCTTCACGGTCACCGAGCAGGTACGCAACATCGCAACCGTGACGACCGCCGTCGCGAACGGCGACCTCTCGAAGAAGGTCACGGTGGACGTGAAGGGGGAAGTGCTCGAGCTCAAGGACACGATCAACACGATGGTCGACCAGCTCTCGGCGTTCGCCGCCGAGGTGACGCGCGTCGCTCGCGAGGTCGGCACCGAGGGCCGTCTCGGCGGCCAGGCCGAAGTGGCCGGCGTCTCCGGCACGTGGAAGGACCTGACCGAGAACGTGAACCTGCTCGCGAACAACCTCACCGACCAGGTCCGCGCGATCGCCGATGTGACGACTGCGGTCGCCAAGGGCGATCTCTCGCAGAAGATCACCGTCGCGGCCAAAGGCGAGGTGGCTCAGCTCGCGGGGACGATCAACACGATGGTCGACCAGCTCTCGACGTTTGCCGCCGAGGTGACGCGCGTAGCGCAGGAGGTCGGCACCGAAGGCAAGCTCGGCGTCCAGGCGCAGGTCGAAGGCGTCTCCGGCGTGTGGAAGGGCCTCACCGACAACGTGAACCAGTTGGCCGAGACGCTGACGACGCAGCTGCGCGCGATCGCAGACGTCTCGACGGCCGTGACGCAGGGCGACCTGACGCGCTCGATCAACGTCGAGGCGGCGGGCGAGGTCTCGGACCTCAAGGACAACATCAATCAGATGATCGGCAACCTCCGCGAGACGACCGAGCGGAACGCCGCCCAGGACTGGCTCAACTCGAACCTCGCCCGCTTCTCCGGGATGCTGCAGGGCCAGCGCGACCGGAAGACCGTCGCGCGGCTCCTGATGAGCGAGGTGACGCCGATCGTCGCCGCGCATCACGGCGCCTTCTACGTCGCCGAGGACACCGGTGAGGACGAGGAGACGGAGCTGCACCTGATCGCGTCGTACGGCTACAAGGAGCGCAAGTCGCTCGCCAACCGCTTCAGGCTCGGCGAGGCGCTGATCGGCCAGGCCGCGCTCGAGCGGAAGGTGATCGTAATCACGCAGGCTCCCGAGGACTACATCAAGATCGCCTCCGGCCTCGGCGAAGCCGCGCCGACGAGCATCATCGTCCTCCCGGTCATCTTCGAGGAGACGGTGATGGCGGTGATCGAGCTCGCGTCGTTCGCGCCGTTCACCGAGGTCCAGCAGACCTTCCTCGAGATGCTCTCCGAGTCGATCGGCGTCGTGCTGAACACGATCAATGCGAACATGCGCACCGAGGAGCTGCTGCTCCAGTCACAGTCGCTGACGCAGGATCTCCAGAGCCAGTCGGAGGAGCTGCAGGCGCAGCAGGACGAGTTGAAGCGGTCGAATGCGGAGCTCGAGGCGCAGACGGCGACGCTGCGCGCCTCCGAGGAGCTGCTGCAGACCCAGCAGGAGGAGCTCCAGCAGACGAACGAGGAGCTCGAAGAGCGCTCGCAGCAGCTCGAGGAGCAGAACCGGCGGATCGAGATCAAGAACGCCGAGATCGAGGAGGCCCGGAGCGCGCTGGAGGAGAAGGCGGAGCAGCTCGCGCTTTCGTCGAAGTACAAGTCCGAGTTCCTCGCAAACATGTCGCACGAGCTGCGGACGCCGCTCAACTCGCTCCTGATCCTGGCGAAGCTGCTCGGCGACAACGTCGACGGCAACCTGACCGCCAAGCAGATCGAGTTCGCGAACACGATCCACAATGCCGGCGCCGAGTTGCTCAGCCTGATCAACGACATCCTCGATCTCTCCAAGGTCGAGGCCGGGAAGATGGACGTGCACGCCGCCGAGGTGTCGGTCGCCGAGGAGCTTGCGAGTCTCGAGCGGTCGTTCATGCCGGTGGCCGTGGAGAACGGCCTGACCTTCGAGCTCGACTTCGCGGAGACCGCGCTCCCGACGGTCGTCACCGACCAGCAGCGACTCCAGCAGGTCCTGAAGAACCTGCTCTCGAACGCGTTCAAGTTCACCGAGGCAGGCGGCGTGATCCTCCGGGTCGCCCAGGCGCCCGCAGGGCGTCAGTTCGCCAGCGAAACGCTCGCGAACGCCGACCACGTGGTCGGGTTCTCGGTCGTGGACTCGGGCGTCGGGATTCCCGCCGACAAGCTGCGCGTGATCTTCGAGGCGTTCCAGCAGGCGGACGGCACGACGAGCCGCCGCTACGGCGGCACGGGGCTCGGCCTCTCGATCAGCCGCGAAATCGCACGCCTGCTCGGGGGCGAGATTCATGTCGAGTCGGCGCCCGGTGAGGGCAGCACGTTCACGCTCTATCTGCCGGACGTGTTCGTCGAGCACGCGCCCGAGGCGACGGGCGCAGAGTTCCTGGCCGCCGTCACCGCAGGGTTGACGCCGGCCACTGCGGCGCTGCCCCACCCGACGAACGGCGGCGATCCGGACGCCGACGACTTCGATCTCTCACTGCTCGTCCGGAGCGACGTCGAGGACGACCGCGACGCGATCGAGGACGGCGACCGCGTCGTCTTGATCGTCGAGGACGATGCGGACTTCGCGCGAACGGAGCTGGAGATCGCACGGGAGCGCGGCTTCAAGGGACTCGTCGCCCTTCGTGGTGACAGCGGGCTCGCCCTCGCGCGCGAGTTCAAGCCCGACGCAATCGTGCTCGACATGAGCCTGCCGGTGTTGGACGGCTGGACGGTCCTCGACCGGCTGAAGCGCCACCCGGCGACGCGGCACATCCCGGTGCACATCGTCTCGGGCGTCGAGGAGGCGCAGCCCGCCCTGATGGCCGGCGCCGCCGCAGTCGTCAAGAAGCCCGCGTCGATCGAGGTTCTCCAGGCCGTCTTCGGCGGGATCGAGTCGTTCATCGACCGCGCCGTCCGCAGGCTGCTCGTCGTCGACGACGACGAGATCCAGCGCGCTGCGATCATCGAGCTGGTCGGTGGTGACGGCGACGTCGAGATCGTCGCGGTCGGCTCCTCGGAGGAGGCGCTCGCGGCGCTCGACTCCGGGCCGCCCTTCGACTGCATGGTGCTCGACCTGAAGCTGCCGAAGATGACCGGCTTCGACCTGCTCGAAAAGGTCAAGACCAGTGAGAGCTCGCACGGGCTGCCGGTGATCGTGTACACCGGCAAGGAGCTCACCCGGCGCGAAGAGACGAAGCTGAAGCGCTACGCGGAGACAATCGTCGTCAAGGACGCCCGCTCCCCGGAGCGGCTCCTCGACGAGACATCCCTCTTCCTCCACCGGGTCGAGTCGAAGCTCCCGGAGTCGAAGCGCAAGATGCTCGAGCAGCTCCACAACGCCGACGCGCTCTTCCTCGGCAAGAAGATCCTGATCGTCGACGACGACGTGCGGAACGTCTTCGCGCTGGCGAGCGCGCTCGAAGCGAATGGGATGGAGGTGCTGTTCGCGGAGAACGGACGCGAGGGAATCGAGGCACTCCAGTCGAACGCCAGCGTCGACCTCGTCCTGATGGACGTGATGATGCCGGAGATGGACGGCTACGAGACGACACAGGCGATCCGGAAGCTGCCGGAATTCGAGAAGCTGCCGATCATCGCGCTGACCGCCAAGGCGATGCGGGGCGACCGTGAGCGGTCGATCGCCGCGGGCGCCTCCGACTACATCACGAAGCCCGTCGACACCGATCAACTGCTCTCACTGATGCGGGTGTGGCTCTACCGGTAGAGAGAAAGGACGAGCTCGAGCTCGAGCAGATCGAGATCGAGCTCCTCCTGGAGGGGATCCACCGCCGCTACGGCTTCGACTTCCGCGACTACGCTCCGGCATCGCTGAAACGACGCCTGCGCCGGCGGATGGACGGGGAGCAGGTCGAGACCGTTTCCGCACTCCAGAACCTGATCCTGCACGACCCGGCGGTGATGGAACGGTTGCTGCTCGACCTGTCGGTGAACGTGACCGCGATGTTTCGCGACCCGACCTTCTTCTTCGCGTTCCGCAAGAAGGTCGTACCCGCACTTCACACGTATCCGTTCTCGCGCCTCTGGGTTGCGGGCTGCTCGACCGGTGAGGAGGTCTACTCGCTCGCGATCCTGCTCGCCGAGGAGGGCCTCACCGACCGCGTGCGGATCTACGCGACCGACATCAACGAGGCGGTGATCGAGACCGCGCGGCTCGGCGTCTTCCCGCTCGACAAGATGCAGGAGTACACCCAGAACTACATCCGGGCCGGCGGCGCGCGCTCGTTCTCGGAGTACTACGTCGCCCGCTACGACAGCGCGCAGTTCGCGCGGGAGCTCGTCGAGGGCGTTGTCTTCGCCCAGCACAATCTCGCCTCCGACGCCGCGTTCAACGAGTTCAACGTGATCACGTGCCGGAACGTGATGATCTATTTCGCGCAACCGCTTCAAGAGCACGTGCACCGGCTCTTCTACGAGAGCCTCGCGATGTTCGGCGTCCTCGCACTCGGGCAGAAGGAGACGATCCGCTTCTCTCCGCACGAGAGCTCCTACGAGGAGCTCGACGCCGAAGAACGGCTCTACAAGAAGGTCGGATGAGATGTACGACGTGATCGCGATCGGCGCCTCGTGGGGCGGTTTGGAGGCCATGGGCACGCTTCTCGAAGGCATCCCGCAGGACCTCGATCAAGCGATCGTCGTCGCCCAGCACCGCTCGCCCGAGTCGGGACGCGGCGTGCTCGAATCCCTGCTCCAGCGACACGTCGAGCGGCCGGTGACCGAGCCGGGCGACAAGGAGCTGATCGAGCGCGGCCGCGTGTACATCGCCCCGCCGGACTACCACCTGCTCGTGGACGGCGGACGCTTTGCGCTCTCCGTCGAGGCGCGCGTGCAGTACGCGCGACCCTCCATCGACGTCCTCTTCGAATCGGTCGCCGACGGCTACCGCGAGCGCGCGATCGGGATCGTGCTCACCGGCGCGAACAGGGACGGAGCAGCCGGCCTCGCGGCCATCAAACGGAACGGCGGCGTCTCGATCGTCCAGGATCCTCGGACGGCGAGCCGGCGGACGATGCCCGACGCGGCGCTCGAAGCCTCCGCCGTCGACGCCGTGCTGCCGCTCGAGGAGATCGGCCCCTTCCTCTACGGGTTGTGCTGCCCGTGACGCAGGCCCGAATCTTGCTGGTCGACGACCGGCCTGAGAACCTCCTCGCGCTCGAAGCGATCCTCGATCCGCTCGGTCACGAGCTCGTCCGCGTCCAATCGGGCGAAGAGGCGCTGCGGCGACTGCTCCACGACGAGTACGCGGTGATCCTGCTCGACGTGCAGATGCCGGGCATGGACGGCTTCCAGACCGCCGAGCTGATCAAGAAGCTCGAGCGCACTCGGCACATCCCGATCGTCTTCCTGACCGCGATCTCCAAGGACGCCGAGCACGTCTTCCAGGGGTACGGAGCCGGAGCGGTCGACTATCTGATGAAGCCGTTCGACCCACACATCCTGCGCGCGAAGGTGTCGGTGTTCATCGACCTCTGGCAGAAGACGGTCGAGATCAGGCGCCAGGACGAGCTGCTCAAGGCCCAGGAGCTCGCGGCGCTCGAGCGAGAGAGTGAGGAGCGCTACCGCTCACTCGCCGACGCGGTGCCGCAGATCGTCTGGACGACCGACGCCGACGGGAAGACGCTCAGCTACAACGAGCGGTGGTACGAGTTCACCGGCCTGAAGCGCGGCCAGGAGGGCGACGCGCAAGCGATCGTCCATCCCGACGATGTGCCCGAGATGCAGGAGCGGTGGACGGCGTCGCGACCGACGGGCGATCCGTTCGAGGTGGAGTACCGATTCCGCCGCGCGGACGGTGTCTACCGCTGGCATCTCGGCCGGTCGGTCTGCCTGCGCGACGACTCGAACGCGATCACCGGCTGGGTCGGCACGGCGACGGACATCCACGATCGCCGGCTCGCCGAGGAGCGGCAGCGTTTCCTCGCGGAGGCCGGCTGGGTGCTGGGCAGCTCGCTCGACTACGAGCAGACGCTCGCGGACGTTGCCCGCCTCGCTGTGCCACACATTGCGGACTGGTGCGCGGTCGACATCTTCGTCGACGGCAAGCTCGAGCGACTGGCGCTGGAGCACGTCGATCCGCGCAAGCTGGCGCTCGCGCGCGAGCTGCAGGAGACGATGCTGGGGGCGACCGGTTCGGCCGGCGCGGAGGCGATCCGTGAACTCGAGGCGGTGCTCGTGCGCGACATCGATGACGAGGCGCTCGCCTCCTTCGGGTTCGACGGGAGCCAGCTCGACATCGCGCGCTCGCTGGCGCCGCGCTCGTACGTGACCGTGCCACTGGTCGCGCGCGGCGAGGTCTTCGGTTCGATCAGCTTCGTCACCGCCGAGTCCGAGCGGAGGTACGACGAGAGCGATCTCGCCCTCGCACAGGAGCTCGCACGTCACGCGTCCGCTGCCATCGACAACGCGCGCCTGTACGCAGAAGCCGAGCGGCGAGGGCGGGCCGCGAGGGCGCTGGAGGCGGTCGGCGACGGCGTCGTCCTCGTCGACCGCGAGGGGATGATCCGGCTCTGGAACGCCGCTGCAGCGACGATCACCGGCCTCCCGGAGTCAGAGGTGCTCGGCCGCCCGATCGCGGACGTCGTCCACGGCTGGAACGAGATCTCGCCACGGATCCCCGTCGCGGGCAAGCCCGGCGACCTCGTTCATGCCGAAACGGTGCCGGTCGAGTTCGGTGGCCGCGAGCTCTGGATCTCCGGCTCCGGTGTCGGGTTCGAGGAGGGCACGGTCTACGCGTTCCGCGACTTGACCGAAGAGCGCAAGCTCGAGGAGATCAAGGCGGACTTCGTTGCCACCGTCTCGCACGAGCTGCGGACGCCGCTCGCCGCGATCTACGGCTCGGCGCAGACCATTCGCCGGACGGACATCGAGCTCGATCCCGAGATCGAGAACCAGCTCCTCGGTGTGATCGCGTCCGAGTCGGACCGGCTCGGCATGATCGTCAGCGACCTGCTCGTCGCAGGCAGCCTCGACGCCGACCAGCTTCCCCTCTCGGTCGAGCGCTGCGACCCGGCGGAGCTCGCCGGGTCGGTCGTCGAGGCCGCGCGGACGCATCTGCCCGAGGCAATCGAGCTTCAGCTGCATGCGCCGGAGCGCCTGGCGCACGTGGTGGCCGATCCCGTCCAGCTGCACCAGGTGCTGGTCAACCTCGTCGACAACGCGATCAAGTACTCACCGGGGGGCGGCGAGGTAGCCGTGTCGGTGGCGAACGGCGACGGCTCGATCCGCTTCTCGGTCATCGACAAGGGCCTCGGCATCCCATCCTCGGAGCACCGCCGGATCTTCGAAAAGTTCTACCGGCTCGACCCGGACATGACCCGTGGAATCGGGGGTACCGGTCTCGGCCTCTACATCAGCCGCGAGCTCGTCCGGCGGATGGACGGAAAGATCTGGGTCGAATCGAATCCGGGCAGGGGCTCGACGTTCGTCGTGGAGCTCCCGGCCGCCGTCGAGAAGAAGCAGAAGGCGCCGGCGAACCCCGGCTAGCGAGCGCCGCCGGCGACGCCCGTCGCTCCTGCGCCCCGCGACTCGCTCGAGAGCTTCGAGGCGAAGTAGACGGGACTCATCGAGAGCAGGATCACGAACACCGCGACGACGTTCACGATCGGGAGCTGGTTCGGTCGCGACAGGTTATTGAGGATCCAGATCGGCAGCGTCTGGTCGGCGCCGGCGGTGAAGGTCGTCACGATCACCTCGTCGAAGCTGAGCGCGAACGCGAGCAGCCCGCCGGCGAGCCATGCGGTCTTCAGCTGTGGGAAGGTGACGTACCGGAAAGTCTGCCAGGCGTCGGCGCCGAGATCAGAAGAGGCCTCCTCGAGCGTGATGGCCGTCCGCCGCAGCCTCGCCACGACGTTGTTGTAGACGACGACAATGCAGAAGGTCGCGTGCCCGACCATGATCGTGAATAGCCCGAGCTCGACCCCGAATGGCTCCGGCAGGTTGCGGAACGTGGCGTTCAACGCCATCCCCGTCACGATCCCGGGCAACGCCAGCGGGAGGATGACGAGAAAAGAGATGCCGTCGCGACCGAAGAAACGGTGGCGTCCGACCGCGAACGCGACGCACGTGCCGAGCAGGAGCGCGATCGCGGTCGCCCCGAGCGCAGCTTTCAACGACACGAGGAGAGCGTCCCGCACGCCGGGGTTGTCGATCGCCTTGCCGAACCATTTCAGCGTCAGCCCTGGAATCGGCCACACGAGCGTCCGGCGCGTGTTGAAGGCGTACAGGACGATCACGAGCAGCGGCAGGTAGATGAACGCGAGCGTCAGCCCCGTGGCCCCGCGCAACAGCCAGGTTCCGGCACGCGACGTCATAGGTTGTCAAACGCCCCACCCCGCCGCGCGAGCAGCAGGTAGATCACCATCACCGCGACCGGCACAGTTGCGAAGGCGGCAGCGAACGGGAGGTTGTTCGCGACGCCGACGTTGATGTAGACGACGTTCCCGATGAACTGCGTGCTCGAGACGAGCTGCGGCGTGATGTAGTCGCCGAGCGTGAGCGAGAACGTGAAGATCGAGCCCGCC
>JAXIPI010000282.1:0-7057 GCA_045403015.1 Gaiellaceae bacterium | reverse complement strand
TCGACGGCAGGCTCGTCTTCGCGAACGACGCCGCCGCACGACTCTGCGGACTGAAGTCGAGCGACGAGCTGCTCCACCTCTCGGGGCCTGAGCTGCTCCGGCGGTTCGAGATCATCGGCGAGGACGGCGCGCCCATGCCGGTCGACCGGCTGCCGAACCGGCTTGCATTTGTCGAGCGCTCCGCGCAGGAAGGCGTCCTCGGCTATCGCATCCTTCCGAGCGGCGACGAGCGCTGGTCGGTCGTCCGCTCGACGCCGCTCTTGAACGACGCCGGCGAAGTGCACCTCGTGATCAACGTCTTCCACGACATCACCGACGAGCGGAACGCCGAGGCCCGGATCCGTTTCCTGGCCGAGGCGAGCACACTCCTCTCGGCCTCACTTGACTACGAGGCGACGCTCGCCGACCTGGGGCACTTGCTCGTCCCGCGGATCGCCGACTACTGCATCGTGGACACGATCGGCGAGAACGAGGCCAGCCTTCGACAGGTCGTGATCTCGCACCGGAATCCCGAGCGGGAAGAGCTGCTGCGCGAGCTGAGGAGGCGGTATCCGCCGGAGGAGAACGAGGCGCATCCGGTGTCGGAGGTGCTCGCGAGCGGTGAGCCGCTCCTGTTCGAGGACGCGCGCGCCGGGGCGCTCGCGCACGCCGCCGTCGACGAAGAGCATCTCGCGCTCTATCACGCGCTCGAGGCGATGTCCTACATCGTCGTCCCGCTCCAGGCGCGGGGCCGTCTGCTCGGGACGATCTCGCTCGGCACCGGGGAGTCCGGGCGGCGGTTCGGGAAGACCGATCTCGAGCTGGCGCACGAGATCGCGCGGCGGGCGGCGCTCGCGATCGACAACGCGCGTCTCTTCGGAGCCGCCCAGGAGTCGTACGCGCAGCTCGACACGCTGCTTGTCTCGGCGCCGGTGGGGATCGGCTTCTGGGATCGCGAGCTCCGCTTCGTCCGCGTGAACGACGCTTTGGCCGCGGTCAACCGGAAGACGCCGGAGGAGCATGTCGGCCGAACGCTGGAGGAGGTGATCCCGACGCTCGCGCCGGCCCTCGTGCCGCTCTACCGGCAGGTTCTCGAGTCCGGCGAACCGCTCGTCCACACGGAGTCGACCGACGACGATGCCCTGATCATCGGCGAGCGGCGCCACTGGCTCTCCAGCTACTACCCGGTGCGCACTCCCGAGGGCGAGGTGATCGGCGTTGGCGCGGTGATCATGGAGATCACCGATCGCCGGCGCGCCGACGACCGGCTGCGGCTGCTCGCGGAGGCCGGGGAGCTCTTCTCGAGCTCGCTCGACCGCGACGAGATCGCCGCGCGGATCGCGCAGGTGACGGTGCCCCGGCTCGCCGACTCGTGCAACGTCTTTGTCGCCTCGGCCGATTCACTCGTGCGCGTTGCCTGCGTGAACAACAACCCGGAGCTGCAGCCGCTCCTCGAGGCGCTGCCGTCCAGGTACGCGCTCACAGGCGAGGGAACGGGACTGCTCGCACACGCTTTTCGCTCCACCGAGTCGGTTCTGTTCAGCACCGTCGAGCAGGAGTACTTCGAGGAGCTCGAGCGTCTCGGTGCCGACCCAAAGAGCTTCGAGCCCATCGGCACGCGCTCACTGATGTTTGTCCCGATCGTCGCCCGCGGCCAGTCGCTCGGGATCTTGACGCTCGGCTCACGCCAGGACAATCGCTTCGAGGAGCCCGACCTCGACCTCGCGCAAGAGTTGGCCCGACGGGCCGCGGTGGCGATGGACAACGCGCGTCTCGTCGGCGAGCTGCAGCGCCGCGCCCAGGCGGCGCAGGCACTCGAGTTCGTCGGCGACGGTGTCTTCCTCGTCGACCGGGACGGCGTCGTCAGGCTCTGGAATCCTGCGGCCGAGCGCATCACGGGTCTCGCGGAGCGCGTCGTCGCAGGGGCGCGCGCCTCCGACGTACTCGGCGCCTGGCCGCTCCCACTGGCCGCCGAGCGGCAGCAGTCGTTCTCGCTCGACGGGCCTGGAGGCGAGCTCTGGCTCTCGCTCACCGCCGCCGAGTTTCCGCAGGGCACGGTCTACGCGTTCCGGGACCTCACCGAGGAGCGGGCCGTCGAGCAGTTGAAGAGCGACTTCGTCTCGACCGTCTCGCACGAGCTTCGCACGCCGCTCGCAGCGATCTACGGCGCCGCGATGACGCTGCGGCGCGACGACGTCTCGCTCAGCATCGACCAGCAGGAGGGGATGCTGGACGTGATCTCGGGCGAGTCGGAGCGGCTCGCACGGATCGTCAACGACATCCTGCTGGCGAGCCGGCTCGACTCGGGCGCCGAAGAGGTCCTGATCGGGCGGACAGACGCGACCGAGATCGCGCGCGCGGTCATCGCGGCTGCCGAAACCCACCTGCCGCCGGACATCGAGCTCGTGCTCTCCACTCCCGAGTCGAGCCTCCACGTCCAGGCGGATGCGGACGGCCTGCGGCAGGTGCTCGTGAATCTGATCGAAAACGCGGTCAAGTACTCTCCGGGCGGCGGCCGCGTCGAGCTGGAGATCGTCCCCGAGGACGGACACGCCCGCTTTGCCGTGCGCGATCGCGGTCTCGGAATACCGCCCTCCGAGCACGAGCGGATCTTCGAGAAGTTCTTCCGCATCGACCCGAACCTCTCGCGCGGCGTCGGCGGCACAGGGCTCGGCCTGTACATCTCGAGGGAGATCGTACGGCGTATGGGCGGCAGGCTCCGGGTCGAGTCCGAGCCGGGCGCCGGCTCGACCTTCCTCTTCGAGCTACCCGTCGCGTAGCGGGGAATGAAGAACTGTGAGGCGGCCAGAGCCACCTCACAGGTGAGAGCTGGTGGGCCGCGAAGCGGCCCCTTCAGGGGTTTGCGCGACGAGCATCCGCTTCCGCGGATGCTCGTCTTGCGAGTGACTTAGTGATGTAGGCTCGCCGCGGTGCGCAGGGGCTCGATTGTCCGCATTACGATCTACGGCGTCCTCGCGGGAATCCTGGCGTCGGTGGTCGCCGTGCTCGTGCCCTGGCTGCCGACCTCGGCCTCCGAGGAGATGGACCGGATCGAGTTCACGTTCTGGTTCACGACCGTCATCTGCATCGCCGTCTTCTCCGTCGTGGCGGCCGCGATCGTCTACTCGGTGCTCAAGTTCCGCGTCCAGCCCGAGGACGACTCGGATGGGCCGCCGATCCACGGTCACACGGGGCTCGAGATCGTCTGGACGGCGATTCCGGCGATTCTCGTCACGGCGATCTCGATCGTCAGCGCGATCGTGCTCGCGAAGAATGACGACGGCGGCCCGAACCCGCTCCGGATCGCCGTCACGGCGCAGCAGTTCGCCTGGAAGTTCGAGTATCCCGGCGCGAGCAAGGTCACCTCCGGCCAGCTCGTGCTTCCCGTCAACCAGCCGGTCAAGCTGACCTTGAACTCGGTGGACGTGATCCACTCGTTCTGGGTGCCGGAGTTCGGCCAGAAGTCCGACGCCGTCCCGGGAATCAAAACGTCGCTCGTGATCACACCCAACCGCACGGGGCAGTTTGCATTGATGTGCACGGAGCTCTGCGGGCTCGGGCACGCCACGATGCGAGCGCATGTCCGCGTCGTGAAGCGCAGCGACTACGACAAGTTCCTGGCTGACGCTTCAGCCGGCGCGAGCACGAATCCGGGCGAGACGGTGTTCACGACGGCGGGCTGCGGGGCTTGTCACACGTTCACGCCGGCCGGCACCGATGCCCAGGTCGGGCCGAATCTCGACGCGATCAAGCCGCCGGGCGCGAAGTCGCTCGAGGAGTTCATCCGCGAGTCGATCGTCAACCCGGACGCCGTGATCGCCGCCGGCTTCCAGCCCGATGTGATGCCGAAGACCTTCAACCAGACGCTCTCCGACGAGCAGCTCGACGCGCTGGTGCAGTATCTCGTTGACGGACAGAAGGGGAGCAAGTGACCGAGGTCGTCGATACGCATCCTGCTCCGCACGCCCCGGCGCCGCCGCGCCGTGGCCTGCAGCGCGTGACGCGGCCGGGATTCATCCGGGCGGCCTTCGTGACCCCGCTCTTCTGGGCGATCGGTGCCGGGATCGTCGTCTTCTTCCGCTGGCTCGGGCACTACGAGCCGCTCTGGGACTGGCCCGTGATCACCGTTGTCGCCTTCCTGACGGCCGCCCCCGTCGGCTTCCTCACCGGCATCGGAGCCTTCGACTACTGGCTGTACTACATCTCCGGCCGCCCGACGCGGGTGGACGACCACGCGAGCCACGGCGCTTACAGCTGGAAGGACTACTTCAAGGTCAACACCGACCACAAGGTGATCGGCATCCAGTACCTCACGACGACGTTCTTCTTCTTCGTCGTCGGCGGCCTGATGGCGATGATCTTCCGCGCCGAGCTCGCCAACCCGGACATGCAGTACGTCGACACGCAGACCTTCAACGGACTGGTGTCGGAGCACGCGGCGCTGATGATCTTCCTCTTCATCATCCCCGCGTTCGCCGGGCTGGCCAACTTCGCGGTGCCACTGATGCTGGGTGCGCCGGACATGGCTGTCCCGCGCCTGAACGCGCTGTCGTTCTGGCTGCTGCCGATCGCGGGGGTCATGTTCCTCGCCGCCTTCCTCGCCCCCGGCGGCGCGTTCGCCACCGGTTGGACGAGCTACGCGCCGCTCGCCGTCGACCAGCCGCTCGGGCAGGTCTTCTTCAACATGGGCGTCCAGTGGGCAGGCGCCTCGTCGATCATGACTGCGCTGAACTTCCTGGTCACGATCATCACGATGCGGGCGCCGGGAATGACCTTCTGGCGGATGCCGCTGCTCGTCTGGGCGAACTTCACGACCTCACTGCTCGTCGTGATCGCGACGCCGTTCATCGCCGGGTCGCAGTTCTTCGTGATGTTCGACCGGATCATGCACACGAACTTCTTCAACGTCGAACAGGGCGGCTACGTCCTCGGGTACCAACACATCTTCTGGTTCTACTCGCATCCGGCCGTCTACATCATGATGTTGCCCGGTTTCGGGATCGTCTCCGAGGTCCTGGCGGTGATGAGCCGCAAGCCGGTCTTCGGCTACCGGCTGATGGCCCTCTCGCTGATGGCGATCCTCGTTCTGGGCTTCTCGGTGTGGGCACACCACATGTTCGTGGCGGGGATGGCGCCGTGGCTGCGCGTCCCGATGATGGTCACCTCGATGATCATCGCGGTGCCGACGGGGATCAAGGTGTTCTCCTGGTTAGCGACGATGTGGGAGGGAAAGCTCCACTTCCGAACGCCGATGCTCTTCGCGCTCGGTTTCCTTTCGATGTTCGTGCTCGGCGGGCTCTCAGGGATCTTCCTGGCATCGGTGCCGATCGACATCGCCTCGTCGGACACGTACTTCATCGTCGCGCACATCCACTACGTGCTCTTCGGCGGCTCGGTCTTCACCATCTTCGCCGGGATCTACTACTGGTTCCCGAAGATGACGGGCCGCATGTACAACGAGCGGTTGGGGAAGCTCCACTTCTGGCTCACGTTCATCGGCTTCAACGGCACCTTCTTCCCGATGCACTGGGTCGGGCTGCAGGGGATGCCGAGGCGGGTTGCCGACTACTCGGCCGAGTTCGGCGACTGGAACATGGTCATCTCGATGTTCTCGTTCCTCCTCGGCGCGTCGACGATCGTCTTCTTCTACAACGTGATCACCAGCTGGGCGCGGGGCCCGATCGCACCCTCGAACCCCTGGCGGGCGCTGACGCTCGAGTGGCAGGTGACCTCGCCGCCGCCGGTCTTCAACTTCGATGAGATTCCGCAGGTCGTCGGCAGCCCGTACGAGTACGGCGTTCCGGGCGCCAAGCACGCGGTGCTGAACGGCGGTGCGGCCGCGCCGGCGAAGGAAGAGGAGGAGGTCGTACGGTGAGCGAGCGGCGCAAGATCCTCGTCGTCGCGAACGAGACGCTGACCGGCGACGAGCTGCTCGACGCAGTGCGCAAGCGGGTCGCGGACAGCGACGCGGTCGTCCTCGTGATCGCGCCGGTTAATGCTCCTCGTGAGGGGTACGTCGTGTACGAGAACACGCGCCGCGCCGCGGCGGGACGACGGCTCGACAAGGCCCTCCAACAACTCCGCGACGCGGGGATTCCGGCTTCGGGGCATGTCGTCGACAACGATCCGCTCACTGCCGTAAAGGACGCGATCGCGATCGAGGAGCCCGATGAGCTTGTCGTCTCCACCCATCCGGAAGCAAAATCGGGTTGGCGGCGCCGCAACCTGCTCGAGGAGATCCGGAAGGCGGCCGGCGATCGTCCGGTCGAGCATGTGGTCTCGGACGTCGCTTCACGCATCGGTGCGCAGAACATCCTCGTGGTCGCGAACGAGACGGTGCTCGGCGCGCCGTTGCTCGACCGGATCCGCGAGAAAGCGCGCGCCGGCGGCGAGGGGACGAGCTTCCTGATCGTCTCGCCGCAGAGCGATCCAGACCAGGGAGCACACCCGGAGGCCGACCACAGGCTGCGCCAGGTGCTCGCGCAGCTGCGGTCGGAGGGCATCGAGGCGCATGGTCAGGTCGCGCATCCGGATCCATTCACCGCGGCGATGCATGCCGTCCGTGACGAGAGCATCGACGCCATCCTCGTCTCCACCTTCCCGGAGCAGCGCGGCTCGTCGTGGCTGCGCCGAGACCTGATCGGCCGTCTCACGAGCGAGGCAGGCGTACCCGTCGAGCACGTGGTCGTCGAGCCGTCGGAGGTGGAAGCGTGAGCGCGCACGCCGACGCCCCCCATCACGGCCCCCCGATCGCGAACCGGAGCTCGCGGATCGAGGCGACGGTTCTCGGCATGTTCCTCTTCATCGCGTCAGAGGCGATGCTCTTCGGCTCCTTCTTCACGGCCTACTTCTTCGTGCGGGTGGTCAATCCGAGTGCACCGGAAACCTGGCCCCCCGAGCCCTACGAATTCCCGGTCTACGTCGCGGGCATCAACACCGCGATTCTCGTCACCTCCAGCTTCACGATGCACTGGGCGCTGCAGTCGATCAAACGTGGACAGCGCGCGGCGTTCCTGGCCGGCATGGTGCTCACGTTCATGATGGGGCTCGCGTTCCTGCTGACACAGCTCATCGAGTA
>JAXIPI010000462.1:0-3739 GCA_045403015.1 Gaiellaceae bacterium | reverse complement strand
GTGGTGCTCCGCGCCAGTGCGCACTCCACCGCCTGGCAGGCAGGCGACCAGATCACCGTTGACAAGCCCTACGGCTACCTCGAAGCGGAGCGCGTAAGGGAAGGAGCCTGACATGGCGGCACCGCTCACCCCGGACAGACTGATTGCGATCCTCAAGGCCGAGGGCGTGAAGATCTCCGAGTACCCAGGCTGGCGTACTCGCGAGCGTGACGATGAGACCGGCAAGACTTTCGGCCCCGTCCACATGGTCCTGAACCACCACACGGCCGGACGCGACGACCTCAACGTGGTGGCCCGCAACGGCTACAGCGGACTGCCCGCCCCCCTCGCGCAGATCTGGCTGGGGCGCACGGGCGTGGCCTGGCTGTGCAGTGCGGGCCGCGCCAACCACGCCGGTCTGATGGCGAAGAACGCCTACGACTCCTTCCTCAACGAGTCGGCCACCCACCCGGCGCCGCTCAAGTCCTCCGGCACGGTCGACGGCAACGACGTCGCATACGGGATCGAGACGGAGAACCGCGGCGACGGCAAGGACATCTACCCGCGGGTGCAGTACGACGCGTGGGTGCGGATCAACGCGGCGTTCTGCCGCGAGTACGACTGGTCGGCCGAGTCGTGCGGCTGCCACAAGGAGACCTCGATCGAGGGCAAGCCGGATCCTCGCGGTCCGGTCGAGGGATACGGCACGCGTGCCCGGTTCGACTTCGCCCCGAGCCAGTTCCGCAGGGATGTAGCCGAGCGGCTGAAGCACGCCGCGTCGTGGTCCCCGCCCACCACGACGACCCCGCCGACGGTGCCGACGCCGACCACGGAGCAGCGTCTGTCCGCTCTGGAGCAGACCGTCAAGGCGCAGGGCGCGCGGCTCGCCGCCCTCGAAGCGAAGTGAGGAACCCGTGAGGATCTCGAAGTACTGGAAGGCCGTTGTGGCCGGTGTCGCGGCGGGCGCCGCGTCACTGGGCACTGCGCTGGCGGACAATACGATCACGACGCAGGAAGGTCTCACAGCAGTCGCCGCGGTACTCGCGACGCTGGGCCTGACGTGGGTAGTCCCCAACCGGGCGCCCTCCGCCGGAGAGGACACAACGGCATGAGCAGCCCCTTGGACGGACGCATCCGCAAGCTGGCCCGCGAGGAAGCCGCCAGCATGTTCACCAATCCCACAACGGCGACGGCCGCCGACATGAACACAGACCGGACAGCCGAGTTGCAGCAGCAGATCACCGACCTGCACGAGCATCTCCACCATGCGGCCACCACAATCAGTCGGCTGGAGGCGCGTGTAGACGCACTGGAGAAGCCCGTCGGGCAGACCGACCCGCAGCAGCGGCCGGTGGGGCGGCGTACGGCCCGGAAGGACGTCGGCGAGTGAAGGTCGTCGTGTATCCGGCCGATTCCTGGGGCTGTGGCAGCTTCCGGATGCGGTGGCCCGGCGCGGCATGCGCTGCGGCCGGTCACGACGTCCATGTGGTCGAGCAGGGCCAGCGGTCCGTGCGCCTAGTCATGGAGCGTGACACGGTCCGCGATGTCCTCGTCGACGGTGTGGACGTCGTCGTCTTCCAGCGGGTCACGCACGCCTACATGGCGCAGGCTGTCAGCGTGCTGCGTGCCAAGGGTGTCACAGTGGTGGTCGACGTGGACGACGACCTGTCCGCGATCCATCCCTCGAACCCGGCATGGGCAATGCACCATCCCGGCAACGAGGGCCGGCGGATGGCCGGCGGGCAGGTGAACCGGCACTCGTGGCGCAACCTCGCCATGGCGTGCCGGGACGCGACGTTGGTGACGGTGTCGACGCCGGCGTTGTTGGACGTGTATGCGCGGCACGGGCGGGGTGTGGTGCTGCCGAACTATCTGCCGGATCACTACTCCGGGTTGCCGCGCACGGATTCGGATGTGATCGGCTGGCCCGGTTCGTTCCACTCGCACCCGAATGATCCGGAGGCGGTTGGCGGTGCGGTCGCCCGCCTAGTCGACGAGGGCGCCGAGTTTGTGATGCGCGGTGATCCGTCGGGGGCGGGGAAGGCGTTCGGGCTGGCAGCTGATCCTGTCGGTGGCGGGGTGCCGATCGAGGCGTGGCCGTCCGCGGTTGCCGAGCTGGGCATCGGGATTGCGCCGCTCGCCGATACCCGCTTCAACGCCGCGAAGTCCTGGTTGAAGCCGTTGGAGATGTCGGCTTGCGGCGTCCCTTGGGTGGCGTCCCCGCGGGCTGAGTATCGGCGCCTGCATGCCATGGGTGCCGGTCTGCTCGCCGACCGTCCGCGGACTTGGTATCGGGAGTTGAAGCGGCTGCGGGAGTCGCCTGCGTTGCGGGCCGAGTTGTCGGAGGCGGGGCGTGCGGTGGCCGAACAGCTTAGGCTGCGCGACCACGCGTGGCGCTGGCAGGAGGCTTGGGCCAAGGCGTACGAGCTGCAGCAGGCTACGCCGCGCGCAGTGGTCGCGGTCTAGCTGGCGTCCGGGAAGGCGGGCGGATCGCAGCCTTCGCGGACGATGCAGAACCAGAGGTAGACGCCAGTCTCCTCGTCCCTGATCAGGTAAGGCTGCCCGGGGTCGGCTTTCCCTTCGAGGATGTCCCGGATGAGGAGCGTGCCCAGCCATTCAACGTGCCGCATGGCGCGCATCGCCATGTTGGCGATGGCCTCCTCACGGCTGAGGCCGACATCGTTGAGGCTCCATTTGGTGTCGCGCCGGATTACCGCACCGTCCTTGTAGACGGTACTGAAGGACATGACGTCGTAGTCCATGACAGGAGGCTACGCCGCGCATGGCGGTCCCGGCCTAGTGGAAGTCCTTCGCCTTCAGCTTCGCAGCCCGGCCGTTGGGGTGATGCCAGACCAGCCCCTCGTAGTGGCGGGCGAGGAGCCACACGCGCAGACCGTCGTAATCGCGGGGCGCGCCCTCGATGTCGAGGCGCTCTGACTCCAGGGCCCAGCCATGCAGCACGAGGACGTGCTTCGTAAGGAGCTCAGGGTTTCCGTTGACCTTCGGCCCGCAGAGTTCGTACGTGCCGGGCGCCATCAGCCCTGCATGGGTGAGGGCTTCGGCGTGGTACTTCGCGAACGACGACTGTTCGATGGGCTCCCAGCCGACGGTCTTCCCCGTCGCCTCATCGAAGGAGATCGGCACGTAGTCGTCCGGCGCCTTCTTGCCAGGCTTGACCTCGCGCCGTGCCCACCAGATGTCGTCCTCGTCGAGCATGACGCAGGTGCCGTCCCACTTTCGGGTGGGGCGTCCCTCTCCGACGGCGACCCATTCGCAGCCGGGTGTGATCTCTGGGAGGACGTGGGCTCGGTCGTCGGGGTTGCGGACGAAGAGCGTCGGGATTTTCTGCATGAGACCAGTCTTCCGTACTCAGGCCGCGGTCTGCGGTAGCGGTGTAGCGGCGATCGGTTCCTCGCACACAGTGATGTGGAATCCGTACGCGTAGTAGAACGGGTTGCCGCACGACCAGCCAACGGATACCTCCAGGACGTCTCCCATATCGGCGTAGATGTGCCAGGTGGTGTATCCGTCCGTGGTGCCCACTCCGGTGATGACGTGGTCGATGCGGTCGGCGTGGAGCAGGAAGCTCTCCAGCTCGGTGTAGGCGCAGCAGTCGTCGGTGTTGGCGAGCTGGACCTTCCGGCCGTCATCCAGGGTGATGACGGTTCCATCAGTCGTTCCGTCGTACCGGTCGGGGACCTGGACGTTCTTCTCCACGCGGACGATCCGACGGCCTACGACAGACTCCCTGAGCGTGTCA
>JAXIPI010000410.1:0-5500 GCA_045403015.1 Gaiellaceae bacterium | reverse complement strand
GGCGGGGTGGGGGGCGAGCCCCCGCGCCGCCCCGGCCGCCCGGGGCAGCGCCCCGGCCCCGGGGGGCGCTGTGCCGCCCGCGTCCTCGGCGACCAACGGCTCCTCCTGCGCAGCCAGCGCCGCTGTCGTCTCGGCGTCGCTGCCGCCGTGGACCGTCACGGCCAAGCGGCGCGCGGAGATCCGCGGCGCCACCTCGACGTCCAGCTCGAGCGGTGAGGAGCCGACCTCGGCGAACCAGAACCGCAGCTCCTCGACGAGGTCGAACGCGAGTCGATAGCGGCCCGGCGGTTGCGGCGCGCGCAGGAGCGTTTCGACCTCGACCTCTTCGCCGGGTGCGACCGGCCGGGTGAACGCGACTCGCGGGCCGTCCCAGACGATGGCGTTGCCGCGATCGTCGAGCCAGTGGTAGGAAAGGTGCACTCCGCTCGCCGTGCGCGAGCGCCAGGTGGCCGTCCCCGCGTTTCGAAGCGCGACTCGTGCGGACGTCTCGGCGCCTGCCCGGAGCTCGGGCAGCTCGTACGCGAGCCAGCGGACCGCCAGCGGGCCGGCCGGGATCGGATGCTCGCCGACGCGCTCCATGCGCGGGGTAGCCTACTTCGGCCCATGGCAGAGCCACTTCTCGTCCGCGCAGCCCGTCTCGAGCCCACCGAGCGTACGCCGGTCTGGTTCATGCGCCAGGCGGGGCGGTCGCTGCCGGAGTACCGCGAGATCCGGAAGACGCACACGCTCTTCGAGGTCTGCTACGAGCCGGAGCTCTGTGCGGAGGTGACGCTGCAGCCGGTACGCCGTCACGACGTCGATGCGGCCGTGATGTTCGCCGACATCATGCTGCCGCTGCTCGGCATGGGCGTGAACGTCGAGCTGGTCGAAAATGTCGGCCCGGTGATCGAGCGTCCGATCCGCTCGTCCTCCGACGTCGACCGCCTGACCGTTCCCGAGCCGGAGGAGTCGGTGCCCTTCATCCTCGAGGCCGTCTCGATCGTGAGGCGCGAGCTGCGTCCCGATCAGGCCGTGATCGGCTTCTGCGGCGGCCCATTCACCGTCGCCGGGTACCTGATCGAGGGGAAGCCGAGCCGCGAGTTCCTGAACGTCAAGCGGATGATGTACGCCGACCCGAAGACCTGGCACGCGCTGATGGAGAAGTTGAGCGACGCGTTCTCGCTCTACGTCCAGGCCAAGGTGCGCGCGGGAGCCGACGTGATCCAGCTCTTCGATTCGTGGGTCGGGGCGCTGTCGCCGGCCGACTACGAGGAGTTCGTGCAGCCCTACTCGGCACGCATCCTCGCCGCCGTCGACTGTCCAACAATTCACTTCGGCACCGGCACGGCGACCCTGCTCGAGCAGATGCGCGACGCCGGCGGGGACGTGATCGGGCTCGACTGGCGGATCCCGCTCGACTGGGGCTGGGAGGTCGTCGGCGAGGACCGCGGTGTGCAGGGAAACCTCGACGGCGCGACCCTCCTCGGGCCGTGGGAGCGCGTCCAGGCGGCGACGCTCGACGTGCTGGCGCGCGCAGCCGGACGGCCGGGTCACATCTTCAACCTCGGGCACGGGGTGATGCCGGACACCGATCCCGATGTGCTCGGCCGCCTGCGCGCGTTCGTCCACGAGCAGACCGCCCGCGTGCCGGTATGACGGCCGTCGTCCTCATGGCGTACGGCTCGCCCGACCGGCTCGAGGACGTGCCGGCCTACTACGCCGACATCCGCGGTGGCCGGCCGATCAGCCCCAAACGCCTCGACGATCTCGTCGCGCGGTATCGGCGGCTCGGGATCGAAGAGGCGAATCCCCTGAACGAGATCACCGAGGCGACGCGTGCCGCCCTCGAGCGCGAGCTCGCCCTCCCGGTCTTCACCGGCATGCGCCACTGGCGACCGCGGATCGCCGAGGCGGTGGAGGAAGCGCTCGTGGGCGGGGCGGAGACGATCGTCGGCCTCGTGCTGGCACCGCACTACTCCACCCTCTCGATCGAGAAGTACCGCGAGCAGGTCGTGCAGGCGCTCGACGGCCGCGCCGAGCTCCGGTTTGTCGAGCGCTGGGGCCAGGAGCCCGGCTTCGTGTCGCTGCTCGCGGAACGGCTCGCGGCGCACCGGCATGAGCACGTCATCTTCACCGCGCACTCGCTGCCTGCCCGGATCCTCGACGAGGGCGATCCCTACCGCGACGAGCTGCTGGAGACCGCTCGCCTCGTTGCCGAGAGCGCCGGCGCCCACGAGTGGACGTTCTCCTTCCAGAGCCAGTCGCCGACCGGCGAGCCCTGGCTCGGGCCGGACGTCCTGGAGCATCTCAACGAGCTCGCCGCGTGTGACGTCCGCGATGTCGTCCTCTGTCCGATCGGATTCGTCGCCGACCACCTCGAGATCCGCTGGGATCTCGACATCGAGGCGGCGGAACGCGCTCAGGAGCTGGGGATCCGAGTCGAGCGGATCGAGCTCCCGAACGCCGATCCGGCATTCATCGACGTGCTCGCGGGTCTCGTACGGCGGGCGGCAGCTGTACCGTCTCAGGTGTGAAGACGGGGCAGATCCGCGTCGAAGGGGTCTCGCGTCGCTTCCGCGTCCGGGCGAACGAGGCGCGAAGCCTGAAGGAGCTGTTCGTGCTCGGCGGGCGAACCGAGGCGACGGACGTCGTTGCGCTGCGAGACGTGTCGCTCGCGGTCGAGCCGGGCGAGGCCGTCGGGCTCGTCGGCCGGAACGGCTCCGGCAAGTCGACGCTGCTGCGCCTGGTCGCCGGGATCATCAAGCCGACCGAGGGCAGCGTCGCCGTCGGTGGGCGGATCGGCTCGCTGCTCGAGCTCGGCGCTGGCTTCCACCCCGACTTCTCGGGCCGCGAGAACGTCTTCCTGAACGGCGCGATCTACGGACTGAAGCGGGCGCAGATCAGGGAGCGCTTCGACGAGATCGTCGCCTTTGCCGAGCTGGAGCAGGCGATCGACCGGCCGGTGCGCACGTACTCCTCGGGGATGTACATGCGGCTCGGCTTCGCGATCGCGGCGCACCTGGACGCGGACGTCCTGCTGCTCGACGAGGTGTTCGCGGTCGGTGACGAGGCCTTCCAGCGGAAGTGCTTCGGCAAGGTGTTCGAGTTCAAGCAGCGTGGTGGCACGATCGTCTTCGTCTCGCACGACGCGACCCAGGTCGAGCGGCTCTGCGAGCGCGCCGTGCTGCTGCGGGAAGGCAAGCTCGAATTCGACGGCCCGACGCACGAGGCGATCGTGCGGTATCGGAAGGGTCTCGCCGCCGACGCCGACCCGGCCGAGCGGGCGGCGGGGCTGCGCGAGTGGGGGACCGGCGAGGCGACGATCGCTGCGGCTCGCCTGGTCGGAGCCGAGGGAGAGGAGCGACAGCAGTTCCTCGCCGGCGAGCCGTTCTCGCTTCGGCTCCGGATCGAGGCCGAGAACGGAATCGCGCCGCCGCAGCTCCAGCTCGAGCTTCGCGACGAGGCCGGCTTGCTGGTGGCCTCGGATGTGCTCGACACCAGCAGCGTCGGCTGGGCCGCCGGAACGCGGGAGCTGCGCTACGACGTCGATCGGCTGCCGCTCTCGGACGGCCGCTTCCACCTCCGGCTGGGTCTGGCGGACGCGGGAGGAGAGCGGCTCCTGCACTGGCTCGACGATGCGCTCGTCTTCCTCGTCTATCCCGCGGGAGACGAGCGCGGGGTGGTTCGGCTGGAAGGGAGCTGGACTGCGGAGGAGAACACCGAACCGCGATGAGCGCGCGCACGTGTCCCGACTGGCCCGACCTGATGGAGCTCGCGCCCGATCTTCAGTTCATGCACTACACCGTCGCCGAGGCCCAGCTGCCGGTGGAGGCCCTGAGGGTCATCTCGCACGTGTCGCTCGGCGACGTGGCGATCTGCTGCGATCTCGACCACCACGTGTTCTACGACGCGCACACCGACCCCGAGGTCGCGGCCGCTCTGCGCGATACCCACTGGTACGAGGTGCGCGAGTACGCAGCGCGCGGGCCCGGCGCCTCAGCCGCCTAGGACTTCCTTCAGCCGCAGCGTATTCACGACCGCGCCACGAGGAGCGCCGCCGCGGCGCGCGGTCGCGACGGACAGCTCCATGTTCCCGAGCCCACGAACCGAGTGAGCGTCGGTCGAGCAGACGATCCTGACGCCGGCGGCGAGCGCCTCGCGTACGTGTGCCGCCGCGAGGTCGAGCCGGTCGGGCAGGCCGTTCACCTCCAGCGCGACGCCGGTCTCGAGCGCGACCTCGAAGACGCGGTCGAGATCGAGAGCATTCTCCGGCCGGTGGTTCAGAATCCGGCCCTTCGGGTGCGAGAGGCACGAAGCGGCCGGATGCCGCATTGCCTCGAGCACCCGGTCGGTCAGAGCCTTCACCCCCCAGCGCTGGCCGGCGTGCAGGCTGATCTGCACCCACTCGAGCTCGGCGAGGACGTCGTCGGGGAGGTCGAGAGAGCCGTCGGGAAGGATGTCGCACTCGCTTCCGCGGAGGACTCGGAACGGCGCGAGCACCTCGTTGGCCGCTGCGATCTCCTCCGCTTGCCGGCGGATGTCATCGGCGTCGAGCCCGGGGACGACACGGACGTTGCGGGTGTGGTCGCAAATCGCCAGGTACTCGTACCCAAGCGCCTGCGCAGCTCGGCCCATCTCCTCGACCGTCGCCTTGCCGTCCGAGGCCGTCGTGTGCACGTGCAGGTCACCGCGGATGTGCGCCGGCTCGAGCAGGTCCGGCGGCGGATCGTCAGCGTCGAGCTCGCGGAGCTCGGGCGGCCGAAAGGGACGGCTGATGCATGTGTACACATGCACCTCAGTGGCCGCATCGGGCAGGTCCCCAAGCGAAGCGACGTACTCCGGCGAGCCGGTTGCGCGCATGAGCTCGGTTCCGAATCGCTCCGGCGCCGCCGCGATCACCTCGATCGGATAGCCCTCGGCGGTGACGCCGACGACGCGCCGCTCGTCCTGTTCCAACACAGCGACGATCTGCGACAGCGCCTCAACACCTTGTAACAGCCTGTTACTTGGCACGACGACGGCGAAGTGCGTCGAGAGGTCGCACGCCCGGCGCGGGTCGCCTGCGGCTTCACCCCCGAGCGCCTCGGCGATCTCGCCGACGAGCGCCCGCGCCCGGTGCAGGAGCATTCCGCGTCGCGGCCGTGCGGTCGACAGCTCCGCGAGCCCGGACTGGATCCTCGCTGCAGTCTTCGGCCCGATTCCAGGCACGCTGTCGAGTTTCCCGGCGGCGGCCGCCTCGCGTAGCTCCGGGAGCGTTCCGATTCCGAGCGTGTGTCCGAGCTCGCGCATCCGTTTCGGCGAGATTCCGAGCAGGGCTGCGACGCCGACCAGCTCCGGCAGCGCCTGGGCTTCGAGCTCCCGCAGCTCGGCAAGGTCGCCCGTCTCGACGAGCTCCTTCAGCCGCGCCTCGATTCCAGAGCCGATGCCGGCAAGCTCGCGGGCGCGACCGGCACGAACGAGCGTCGCGATGTCCACGGGCGTCGACCGGATCAGCTCAGCCGCCCGGCGGTAGGCGCGCACG
>JAXIPI010000263.1:0-5968 GCA_045403015.1 Gaiellaceae bacterium | reverse complement strand
CCACGTTCCCGCTCGGCGAAGGAACCGCCGCACTCGAGGCAGCGCGCGACACGAGTCGGAACGTCAAGGTCCAGATCGAGTGCTGACCTCGTGAGGGCGGCGGTCTTCCACGGCCCGCACGACGTCCGCGTCGAGGACGTCGCGGAACCCGCCGCTGCTGCCGGGGGCGAGGTCGTGCTGGAGGTGGTGCGCGCGGCGATCTGCGGGACGGACGCCTCCGAGTGGGATCACGGCCCAATTCTCTGCCGCCCGGGAGTCGTGCTCGGGCATGAGTTTGTCGGACGCGTGGCCGACCTGGGCGCGGAGGTCACGGCCTTGCATGTCGGCGACCGCGTCGTGTCAGGCGCAGGGATCTCGTGTGGGCACTGCTTTTGGTGTCTTCGTCGCCGCACCAACCTGTGCGCCGACTACCGCACGCTTGGTCTTCAGATTGACGGAGGGCTCGCCGAGTACGTGGCGTCGCCGGCTTCGATCTGCCGTCTCGTACCGGATGCATGCGACGACGATGCGGCCGCGATGACGCAGCCACTTGCTGTCGCGCTTCATGCCCTCGGCCGCGTCGCGCAGGGCAAAGACGAGACGGTGGCGGTCATCGGTGCGGGCGGCATTGGCTCCTTTCTCATCGCGGGTGCATCACGCCGCGCTCTCGAAGGACGCGTCGTCGCGATCGACATCGACGCCGAGCGACTGGCGACGGCATCTGCCCTGGGCGCGAGCGAGACGGCGGATGCCTCCGGCCGCGACCTCGGCCAACTGCTGCTCGAGCTGAGCGGCGGCGCCGGATTCGACATCGTGATCGAGGCCAGCGGAGCACCCCTTGCGCCTTCAGCGGCGATCGCCGGCGCGCGCCGCGGTGGACGTGTGCTCCTCGTGGGCTTGCACGGCGCTCCACGCGAGCTCGACCTGACCGGGACGATTCTGCGTGAGATCGACATCGTCACTACCGTTGCCCACGTGTGCGACGCGGACATTCCTGCGGCGCTCGAACTGCTCGCCGAGACGAACATCGCCGCGGTCACGGCGGGACCGAGGATCCCACTGGATACCCTTGTCGAGGAAGGATTGCGTCCCCTCGCGGAGCGGCGGGCGTTGGGCAAGATCCTCGTGACGCCTAGCGCGTAGAGCGCATCCGCTCAGTCGGGGTGGTCGTCGACGTAGCGGATGTATCCGGCCTCGTCGAGGCTCGCGGCGCCGGCGTATCCCCAGATCATGAAGACCGGTTCGTCGCCTGTGTTCTCGAACCCGTGGTAGTCGTTCTTCGGGACGAAGACAACTTCGCCCGGTCCCAGCTCGACGTCCGTGTCACCGACGCGTGCGATTCCGCGGCCGGATACGAGGTACTCGAACTCCTCCGCATTGGGATGTCTGTGGATGTCGTGCTTCGACCTTGGAGGGAAGACGGTGATCCCGAAGACCGAATGCTCGGCGCCGACGGTGTCGCGCGTGAGCAGCCAGCGGACGTCCATGTCGATCCAGCCGTCCTCCGACCGCAGCGCGGCGTCGCTCGGCGTCATCTCGAAACTGCGTTTCATCGCGTGTTCGCTGACCCGAGGGATCGTGTCGGACACGTCGGCCACCTCCGTTGGATAGTCGTTCATCATAACTTAACGTCGCTCCGCACGAGAAGAGCGCCTAGTCCGAGGAGTACGGCCATGTTTCAGCCTTGGCAGCACAGCAGATGCTGTTCCGTATTACTTGACATCATGCCGTCGGGTGTCTAGAAACGACCCAGGAGGAGTCGCTCATGGCCATCGAGTCACCGACAACCGTCGACGTGAAGGCGCAACTGCAGATGCTCGAGGCGATGCTTCGCATCCGCGCATTCGAGACCGCGGCGAACCAGCTCTACCTCTCGGCGAAAATGCCGGGGCTCACCCATCTGTACATCGGTGAGGAGGCCGTCGCCGTCGGCGTCTGCTCGGCCCTACGCGTCGACGATGTGATCACGTCCACCCATCGTGGTCACGGCCATTGCATTGCGAAAGGCGCCGACGTGCGGCGGATGTTCTGTGAGTTGCTCGGCAAGGAAGAGGGGTACTGCCGCGGCAAAGGCGGGTCGATGCACATCGCGGACCATGCCAACGGCAACTTGGGTGCGAACGCCATCGTCGGGGGATCTGCAGGAATCGCGACCGGCGCCGCTTTCTCTGCGAAGCGTTTCGGCACAGATCGCGTCGCCGTGTGTTTCTTCGGCGATGGCGCGCTCGGCCAGGGGTTGCTGTACGAGGTCATGAACATGGCTGCGCTCTGGAAGTTGCCAGTCATCTACGTGTGCGAGAACAACCTCTACAACGAGTACACGCACTTCTCCGAAGTCACCGCCGGCTCGATCCCTGCACGCGCTGAGGCATTTGGGATTCCGACCGAGGAGGTCGACGGACAGGACGTGCTGGCAGTTCGAGCGGCAGCAGAGCGTGCCGTCGAGCGCGGGCGATCCGGCGGCGGCCCGTCGTTTCTTCTCGCGGCGACGTACCGCTACCACGGGCATCACGTCGGTGACGTCGACCGTGCCTACTACCGAACGAAGGAAGAGGAGGAACTCTGGGTCACCGAGCGCGACCCGATCAACCTGCTCGCAAGCCGACACGGCGAGGCGGCGGTCGCCGAGTTGCGCGAGCAGGCCGAGGCCGAGGTCTCTGCCGCCGTTGCCTATGCGCTCGACGCGCCATACCCCGAACTGGGCGAGGTCAGAGAAGATGTCTTCGCCTAGCGCGGTTCTCGCAGGCACGCGGGAGCTGACGCTCGCGCAGGCCGTCAACGAGGCGCTTGCGGAGGAGCTGCGCCGCGACTCCGCGGTGTTCCTCATCGGCGAGGACGTGGCCGAGGCCGGCCACCCGTTCAAGGTTCTGTCCGGCCTCGTCGAGGAGTTCGGAACCGACCGAGTCATCGACTCTCCCATCTCCGAAGCCGGCATCTCGGGTCTAGGCCTCGGCGCTGCGATCACCGGAATGCGGCCCGTGGTCGACATCATGTTCGGCGACTTCCTCACGCTGATCATGGACCAGCTCGTCAATCAGGCGGCAAAGATCCACTACATGTCGGGCGGCAGCCTCAAAGCGCCGCTGACGATCAGGACGACGCTCGGTGCAACGCGCCGCTCGGGTGCACAGCACTCCCAGAGCCTCCACGCCTGGGTGGCGCACATCCCTGGTCTCAAGGTCTGCCTGCCGTCGACGCCGGCAGACGCGAAGGGACTGCTGAAGTCGGCGATCAGAGATGACAACCCCGTCGTTATCTTCGAAGACAAGATGATGTACGCCGTCAAGGGGTTCGTTCCGGACGGCGATCACCTCGTGCCGCTCGGTCTCGCCGACGTGAAACGCGAAGGAGACGATGTAACCGTCATCGCGACGAGCTCGATGGTCCAGGTGGCGCTCTCGGCCGCGGACGAACTAGAGCGCGACGGCGTCTCCGTCGAAGTCGTCGATCCGCGAACGATCGCACCCTTGGACCGCGGAACACTCATCGCGTCGGCGCGAAAGACCGGTCGGGTCATCGTCGTTGACGAGGGCCACCAGAGCTACGGCGCGAGCGCGGAGTTGGCCGCCGTCGTCGCGGAGGACGCGTTCTGGCATCTCGACGCTCCGGTGGTGCGCCTCGGTGCCATGGACGTTCCGATCCCCTTCTCGCCGGTGCTCGAGGACCAGACCGTGCCTACGCCCGAACGTGTTGCCGAAGCCGTGCTGAGTTTGCTCGGCAAGGGCCGGTGAGACTGACGCCCACTCAAGTCATCATGCCCGCGCTCGGCATGGCGCAAGAGACTGGAAAGCTCCTGCGCTGGATCAAGAGCGAGGGGGACGCCGTCACGAAGGGCGAGCCCCTGATGGAGATCGAGACGGACAAGGTCACCGTCGAGATCGAGGCGCCGGCGAACGGAACCCTCGCAGGGATCAGCGCCGCCGAAGGCGAGGACGTTCCTGTTGGGCGAGCGGTCGCCTTCGTACTGGCCGAAGGAGAAGACCTTCCCCTGACGGTCACGATCCCGGCAGGACCTGTGACGAGCGAGTCGGCTCTGCCTGAAGCGTCGACGAACGGTGCTTCGACGGTCGTTCACGCGCCAAGCCGGAGGGTGCTCGCGTCGCCCAAGGCACGACGTCTCGCACGCGAGCACGGAGTCAGGATCGAAGACTTGCGCGGCACGGGTCCGCATGGCGCGATTCAGGCAGCCGACGTGGTCGCTCAGGATGCTCGACCCGTCAGCGACGAGCCGGCCAGTCCTCCGCGACCGACGACTTCGAATGCGTGGAAGACGATGGCCGAACGGATGCAACAGTCGTGGCGCGACGTCCCCCACTTCTACCTCGACCGCGATCTGGATGCCACCCGGCTGAACTCCTGGCGAGAAACGATCCGGAGGCGCCCCGGCTACGAGAAGGTCACGCACAGCGATCTCCTGATTGTCATCTGCGCTGCAGCGCTCGCGGACCACCCGCGCGTGAACGCGACGTGGCGCGACGGGTCCGTCCAGCATCACGAAGCGATCAACATCGGGATCGCGGTGGCCACGGACGAGGCGCTGATCGTGCCGGTAGTGCACGGCGCCGACCGGCTGGAGTTGAAAGCCGTGGCGCAGACACGGAGCGACCTCGTCGAGCGAGCGCGCGACCGCAAACTACGCCCCGCCGACGTGACCGAGGGAACATTCACGATCTCCAACCTGGGCATGTTCGGTGTTGACGCCTTCCACGCGATCGTCAACGCCCCCCAGGCCGCGATTCTCGCGGTCGGCCGGATTCTCGATCGCATCGTCGCGGTCGACGGCAAGGCCGCCGTTCGACCGACGATGACCGTGAGCCTTTCGTTTGACCATCGCGTTGTCGACGGCGCAGAGGGCGCCCGGTTCCTCGAGACGCTCGCCGCACTCGTAGAGGAGCCTGCCGGATTAGTGCGGTAATACGGACTCCCCCAGCGATGACTGATTCCGACGAAGCAGCTGTTTGGGTTTCCTCCGGACTGGACGCAGTTCCGGCCGCACTGCGTCTTTGGGAAGGCCGCGTCACTCTTCAAAAAACAGCCGCAGACGCGCCTCTGATGGCTGCGGAGATCGGAACAGTGAGCGCACGACGAGTGCGTTCAGGAGTAATCGAGCTCCGCCACGGTGGGGAGGCGCACGTCGTGCTGTTCTTTCCGCCGCTACCCGACCAGCACACACGGGACGCTGACGGTCGGGCGAGGAGATGGGTCGCGCGGTTCGACCGGCCCACCACTCTTTGATTCTCCCTCACCCGATTCGCGGCGGCGCCGGCTCAACATCGATCGCGTGCTGGCGCTGGATCTCACGAGAAAGCTGCAAGATGCGAACGTAGGTCGCGCGTATCGCAGCGTAATCTCCACTGAGCTCGGTTGCGAGGCGTTCTACACGCGCCAAGACCTCTGCTTCCCGGGCGTTGTCTTGCACGTCGGCACTCTTGTGAGCACCAACCTCGAGGGCGCACGAAAACCGCTCAGCGAGCGCGGAAACGATGACGACATCGAGCGCGTCAATTCGCCCACGAAGCTCCGGCAGACGGCGCCGAACATCGTCGCTCACGTAGCGTCACGTCGTCGGCAGATCGGTTTGCGGGGTGTACATCCAGATCAACCACATCGGTTCGTCTCCGGTCGACTTGCTCGTCGTTCGATCGCGAAGCGGGCATGGAGCCGTCTTTTGGAGCTTCCAAGTCTGCGCCGCTCACCGCTGGAGGCGATCGCTGACCCGATCTCTCCCGTTATGCGAGCTCCTCGAACGTATCTCGCCAACCCGATGGTCACGCTCAACCACGCCGTCGCAGCCGCGTTGATTCGAGGCCGGCCAATACGCTTCGGGGGAGGCCGTCGAAGCTGATCGACGGGCTTTATCGCTGGCGAGATGGGCGTGCAGTGTCTGGGCAGCAGAAGGGCAGCAAACCTCCCAAATCGAGCCTACGCAATCGTGCGCAAATCAGCACCCAAGGGCCGTGGACCCGCATGAATAGAGCGATAGCGCGTC